>NZ_JBHZIE010000002.1:0-338212 GCF_042747925.1 Microbacterium songi
CCTCCATTTTGTCTCCTAACCCCCCCCCCCCCCCAGCACCCCCCCCCCCCCCCCCCCCCGCGGAGGCTCGCGTCGGCGCGGGCCGTCAGAAGATCAACCTGCGGTGACGGGCATCAGCCAGCGCCAGCACAGCAGCAGGGTGACGCCGAAGCCGGCGACCTGATTGATCCAGAGGAACCGCCGCCACCCCCGCGTCGCCGTCTGTGCGGTGTCGTCTGTCACGGCACGGAACGGCCACACGGCGGCGAGGTAGGGGATCACCAGCACCGCCGCGAGGGGACCGGGCCACGCGGTGAAGAGCATGACGACGCCCGCGGCGGTGTAGCAGGCCAGAGCGAACCACACCGTCCAGCGGGCCCCGCGTGCGGTGGCGATCGAAGCGATGCCCGCTTCGTGGTCCGCCACCACGTCCTGCACGGCGCCGAAGGCGTGCGATGCGACACCCCACAGCGCGAACGCCAGGATGACGGCCCACAACGGTGCGGTCCACGACGCGCCCGCGAGGACCAGACCATAGACGGCGGGCGAGAAGAAGTGGATGCTGCTCGTCGTCGAGTCCGCGAACGGCACTTCCTTGAGGCGCAGCGGGGGCGCCGAGTAGAACACGACGAAGAACAGGCTGATCGCCAGGACCAGCCAGGACAGGGGCGAGCCGACGATCGCCAGATAGACCACGAACGGCAGACAGCTCAGGCCGGCGGCCCACAGCGTCAGGCGATGCAGCCGGCGGTCGAGCACGGCTCCGTGCGCACCGCCCTTCCGCGGGTTGCGCAGATCCGACTCGTAGTCGAAGACGTCGTTGATCCCGTACATCGCGAGGTTGTAGGGGATCAGGAAGAACAGCGTTCCGACGACCAGCGTCGCGTCCACGTGGCGCGTGGTCATCAGGTACGCCGCCGCGAACGGGAAGGCCGTGTTGATCCAGCTCACCGGACGAGATGAGACGAACAGGGTCTGCAGGACGGATGCCGCGCTCAGGCGCGCAGCGGATCGGTCGGTCATGCGCGACCGGCCGAGAGATCGGACGGGCCGGGGCGCGCGCGACGGGAGAACAGGGTGAACAGCGCCGGCAGGAGGAACGCGGCACACAGCGGGTAGGAGAAATCCTCGAGAGGTGCCGCGCCGATGCGCAGGCCGCTCAGGTGCACCGGCGGATAGGTGAACAGGCCCGCGGCGATCATCACATTGTCGAAGATGGCCGTCAGGACGAGCAGCACGACCGCGGTGATGCCGGAGGCCGCCATACGGCGGCCGAAACGGGGGCGTGCCAGTGTGCACAGCGTGATCACCGCGGTGACCACGACGAAAGGCAGGACGATGAGCGGGTAGGTCATGAGGCGTCCTCGCGGCGCGCAGCCTTCGACATGGCGGCGGGGGAGCTCCGGCGCCCGGGGTCGCGGCGCGGTCGAGCGAGCAGGCGCTGCACCCCGGCCCAGACCACGATCGCAAGATAGCAGAGGAACGCGAGGAAGAAGGGTTCCTCGATCGGGAGCTGCGGGGCCAGATCGATGCCGACGAGGAGGGGACTGCCGCCTTTCACGAAGACGCCGGTGGCGATGCCCACCGCGTCCCAGACCAGGAAGAACGCTGTGCCGATGACGACGACGAGAGCTGTGCGGCCGGGCGCGCGCCACGCCGCCAGCCGTCCGCGGGCGTCGATCGCCGCGATGCCGGCCGCCGAGACCAGGATGGCCAGGAGGTACAGCCCCGGCACGTCAGACCTTCGCGGGGATCGGTTCGGGGAGGGGTCCGGCGGTGTGGTCGCCTCGCAGTCGCTTCACGACGAGCTCGGCCGAGATCAAGCACATGGGAAGGCCGATACCGGGAAGCACCGATCCACCCGCGTAATACAACCCTGCGACCTTCTTCGAGGCGTTCCGCGGCCGGAACACGGCACTCTGCCCGAGCGTGTGCGCCAGTCCGAGGGAATTGCCGCGCCAGGAATGCAGGTCGTGCGAGAAGTCCCCCGGAGTGACGGTGCGGCGGGTGACGACGCGCTCGGCGAAGTCGGGGATGCCGCACCACTCGCCGATCTGCCGGATCACGTGGTCGGCGGCAGCCTCGATCCGGGCGTCACCGTCTCCGTCGACCCCACCTCGTCCCAGCGACGGGTCTGCCGGGATCGGAACGAGCACGAACAGGTTCTCGGACCCCTCCGGCGCGACATCCGGATCCGTCGCGCTCGGCTTGCACACGTAGATCGACGCGGGTTCGGGGATGTGCGGAGTCGGCCCGAAGATCGCCTCGAAATTCGCCCGCCAGTCGTCCGTGAACACGAGGGTGTGGTGAGCCAGCTCGGGGATGCGTCCGCGGACGCCGAGCATGATCAGGAGCGCGCCGGGGCTCGGGGTCTTCTTCGTCCACCACGATTCGGGGTAGGTCTGAAGCGCGGGCGGCAGGAGCTTCGTCTCGGTGTGGTGCAGATCGGCTGTCGACACGACGATGTCGGCGGTGAGGGCGGTGCCGTCGGCGAGCCGGACCCCGGTGGCCGCAGTCCGATCGGGCCGCCCCGATGCCGCACGCGGCGCGTCGGTGCCGTCGCGGCCTGCGGACGTGGTGATCTCGAGCACCTCGGCGTTCGTCCGGATCTCGACGCCCCGAGCGCGCGCGAGGCCCTCGATGGCCTTGATGATCGTCGTGAAGCCGCCCTGCGGGTACACGACGCCCTCGTCGAGGTCGAGGTGGCTCATGAGGTGGTAGAGACTCGGCACGCCGTACGGAGATCCGCCGAGGAAGACGGCGGGGTAGCCGAGCACCTGGCGCAGCCTCGGGTCGTGGAAGCGCTTGTCGATGTATGAGGCGAGCGTGCGGGTGAGGAGCGGAACAAGCGTGGGCAGCCGCGTGAGCAGCGCGGGGTCTCGGAGGCCCGTCGTGGTCTCGTAGGTGTCGTACAGGAACCGCGTGACGGAGAGCTCGTAGGCGTCCGCCGCGGAATCGAGATAGGCCTCGAGGCGTGCGCCGGCGCCGGGCTCGATGTCCTCGAACAGTGCGGTGGCGGCGCCGCGACCGGAGACGATGTCGAGGGGCGCCCGCTCCGTCTCGGTGTACAGCCGATACGCCGGCTCGAGCGGCACGAGGTCCAACTGCTCCGCCGACGTGGTGCCGAGCAGCCGGAAGAAGTGGTCGAAGACCTCCGGCATGAGGTACCAGCTGGGGCCGGTGTCGAATCGGAAGCCCTCGCTCTCCCACGACCCGGCTCGACCTCCGAGCTCGCCGTGGGCCTCGAGCACCGTCACACGGTGTCCTTCGTCGGCGAGGAGGGCGGCGGTGGCGAGACCGGCGATGCCGCCGCCGATCACGATCGCGTGGCTGCTCATGCGGGCACGTCCTTGTCTGTCGCGGAAGATGTCGTCACCCTCGATTCTCCGCTGTCGCGGGAGGGTGAGGATCGGCTGAGACGGCCGGAAAACGCGCGGGCGGCGATGAGCGCCTTCACGGGGTCGGGGACGCGGACCCGGGTGTAGGGCGGGGAGTCCCGGCGAAGACGTGCGGCCAGTTCGGCGAAGAGGTCGTGTGCGAGGCGCACGGCGCGTCGGGAATCGGCCGGAAGGGCCGGGATCACGGCCGCGGCCGCCGCCAGGTCGGCGTCGATGCGCGCGAGCACCTCTGCGCGACGGACCGTGGAGTTCCGGTCGCCGAGGTAGTCCCGTCCGAGTGCCGCCGTGTCGTCCTCGATGTCGCGCAGGAAGTTGACGTCCTGGAACGCGGCCCCGAGTCGTCGAGCCCCGTCGACGAGCGCGGGGTCGGGTGCGATCGGGTGCGCACGCCCCGCGTTGACGAACACCTGCAGGCACATCAACCCGACGACCTCGGCGGAGCCGTACACGTAGGCGTCGTGCGACGCCCGATCGTGCGCCGCCTGCGTGATGTCCGTGCGCATCGACGCGAAGAACGGTGCGATCTGGTCGGCGCCGATGCCGCACTCGCGCGCCGTCAGGGCGAAAGCGTGCACGACGAGATTGGCGCTGAACCCGCGCGCGATGGCCGCCATCGTCTCGGCTTCGAGCGCGTCCAGCACCTCACGCTCGGCCGCTTGGTCCATGCCCGCCTCCGCGGCGGGTCCGTCCACGATCTCGTCGGCGACGCGCACGAGGGCGTAGATGCTGCGCACGTGTCCCCGCACGCGGGGACCGAGCAGCCGGCACGCGAGGCCGAACGACGTCGAGTAGGCGGTGATGACCGTGGCCGCGGCATCCCGCGCCGTCCTGTCGTACAGCGCGAGCCCGGTGCGCGCGGCGCGACTCACCGGAGCCTCGCCTCGAGCACGTCGGCGAGCTCCCGCAGCAGATCGCGGGCGGACTCCGGGAGAACGGGTGTCGCGGCCTGGGTCCGTGCCCGATTGAGCGTCTGGCCGATGACGGCCTCCAGGCCGATCCTCGCGCCGCTCTCGTCGAGGATCCGCTGCGCTTCGCGGACGGCGATGGGGCCGGTGTGCGCCTGGGAGAGGGCGATGTTGACCTCGGGCCACCACGCCGTGTCCCGTGCCATCGCGACCAGCGGAGTGCGCTTCGCCTCGCGCAGATCTCCGCCGGGTTCACGGCCGGCCTGATCGTGCGTCCCGAAGGCGCCGATGAGGTCGTCGCCCAGCTGATACGCGAGGCCCAGACTGCTCCCGCATTCCAGCAGGGCTTCCGCTTGGATGCTGGTGGCTCCCGCGAGGGCGGCACCGGCGCCGAGCGGGGCGCCGAACGAGTACACCGCCGTCTTGTCGTGCGTGGCGCCCATGATCGCATCGGTGTCGGCGCCGTCACCCGAGAGCGCATTCACGACGTCCGCCAGCTCGCCGGCCACCGACACGAACACGGCCTCGTCGATGAGCTCGAGGAGAGCTGTCCGCAGTGCGGTCTCGAGCGGTGCGAGCGAGATCATGCGCACGGCCTCGTGCAGGAGCAGATCGCCCGCCAGGATAGCGGCGGCGTCACCCAGAGTCGTCGATCCTGCGGCGTCGGCGCCCAGCAGGCGACCCAGCTCGCGGAACTCGCCGGAGATGTTCGGGATGCCGCGTCGCTCGATGTCGTGGTCGATCACGTCGTCGTGCACCACGAAGGCGGTGTGCAGCAGTTCGAACGCCGCTGCCACCGTGTACAGCGCGGGTGTCGCCGCGACGGAGCCGTCGAACGCACGGAAGGCGCTCACGACCAGGGCCGGTCGGAAGCGTTTGCCGCCGCCTGCCGCACGGGCGATGGCGTCGGCGAGTTGGACCGCGTGCGGACCGAGACGGGCGGACCGGTGTTGGATGCGCTGCAGGGCACCGTCGATCTCGGCGTCGATCGCGGCACGCTCGGCGGGGTCTGTGCGCAGCTTCATCAAGACGCTCGGCGACTTTCGAGGGGCGGGGATGCGGAGCGCGTGCCACCGAAGAGGTGCAGCTGCTCGGCCTGGAGGACGAGCCAGGGGCTGAACGCCCACGGCGTCGCGACGAGCGCAGCGGCGAGGTCGGTGGGATCCACCCAGCGGGAGTCGGCCACCTCGAGCGGGTTGAGAACCGGTTCCGCGTGTGCGCGGGCGATGTACACCGGGCAGATCTCGTGCTCGACGATGCCGCTCGCATCGACGGCGCGGTAGCGGAACAGGGGGAGCGACAGCTCGATGTCGGAGAGTTCGAGGCCGATCTCGTAATCCGCGCGACGCTGCACGGCCGACAGCACGGGCTCGGCAGGTCGGGGATGACCGCAGAACGAATTGCTCCAGACTCCCGGCCAGGTCGTCTTCCCCAGCGCGCGCCGCGTGACGAGGACCTGCCCGTCGTCGTTCACGACATGGCACGAGAAGGCGAGGTGCAGCGCGGTGTCCGTGCCGTGCACGCTGCTCTTGAGGGCGGTGCCGATTTCGCGGCCGTCGTCGTCGAGCAGGACGACTCTGTCTGTGTCGATCATGTATTCCTCCGCTCGCTAGCTTAGCTAGCTAAGTCGTGGGACGATATCACTGCAGCGGCGAGGGGGTGTCCGATGGCTGAGCGGTGGGTGCCGCAGACCGAACATGACCATGCTGTCATGTCTGCGCTGCTCGAGGTCCGCGCGTTCGGCGATGCCATGGATCGCATGCACAGCGGTATGAAGAGCGGGATGGACATGAACGCGACCGATCTTGCGGCGTTGCGCATGCTCATCATGCGCGAGCAGCGCGGTGTGGCCGTCAGCCCGCGCGACCTGGCTGATCACCTCCGCATCTCGACGGCGTCCACGACCAAGCTGCTCGATCGTCTGACGGAATCGGGTCATCTCGAGCGGCGGCCGCACCCGCGCGATGGTCGTGCCCGGGTCGTGGTGCTCACGGATGCGTCGCGGCGTGAGTTCTTCCAACAGCTCGGCGAGAAGATCCTCGAGATGCGGGGAGCAGCGCAGAAGTACAGCGAAGACGAACTGGCGGTTGTCACGCGTTTCATGTCCGATGTCGGCGCCGTGATGGACGGCGACTGAACGGGTCGCAGGGCGCCGGCGCCTCGATTCGCCGCCCCCCGGATCGCGTGCTAGGCTCATTTCTTGTGCCGCGGGGTGGAGCAGTTCGGTAGCTCGCTGGGCTCATAACCCAGAGGTCGCAGGTTCAAATCCTGTCCCCGCAACGAAATGACGAAGGCCCCGGTTCGCCGGGGCCTTCGTCATTGTGTCGGAGTGGTCGTGGAGAAAAACATCGCGACGCCCGAGTGCGCCCACCCTATTCACGCCGCACGTGCACCCGGCTTGCCCGAAGACCCCCGCCCGGGCAGGGTGGACGCATGGCCACGCTGCGAGACCCGGACTCCCTGGACGACCGGGCGGACGGGCGCGACGAGAGCCCGGTGGAACGGGCCGACCGCAACTGGCTGGAGGTGCTCCAGGAGTTGCGCGTGCTCCAGACCGGCACGCAGATCCTGACGGGCTTCCTGCTCGCGCTCGCCTTTCAGCCCGCGTTCACGCAGCTCACCACGGGTCAGCGGATGCTCTATCTCGCCCTCATCGTGCTGTCGGCGCTGAGCGCCATCATCGCGCTCGCCCCGGTGGCGCTGCACCGGGCGCTCTTCCGCCGACAGGTCAAACCCACGCTGGTGACGCTGGGACACGTCGCCCTAGTAGCCGCGCTCGGCGCCGTCGCCCTTCTGCTGGTGGGCGTCGTGGCCTTCGTCTTCGACGTCGTCATCGACATCCAGGCCGCGTGGATCGTCGTCGCGGGCCTGGGCCTCGTGATCGCTGTGCTCTGGCTCGTCATCCCCTTCATCGTCCGTCGCCGTCACCCCGCCGAGGAGCATTCATGACCGATCACGCAGACCCGGCGAGGGTCGTGGTGGCGGTCGCGCAGTTCGCACCGACCGCCGACCGTGCGGCCAATCTGACGCTGATCGACGAGCTCACCGGCGAGGCATCCGCTCGAGGCGCACGTGTCGTGCTGTTCCCCGAGTACTCCAGCTACTTCATCGACCCGTTCGACGCGTCATTGGCCGACCACGCGGAAGAGATCGGCGGGGACTTCACGAACGGCCTCGCAGAGATCGCCGCACGATTCGACACGCACGTGGTGGCCGGGCTGCTGGAGCGCGCAGGCGATGATCGGCGTGTACGCAACACGGTGGTCGCCGTGGATGCACAGGGTGTCCGTGCCCGCTATCGCAAGCTGCACCTCTACGACGCGTTCGGACAGCGCGAATCCGACTGGGTCGAGCCGGGGCAGATCGGCGCCCCCGAGACCTTCGAGGTGGACGGTCTGCGGTTCGGCATGCAGACCTGCTACGACCTGCGGTTCCCCGAGGTCTCCAGGACGCTTGCCGATGCCGGGGTGGACGTCATGCTCGTCGCCGCGGAGTGGGTCCGCGGACCGCTGAAGGAGCAGCAGTGGCGAACGCTGCTGCATGCCCGGGCGATCGAGAACACGTCCTACGTGCTGGCCGCGGATCACCCGCCGCCGCTCGGCGTGGGCCACTCGATGATCGTCGACCCGCAGGGGGTCGAGATCGCCGCGGTCGGCGTCACGACCGACGTCGTCGTCGCACACCTCGATCGCGCCGCCGTCGAGCGTGTGCGCCGGGTCAACCCCGCGCTGGCGCTCCGGCGCTATCGGGTGGTTCCCCGCGACTGATCCGCAGGCGGTGCCCCCGCGCCGCTCGAGTGCGCGCTCGTCGTGTCAGGCGAGAACGGCGAGACGGGATGCCGCGTCCTCGAGCACGTCGATGCGCTTGCACGCTGCGAACCTCACGAGCCGGGAGTACTCCGCCCGACGCTCGGGCGTGACGAACGCCGTGAGCGGGATCGCCACGACGCCGGCACGCTCGGGAAGGGAGCGGCAGAAGTCCGCGGCATCCGTCCCCTCATCCGTCGGTATCGCCGCGACCGTGAAGTACGACCCCTGCGGTACGGAGACCTCGAACCCGGCCGCGCGGAGTCCGGCGCCCAGCAGATCGCGCTTGACGCGGAGCTCGTCGGCCACGCCCCGGAAGAAGGCGTCGGGCAACCGCAGGCCGGTCGCGATCGCCGGCTGAAAGGGGGCCCCGTTGACGTAGGTCAGGAACTGCTTGACCGCAAGGACCGCGTCGATCAGGAAGGCCGGGCCCGACACCCAGCCGATCTTCCAGCCCGTCGTCGAGAACGTCTTGCCGGCGGACGAGATCGTCAGCGTGCGCTCCCACGCTCCGGGAAGGGTCGAGAGGGGCACGTGGGCATCACGGAAGACGAGGTGCTCGTACACCTCGTCGGTCACGATCACCGCGTCGTGGCGCTCCGCCAGCCGCACCACTTCGCTGCGCACCTCGGCGGAGAACACCGCACCGGTGGGGTTGTGCGGGTCGTTGACCAGGATCAGGCGTGTCCGGTCGGTGACCGCACGACGCAGATCGTCGAGGTCGGGCTGAAAGTCGGGCCGGCGGAGCGGCACCGTGACGAGGCGAGCGCCGGCCAGGGCGACGCACGCCGCATAGGAGTCGTAGAACGGCTCGAAGACGACGACCTCGTCCTCGGGCCCGGCGATCAACGCGAGGAGCGTGGCCGAGAGCGCCTCCGTGGCACCCGCCGTGACGAGAACGTCCCGCTCCGGGTCGAGAGTCAGACCGTAGAACCTCTTCTGGTGCTCGGTGATGGCCACCCGCAGGTCGAGGATGCCGCGGCCGGGCGGGTACTGATTCACCCCATGCGCGATCGCATCCCGCGCTGCGTCGAGCACGACGGCCGGGCCGTCCTCGTCGGGAAAACCCTGGCCGAGATTGATCGCGCCGGTTCTCGCCGCCAGCGCGCTCATCTCGGCGAAGATGGTGGGGCGGGAGGAGCCGTCCGGAGCGAGCAGTCCCGCGCCTTGCGCGGTGCGGCGCCAGGCGCCTGCGAGGTCGTGCATCTGCTTCACGCTACTCCCATAGGTCCATCCCACCCTCGGCATAAGAAATCCACAGGAACGGTTGACAATGTGAGCAGTGCCTGGAAAGAGGAGCAATCATGAGTGACACCCAGGGCGACCGCCCGGACGAGTTCGCCGCATCCACGTCATCCGACGACGGCTCAGCCGCGTCGGTCACACCCCAGTCCTCGGACGGTTCGCACGGCAGCGATGCCGGAGCGCCGGTCGAGAGCGCGCCGGTTCAGGACGCGCCGGCCCAGCCGGCCGCCGGCCAGCCGACCGCGAGCGGGTCCGCACCCGGCGAGCCCAGCCCGGACGCGCCTGCCCAGAGCGCGCCGGCCGCGCCGCCTGCCCCGCCGGCGTACACCGGGGCACCGCCCTCGGGCACCGGCTACACCGCGCAGGGGTATGACGCCCCCCGCGCCCCCCAGCAGCCGCAGCCATACTCCGGCGCCTCCGCGCCGCAGAGCCCGCAGGCGCCGCAGCAGGGCACGTACGCCTACCCGACCGGTGCCGCGTTCGGTGCTGCGCCTCAGGGCACCCACCCGACGCAGCCCACTCAGCCGCTGCATCCGACGCAGGCGTACGCCGGATCGGTCACGACCGATACGGCCGCCCCGGCCAAGAAGCGCTCCGGCGCCGGTGCCGTGGTCGGTCTGATCGTGGCGGCGGCGCTCGTCGGCGGTGCCGCGGGCCTGGGCGGCGCCTACGCGGGTGTCAACATGTGGAGCACGTCTGCCTCGGCTCCGGCGTCCGGACCGGGCACCGTCACGGTCAACAACACCGACTCGGTGACGGCCACCACGGCGATCGCCGCGAAGGTGACGCCCAGCGTGGTCACGATCGAGGTCTCCGGCGGTACGTCGGGCGGCACCGGGTCGGGCGTCGTCCTCACCGCCGACGGCTACATCGCCACCAACACGCACGTCGTCACCCTCGACGGCGCGACATCCGACCCCACGATCCGCGTCACGACGTCCGACGGCAAGGTGTACTCCGCCACGCTCGTCGGCACCGACCCGACGTACGACCTCGCGGTGATCAAGCTCGAGGATGCGTCGAACCTCACGCCCATCACGTTCGGCGATTCGAGCAAGATCAACGTCGGCGACCAGTCGGTCGCGATCGGCGCGCCCCTCGGACTCTCGAACACCGTCACGACAGGTATCGTCAGCGCGCTCAACCGCTCGATCGAGATCGCCTCGTCGGCCGCTCCGGAATCGGGCGACTCTTCGGGTGACAGCGGCGACAGTGGTGAGAGCAACGGTCAGAACGGCCCGTTCTTCTTCGACAACGGTCAGGGCACGCAGCAGCAGTCCGCGACCGAGACGATCAAGATCGCCGTGATCCAGACCGACGCGGCCATCAACCCGGGCAACTCGGGCGGCGCTCTCGTGAACGGCGACGGCGAACTGATCGGCATCAACGTCGCCATCGCGACGGCCGGCGGCACGACGAGCAGCAGCCAGTCGGGCTCGATCGGCGTGGGCTTCTCGATCCCGTCCGACATCGTCAAGCGGGTCACCACCGAGATCATCGACAACGGATCGGCGACGCACGGTCTGCTCGGCGCCGGGGTGCGTGACGCGGCGTCGGTCGACGGCTCGACCATCTCCGGTGCCTACATCTCCGAAGTCGTCGACGGCGGCGCGGCAGCGGGCGGCGGGCTCCAGGTCGGCGACACCGTGACCGAGTTCAATGGTGTCCCTGTCACCGACGCGACGGACCTGACCGCTCAGGTGCGGGCGGCCGCGGCCGGCAGCCAGGCCTCGGTCACGTACGTACGCGACGGCAAGACGGCGACGGCGGACGTCACCCTCGGGACGCTCGGCCAGTAACCCCGGCCACTCACGATCAGGACGCCACCCCGCGATAGGCTCGCGGGGTGGCGTC
Organism: Microbacterium songi; assembly: GCF_042747925.1. Lineage (NCBI taxonomy): Bacteria > Bacillati > Actinomycetota > Actinomycetes > Micrococcales > Microbacteriaceae > Microbacterium > Microbacterium songi. Next base: position 11,188 of record NZ_JBHZIE010000002.1, read on the forward strand.
CTTCTCTTTCGGCGCGGGTAACGCGCGGAAGCTGATGCGCATCCCGCTGTACGTCGCGGGCCGGCTCGCCACCCTCGTCATCCCGCGCTCGCGGGACGAATGGGTCTTCGGCTGCGGTGTCGGGGTCGCCGACGGAGCGCTCGCCCTCTGGCCGGTCGTCGCCGCCGGTGGGCATCGCGCCGTGTGGCTCGGCGACAGCGCACGCGAGAGGGCGGATGCTGCGGCCCGCGGCATTCCGTTCGTCCGTCGTCACTCGCTGCAGGGGTTCTGGCGGACGGCGAGGGCCCGCGTGGTCGTCGTCACGCACGGCCTCGGCGACGTCAACCGGTATGCCGTCGCCGGGGCGTTCGTCGTGCAGCTCTGGCACGGGATCCCGCTGAAGCGCATCGGGTTGGACTCGCCCGAGACGACGCGTCTGAGCGGGCGCGCACGGCCCTCACTCGCCGCTGTCGTGGCCTCTCGCGTGCTGCACCAGCTGTATCGCCGGACCGTGAGCGGCATCCGCGTTCTGCCCGCCGCATCCCACCTCGTGCGCGGACGCCTGCAGTCCGCCTTCGCGTTGGCCGATGGCTGCGTGCCCGTCACGGGCGAGCCGCGCGTCGACGTGCTGTCGCGAGGCACCGCGGAGGAACGCCGCTCAGCCGCGCGCGCCGGTGTCGTCGCGGCGGTGGGCGAGCTTTCTGACGACACCCGATTGGTGCTCTACGCGCCGACCTGGCGCGACGGACAGGTCGATCCTGCGATCCCCACGCCGTCGGAGTGGAAGCTGCTCGAAGAGGTGCTCGCGGCGAACGACGCCGTGCTCCTCATCCGATCGCACCCGCTCGGCGCCGGGCACTACACCCCTCCCGCGGCCACCCCGCGCGTGCGCCTGATCGGGAGCGACGTCGTCGCCGATGTCACTCCACTGCTGCCGGCACTGGATGCGCTCATCACCGACTACTCGTCGCTGGCATTCGATGCCGCGCTCGTGCCGCTCCCCGTCATCTACCTGGCTCCCGATGTCGAGGAGTACGGCAGCCGTCGCGGCTTCTACGGACGCTTCGTGGACGTGGCCGGCGAGGACTGGGCGAGCGATTGGACGCGCGCGGCCGCCGACCTCGGTGCCGTGCTCGGCGACGCCGTCGAGGCGGAACGGCGCCGACAGCGGTCCCGTGAACTGAGCGACCGCGTGCACGCCTTCCGCGACGGGTCGAACACCCAGCGTGTGTATCGTGCGATCCAGTCGCGGCGGGGGCGCCGGACACCGGTCGGGCGCATCGATGCCCGCACCGGACTCACTGCAGGAGGAAGCTCATGAGCGGTCCCATCGTGTCGGCGTACTTCGAGACCGGCGACGAGCCGGCGCTCGTGCTCACCGGCGAGAAGCCGGTGCCCACGGCGGTGGTGCTGCGCGGACCGCGCGCGCACGTCGACGCCGAGGTGACGACCGACGAGGACGCAGGAACGTGGCGCGCACACGCGCCGCTCAGGGCGTCGCGCTGGGGTGGCCCCGAGCTTCCGCTGCCCGCGGGGGAGTATGCCCTCGATGTCACACCCGACGGCGGGGAGAGCTCGACCCGTGCCGGAGCGGAAGCCGCAGCATCCGTCCCCCTCGCCCAGCTCGGAACCCTGCGTGCGGAGCTGGCTGAAGGCGTGCTGACCGTGGGGCCGCCGATGGACCCCGCCTACGACTCCGGCGAGGGGCAGGACGCCCTCGAGCGACGCTACGCGACTCGTCCGGGCGGCGTGGAGAACGCCGTCTTCTTCGAGAGCTTCTACGGACGGAACGCGAGCTGCAATCCTCTCGCGATCGACCGCGAGCTCGCGCGGCGCGCTCCGCACGTCACGCGGTACTGGAGCGTGATCGACCTCTCGGTGCAGGTGCCCGAGGGCGCGGTGGCCGTGGTCGACGGTACACCCGAGTGGTGGCGCGCCCGCGGCACGGCGCGATTGCTCGTGGTGAACGACTGGCTGCGCCGCCGGTTCTCGCGCCGCACGGGACAGATCGTGCTGCAGACCTGGCACGGCACGCCGTTGAAGCGCCTCGCGCTGCATCGCCCCGGGTTCGATCCCCGGCGGGCGGTCGCGGTCGTGAAGGAGTCGCGGCGCTGGAACGTGCTCCTCGCGCAGAACCCCTACTCTGCGCGCATCCTGAGCAAGGCGTACGCGTTCCTGCGCCGCCCCATCTGGATTGAGGGATACCCGCGCAACGATGTGCTCACGACCGGCGACGGAGCCGCGACACGCGCGACACTCGGCATCGGACCCGACGAACGGGTGCTGCTCTACGCGCCGACGTGGCGCGACGACCGCACCGAGATGGTCGATTTCGTCGATCCGGCGGCGCTGGCCGCGGCATCCGATGCGGTCGTCCTGGTGCGAGGTCACTCGCGCACCCTTCAGCCGGGGCGAGATGCCGAGGGTCCGCGCGTCATCGACGTCACGGGCTTCCCCGACACCGCACAGCTGCTGCTCGCGGCCGATGCGCTCATCACGGACTACTCCTCGGTGATGTTCGACTTCTCCGCGACGGGCAAGCCGATGTACTTCCTCGTCCCCGACATCGAGCATTATCGCGGCGAGCTGCGGGGGTTCTACTTCGACCTGCCGCGCTACGCGCCCGGACCCGTCGTGCGCACGCAGGACGACCTCATCGCCGCTCTGCGCGACACCGACCCCTCGGAGTTCGCCGCACGCTACGCGGCGTGGCGCGCCAAGTTCAACGCGCGCGACGACGGAAGAGCAGCCGAACGGGTGGTCGCGCGTATCATCGATCAGGGACTCCTCGATCCGTCCTGAGCGACGGGCACGGATGCTCCGCCGTCAGGGAAGCGGCGTGTTCCGGTCGCCCAGCCTCGAGGTGTCGACGGTGTCGCGCGCACCGCGCGCCACCCCGACGAGGAAGCCGAAGCCCCAGGACAGGTGCATCGTCGGCAGCACGGCGGCCATCCACAGCTTGTCGCGCCATCCCGTCCCGCCCGAGGGTCCGATGGCGACTACCAGGACGAGCAGGACGTACGCGAGCAAGGGAAGGTAGACCACGGAAAGCACCAGCGACCACCAGCCGATAACGATGCCGGTGAGCTGGAGGACCCCGATCACGATCGCCGCCACGAGGGCGAGCAGAAGGATCGGCGGAGCGAAGAACCGCAGGGAATTGCGTCTGCCGTAGCGCCGCACGAGCTCGCCGCGCCATGCGCCGGTGGCGCGGAACTGACGAGCGAGGCGCACCCAGCTCTCGCGCGGCCAGTAGGTCACCGACAGCGCGGGGTCGAACCAGACGCGGTAGCCGGCGCGGCGGATGCGGAGGTTGAGCTCCCAGTCCTCGCCGCGCCGGATGCTCTCATCGAACAGTCCGACCTCGTCGAGGACCGCCCGGCGCATGACGCCGAGGTACGCGGACTCGGCTTCACCCTCCCGGGTGCCGCCGTGATAGGCGCCGCCACCGAGCCCGATGGGGGAGTTGTAGGCACGCGCGACGGAGCGCTGGAACGGCGTCCTGCCGTCGGCGCGCATGACACCGCCGACATTGGCCGCCCGCGTGCGCGCCAGCACGCCGAGCGCGCGGCGGGTGTAGTCCGCGGAGAGCTCCGAGTGGGCGTCGACACGCACGATGGTGGGATGCGATCCGGCCCGGATGGCGAGGTTGAGGCCGACCGGGATGTCGGCGGCCGGGTTGTCGACGAGCACGATGCGCGAGTCCTCGGAGGCCAACCTCTGCGCGAGTTCGGTGGTGCCGTCGCTCGAGGGCCCGAGGGCGAGGATCAGCTCCGCGGGCCCGGGCACGTCCTGGTCCAGGACCGTCCGCACCGCCCGCTCGAGGTAGGCGCGTTCGTTGAGCACCGGCATGACGAAAGTGACGCCCGCGCTGTCCGGCGTGGCGGGAGCATCCCGTCGTCCCGCTTCGTGCACGTGCATCCGTCGATCATGTCATGTCGCCCCTGCTGGCTAGGGTGGAGTGATGGGCCTCGGATCGGATGTGCAGACCGCCGTGGGCTTCGTCCGCAAGGCGCTGGTGAGCAGATCCGCCGTGCGTGACATCCGCCGCATGACCGCGCAGCGCGCGCCGCACCCTGCTCAGCACTACCGGGTCGCGGTGTATTTCGCGGACGGCGTCGTGAACATGTACCAGATACGCCAGTGGTATCGACCGCTCGCGGACATCGCTGCAACGTGGCCGGTCGTGGTGTTGAGCCGGTCCGCGACCGGCGCGCAGGCGCTGCTGCAGGAGAATTCGCTTCCGGTGGCTTTCGTGCCGTCGGTGCGAGACCTCGAGGACTTCCTCGCCGCGCAGGACATCCGCGTCGTGCTGTACGTCAACCAGAACACGCGCAACTTCCAGATGTTCCGCTACGGGCATCGCTGGCACGTCTTCATCAACCACGGCGAGTCCGACAAGATGTACATGACCACGAACCAGTACAAGGCCTACGACTACGCCTTCATCGCGGGCGAGGCCGCTCGCGAACGCCTCTCGCGCATGCTGTGGGACTACGATCTCGACCGCCGGACGATCCAGATCGGCCGCCCGCAGGCCGACCACTATTCGGGGATCCTCCCGTACACCCCCGACGGACGCATCGTCGTGCTCTACGCCCCGACCTGGGAGGGGGACCGTCCGTCCGCCCGGTACGGGTCGATCGCCACGCACGGCGAAGCGCTCGTGCGTGCGTTGCTCGCCACCGGGATGCATCGGGTGATCTACCGGCCGCATCCTCGGTCGGGCGTGGTCGATCCCGCCTACGGAGCGGCGAACAGGCGGATCGTGGCCGCGCTCGAAGCGGCCAACGCAGCGGATGCGGACGCCCACCACGTCTTCGACGACGGACCCGATCTCGGATGGCAGCTCGCGGCAGCCGATGTCGCCATCGTCGACATCTCCGCCATGGTGTACGACCGCCTCGCCGCCGACAAGCCGCTGCTGATCACCCGACCCGTCGAGGTGGAGGCGATCGTCGACGACCACGGCTACCTCTCGGCATGCGAATGGCTCGAGGCGTCCGACGCGCCGCAGATCGTGGCCGCGTCCGACCGGCTGCTGCGAGACCCGGAGGCGACAGCCCGCCTCGAGCACTGGGTCGGCCACTACTTCGGGGACACGGCGCCGGGCGCGGCGACCGCTCGATTCCGCGCGGCCATCGAACGACTGATGGACGACTGGCAGGTCTGGCATCGTCGGGCTCCCGCTTCCGGTGCGGACACCGTCGGGGAGGACGCGGACCTCGACGATTGACGTGCTCCCCGAGGGCGGACCGGGTCACGGGGCGTCGGCGCCGCGTGCCTCCCACGTCTCGACCGATGTCAGCGGCCCGTCCCACACCTCCGATCGCGTCAGTCCGGCTTCGCGCAAGGCACGGAGGTCGTCGGCGATATCGGCCGCCGACAACGCGCGACTGCGGACGTAGAACACGCGCGCCTTCTCTCGCATCGCGGGAACGGCCGCCGTCGCGGAGGATCGTTCCGCGAAGAGGGTCGCGCGCTCGTCACCGGGTGTGAGAAGGGTCGGATCCGTCAGGTCGGCGACGTCCCCCGGATAGACCAGTCCGATCAGACTCGGCCACGTCCGGTAGTCGATCGGCGTGGAGTAGAGAACGCCGTCGGATGGCGTCGACGAGGATGCCAGGTGGGCCGCGACGAGGGGCCAGTCCGCGTTCTTCGACGTCAGCTCGCGGTTGAGGGGGAATGCGCCGGCACCCGCGACCACGATCACGACGACCAGGACGAGCGGAACCACCCTGCCGAACGCCCGCCGAGTCGCCTCCGCGAGGAGCACGCAGAGGGCGGGCGCCGAGATCACGAGCGCGCGCGGCTGGAGGACGGACGGGCCGACGAAGGAGAGCGCGATGACGGCGACGGCCGGCAGCACCAGCCAGGGCACGAGGACCGGCCATGGGGAGGAAGACGCCGCGTGACCGGATGCCGCCGTCGTCTCCCGATGACGCCGGACCGAGATGACGGCCACGGCCACCGCCAGAGTCGACCAGGCCAGCAGCGCCTGCAGCAGTTCGCGATGGAAGAATCCGCCGACGAGCACATGACGAATGGCGTCGGCATCGAGGGGGAACGTGCCGCCGAGCTGGCCCCGCTGGGAGAGCACGACGAGTCCGAGAGGGATGCTGAGCGCCGCCGCCGTCCCCGCCGCCCCCAGGAGCCGCCACCGGCGCTCGGCGGGGATGCGCAGCCAGAGGATCGCGACCACGTGCGCTCCGACGACGAACACCAGATAGACGAACACGTGGATCGCCACCAGCGCCACAGCGCCGTAGGCGAGGGCCGGCGCGGTCGCGCGTCGCGCGCGCAGCGCGACGACCAGGAGCAGTGTGAGCACCGAGGCGAGGAGCGTCGCCAGTGCGAATGAGCGCGCTTCGGTCGACATCCACGTAGCGCGTCCCAACCCGGCGAACAGGATCGCGGCCGCCGCCGCCGACCAGGCCGTGCCGAAGAGGCGTGCGAGCGCGTACACCGCCGCCGCGGTGGCACCCACGCAGAGCGCCGACGTGAGCCGCAGGGCCGACATGTCCGGACCGACGGCGTGGGCGAGCGGGTGCAGGAGCGCGTAGTAGAGACCGTGCACGGCGTCGATCGAGCCGAGCATCGACCACAGGCTCGACCATGTCCGGGAGGCGCCGGAATAAGTCGCCGCCTCGTCGTACCACGGCGAGGGGACGCCGATGCCCTGGGCGTGCACGACCACCACGAGGACGGCACCGAGCATGACGACGAGGGGCTCGCGGTACCCGATCCGCCGATGAGCGACATCCCCGAGAGCCCGCGGGACGACGGGTGGAGCGGTGCCGGTCATGGTCCCCCTGTCGGCGGCCTTCGGCATGGCGGGTCAGCCGGAACTTTACCCGACCACCGCTGCGTGGCCCCTGGCGTCGCGCGGACGCGGTGTACGTTCGGGTCATCCGGGCTCACCCCGAGCGATCCCGGACGCGGCTTCTCATCGACGAGGACGAGCCGGAGAACGATTGCAAGATCGGCGAAACAGCGACGAAACGTTGGGGCCGAACAATGACAAGCAAGCGACACGACGGAGGCGACAATGGCGATCGTACGAGCGGCCATCACCCAGACGACCTGGACCGGCGACAAGGAGTCGATGCTCGACAAGCACGAGCAGTTCGCCCGGGACGCGGCGGCGGAGGGCGCGCAGGTCATCTGCTTCCAGGAACTGTTCTACGGGCCGTACTTCGGCATCACCCAGGACAAGAAGTACTACGAGTACGCCGAACCCGCCGACGGTCCGATCGTGCAGCGCTTCGCCGCCCTCGCCGCCGAGCTGAACATGGTGATGATCCTGCCGATCTACGAGGAGCAGCAGACCGGGGTCTACTACAACACCGCGGTCGTGGTCGACGCGGACGGCACGATCCTCGGCAGCTATCGCAAGCATCACATCCCGCACGTCGAGAAGTTCTGGGAGAAGTTCTACTTCCGTCCGGGCAACCTGGGGTACCCGGTGTTCGACACCGCGGTGGGAAAGGTCGGCGTCATCATCTGCTACGACCGCCACTTCCCCGAGGCGTGGCGGGAGCTGGGACTGAACGGAGCCCATCTGGCCTTCAACCCGAACGCCACGAAGCCAGGCCTGTCCAATCGTCTGTGGGAGGTCGAGCAGCCCGCCGCGGCCGTCGCCAACGGCTACTTCGTGCTCGCCCCCAACCGGGTCGGGCTCGAAGACAACGAGTACGGCGATGAAGCGGTGAACTTCTACGGCACGAGCCAGGTGGTCGATCCGCGAGGCAACTACGTCGGCGCCCTCGGCTCGGGCGAGCACGAGGAGATCCTCATCCGCGACCTCGACATGGACCTCGTGCGTCAGATGCGGGACGACTGGCAGTTCTACCGCGACCGTCGGCCGGATTCCTACGGCGAGATCACGGCACCGTAGGCGGCGATGATGACCACCACACTCATCTCCGGCGGCACCGTCGTCAGCGCCACCGGACGGACCGCAGCCGACGTCCTCGTCGACGGCGAGCGCATCGTCGCGGTGCTCGCGCCGGGCTCGAACCTCCTCGGAACGGATATCGCGGCATCCGTCGACCGCATCATCGACGCCACCGGGAAGTACGTGATCCCCGGCGGCATCGATGCGCACACCCACATGGAGCTGCCCTTCGGCGGCACGGCCGCATCGGACACGTTCGAGACCGGCACGCGTGCTGCGGCGTGGGGCGGGACGACCAGCATCATCGACTTCGCCGTGCAGCGGACGGGCGAACGCATCCAGGACGGACTGGCGGCCTGGCACGAGAAGGCGGCAGGGAACTGCGCCGTCGACTACGGCTTCCACCAGATCATCGGCGGGGTCGACGGCGATGCACTCGCGGCGATGCCCGGCCTGATCGACGAGGGGATCACAAGCTTCAAGCTGTTCATGGCCTATCCGGGCGTGTTCTATTCGGATGACGCCCAGATCCTCAAAGCGATGCAGGTGTCGCGCGACACGGGCATGCTCACGATGATGCACGCCGAGAACGGCCCGGTGATCGATGTGCTCGCCGAGCAGCTCGTGGCCGAGGGCAAGACCGACCCCTACTTCCACGGCATCGCGCGGGCGTGGCAGATGGAGGAGGAGGCCACACACCGCGCGATCATGCTCGCGAACCTCACCGGTGCGCCGCTCTACGTGGTGCACGTCAGCGCCAAGCAAGCGGTCGAACAGCTCGCAGCGGCGCGCGACAAGGGTCAGAACGTCTTCGGCGAGACGTGTCCGCAGTACCTCTACCTCTCGCTCGAGGAACAGCTCGGCGCGTCCAGCGAGCAGTGGGGGCATTTCGAGGGTGCGAAATGGGTGTGCTCCACGCCGCTGCGCTCCCATGAGGAAGGCCATCAGGGCGCGATGTGGCAGGCGCTGCGCACGAACGACCTGCAGATGGTCTCGACCGACCACTGCCCGTTCTGCATGAAGGACCAGAAGGAGCTCGGCCTCGGGGACTTCCGCAAGATCCCGAACGGCATCGGTTCGGTGGAGCACCGCATGGACCTCATGTACCAGGGCGTCGTCACGGGCGAGATCACGCTCGAGCGCTGGGTCGAGCTGACCAGCACGACCCCGGCCCGCATGTTCGGCCTCTACGGCAGGAAGGGGGTGATCGCTCCGGGGGCGGACGCCGACATCGTCGTCTACGACCCGCGCGGTCACACGTCGATCGGGTACGACAAGACCCACCACATGAACATGGACCACTCCGCGTGGGAGGGGTTCGAGATCGACGGACACGTCGACACCGTGCTCTCGCGCGGACGCGTCGTCGTCGACGACGGGCAGTATCTCGGCGCCGCGGGACACGGATCCTTCCTCAAGCGCGGGTTGAGCCAGTACCTCACGTGATGACCCCACGCCTCCTCCCGCAGAAAGAGGTCCGATGATGGATTTCGGTGCCGTCCTCCAGACCAACCCTCCCGCGTCCCGCACGATCGCGCTGGCCAAGCTCGCCGAGCAGCACGGGTTCTCGCACGTATGGACGTTCGATTCGCATCTGCTCTGGCAGGAGCCCTACGTCATCTACAGCCAGATCCTCGCCGAGACGCGGCGCATCACGGTGGGACCGTTCGTCACCAATCCCGCGACGCGGGATTGGACGGTGACGGCGTCCGTCTTCGCCACCCTCAACGAGATGTTCGGCAACCGCACCATCGTCGGGATCGGCCGAGGCGATTCCGCGGTGCGCGTCACCAACGGCGCGCCGACGACGCTGAAGGCGCTGCGGGAATCGATCCACGTCATCCGCGAACTCGGGAACTCACGCGAGGTCGAGTACAACGGCGCGACCCTGCGGTTCCCGTGGTCGGTCGGCAGCACCCTGGATGTGTGGGTGGCCGCTTACGGCCCCCTGGCCCTCAAGCTGGCGGGAGAGGTCGGCGACGGTTTCATCCTCCAGCTCGCCGACATCGACATCGCGCGGTGGATGATCACGACGGTGCGACGCGCGGCAGAAGCGGTCGGACGCGACCCGATGAGCGTCAAGATCTGCGTCGCTGCGCCGTTCTACATCGGCGAGGACTGGGCGCACATGCGTGATCAGTGTCGCTGGTTCGGAGGAATGGTCGGTAACCACGTCGCCGACATCGTCGAGAAGTACGGGGCGTCCACCGGGTCGGTCCCGGCGGCGCTCACCGACTACATCGCGGGGCGCCAGGGATACGACTACAACCAGCATGGACGGGCGGGCAACACGCACACGGACTTCGTGCCCGACGAGATCATCGACCGGTTCTGTCTGCTCGGGACGGCCCCCGATCACATCGCGAAACTCGAGGAGCTCAAGGCGCTCGGCGTCGATCAGTTCGCCGGCTACCTCCAGCACGACAACAAGGAGGAGACCCTGCGCGTGTACGGCGAGACCGTGATCCCCGCACTCGCCGACCACGTGACGGCGAAGTCGTGACGGCATCGGTCCTCGCAGATCGTGCCGTCCCACCCCCATCCCTGCACCGGCGCCCCCGACGGCGGTCCCGCGCCTGGCTGTGGGGCATCGTCGGACTCGTCTCGGTGGCGGTGCTCTGGGAGGTGTACAAGCTCATCGCTCCGGCGGACGGCGTCGTCGTCGGCGACCTGCGCGTGCTTCCCCGTCCCACCGATCTCGCCATGCCGCACGTGTGGGACATGGCAACCCGTCTGCTCGAGCCCGTCACGAGTGCGCCCGGCGCCCGCCCGCTCTGGGTCGAAGTGCTGCTGGCGGCCCTCGTCACGCTCGGCATCGCGGCCGCCGGGTGGGTGGTCGGCGTCGTCGTGGGCATCGGACTCGCCATGCTCATGCAGCGCTGGCGCCTCGCCGAATGGGGCCTCCTGCCGTGGATCGTCCTCTCTCAGACGGTGCCGCTCATCGCCTTCGCCCCGATCGTGAAGAGCTGGGGGTCACGGATCCAGGTCGGGGCGTTCGAGTGGCAGGACTGGATGAGCGTGGCGCTCATCGCGAGTTACCTGGCGTTCTTCCCCGTGGCCATCGGGGCGCTGCGCGGCCTCCAGGCTCCCGATCGGCTGCACCTCGAACTCATGCACACGTACGCGGTGGGACACTGGTCGACGCTCCGCCACCTCCGGTTCCCCGCGGCGGTGCCCTACCTCATCCCCGCGCTCCGACTGGGCGCCGCCAATGCTGTCGTCGGCGCTGTCGTGGCCGAGGTGTCGACCGGCCTCCAGGGCGGTATCGGCCGCATCCTCATCCAGTACGCGGGCCAGGCCTCCGGCGACCCCGCCAAGGCGTGGGGGCCGATCTTCGGCGCCATCGTCCTCGGGCTCGTCGCCGCGGGTTCCGTCGCCATCCTCGGACTCATCCTCAAGGACTACCGACGCGTGGAGGTCAGCGCATGACTGGAAGCACCGCACGCGACGAGACATCCCGCACCGGTCTTCCGGGGGCGGACGCGGTCACCGTGGAGGGCCTCGAGAAGGTCTTCGACACGCGAACGGGCCCGGTGCACGCACTCCAGGCGATCGACCTCACCGTGTCGGCGGGGGAATTCGTGTCGCTGATCGGACCGTCCGGCTGCGGCAAGTCGACACTGATGCGACTGATCGCCGATCTGGATCAGCCCACGGCCGGAAGTGTGCGGGTGTTCGGGAAGACCGCCGACCGTGCGCGTCGCGATCAGGACTACGGCATCGCGTTCCAGCAGGCGGGGCTGCTGCCGTGGCGCACGGTGGCCGGGAATGTCGGCCTTCCGCTGCAACTGCACGGGACGGATGCCGCAGCCCGACGAGCCCGGATCGCCGAGCTGCTCGAGATGGTGGGCCTCTCGGACTTCGCCGACCGCTACCCCGACCAGCTCTCGGGGGGGATGCAGCAGCGGGTCGCGATCGCGCGGGCGCTGGCGGAGCGACCGAGCCTGCTGCTCATGGACGAGCCTTTCGGCGCACTCGACGAGATGACCCGCGAGCGCATGCAGACCGAGCTCGTGCGCATCTGCGCGGAGACCGGTGCCGCTGTCGTCTTCGTCACGCACTCCATTCCCGAAGCGGTCTTCTTGTCGGACCGCGTCGTCGTGATGTCGCCGCGCCCGGGCCGCATCCAGCAGATCGTGCCGATGAGCCTCGAGCAGACCGCAGCTCGCACCGACGAACTCCGCGAGGACGCCTCGTTCTTCGAGATGGTGACGGCGGTGCGCGAGGCTTTGCATCAGGGGACTCCGACCGCGCGCGGTGTGGAGAACAGATGACGTCGGCCATGTCCGGGGCGGTGCGATCCCTGGCTCGCGCGCGGGACCGGCGGGATGCCTGGCTTCGCGTGATCGCGCCGGCCGTCGTGGGCGCGATCGTGCTGGGCGGCTGGCAGTTCCTGGTGGGGGTCGTGGGAGTGAGCGACTACCTGCTGCCCAGCCCGGCCGCGATCGCCGCTCAGTTCGTCGAGTTCGGCCCCGCGATCCTCTCCGCCACCGCCATCACCGGCACGAACGCGCTGGTCGGATTGATCGTCGGCTCCCTGGGGGGAGTCCTCCTCGCAGCGCTGGCTGCGCGGTGGAGGGTGCTCGACCAGATGGCCGCACCGGTCGTCGCGAGTCTCGCGGTGATCCCCATCGTGGCCCTGGCCCCCGTCCTGAACTCCATGTTCGGCGCCGACAGCCAGTTCGGCCGGCAGGCGATCGCCGCCCTGGCATCGTTCGTTCCCGTGTTCCTCAACACCCTCCGCGGCTTCCGTCAGGTCATCCCCGTGCACCGTGACCTGATGCGCGTCTACGCGGCGCGGGGCGGTCAGGTGCTGCGCACGGTCACGCTTCCCACGGCAGCGCCCTTCGTCTTCACGGGCATCCGCATCGCATCGTCGCTCGCGGTCATCTCCGCGCTCGTCGCCGAGTACTTCGGAGGGCCGCGCGGCGGGCTCGGCGGCCTGATCTCGACGTCCGCCGCGACGAGCGCCTACGCCCGCGCCTGGTCGTACGTGTTCGCAGCCATCCTCCTCGGGCTCGTGTTCTACGTCGTCGCCCTTCTGCTCGAACGACTCGTCACCCGCAGACGGTCAGCGTGACGACCCCGTCGCATCGACCCGACCGCACCCGACCGAACCATCACCGCACGAAGACATGAAAGGGAACGACATGAGACACAGCACACGCCGCATGCTCGCCGCCGGGGCGATCGCCCTCACCGGAGCGCTCGCCCTCGCGGGCTGCTCCGGAGGAACCGACGACGGCGGTTCATCGGCTGACGCAGGCGGAGGTGCAGACCTGACGCCGGTCAAGCTGCAGCTGCAATGGCTGCCGCAAGGGCAGTTCGCAGGGTATTTCGCGGCTGCCGACCAGGGCTTCTTCGAGGAGGAGGGACTGGACGTCGAGATCATCCCCTCCGGCGGTGACATCGTGCCTCAGGATGCCCTGGCCAACGGTGACGTCGATTACGCGATCGCCTGGGTGCCGAAGGTGCTCGGGTCGATCGAGGCCGGCGCGAACCTCACCGACATCGCGCAGATCTTCCAGCGCTCCGGCACCCTGCAGGTGTCGTGGGCGGACTCCGGCATCGATTCGATCGCCGACTTCGAAGGCAAGAAGATCGGCTCGTGGGGTTTCGGGAACGAGTGGGAGATTTTCGCGGCGATGGCGGCCGAGGGGCTCGACGCGACGACGGTGCAGATCATCACGCAGGACTTCAACATGAACGCGTTCCTGCAGGGCGACATCGACGCCGCGCAGGCGATGACCTACAACGAGTACGCGCAGCTCCTCGAGACGACGAACCCCGACACGGGTGAGCTGTACACGCCCGACGACTTCAACGTGGTCAGCTACGAGGACACGCAGGGCGCGATGCTCCAGGACGCGATCTGGGCCGACACCGAGAAGCTCGCGAGCGACACCGCCTACCAGGAGACGACGGTCAAATTCCTCAAGGCCGTCATCAAGGGGTGGGTCTACGCGGCCGAGAATCCGGAGGAGGCGTCGCAGATCACGATCGCCGCGGGCTCCGCCTGGGGTCCGAGCCACGAGCTGTGGATGGTCAACGAGACCAACAAGCTCATCTGGCCTTCGACGGAGGGGATCGGCGTGATCGATGAGGCCGCGTGGGACAAGACCGTTCAGGGAGCCCTCGCCGCCGTGAACGAGACGGGCGCGCACCTGATCACCGAGGATCCGCCCGCGACGGCGTACTCGAACGAGTGGATCCAGAAGGCCCACGACGAATTGGCGGACGCGGGCCTCGACCTCACCGGTGCGGACTTCGCGCCGATGGACGTGACCCTCACCGAGGGCGGTCAGTAGGGGACCGACCGGGATCGGCGGCAGCCGCGCACACCGCGGTGCCGCCGATCCGGCGGCACGGAAGAACGCCGGCGAGCGCGCCGACACCACCGGAGATACCCTTCAACCATGACCGATGCCGCTCAGCCCGATCTCGACGCCCGCACCCGCGAACTGGACCGCGCGCATGTCTTCCACTCCTGGTCCGCGCAAGCGCTCATCTCGCCGCCGGTGCTGGCAGGCGGCCTCGGGAGCACGGTCTGGGATCACGCGGGCAACCGCTGGCTCGACTTCTCCAGCCAGCTCGTGAACACGAACATCGGCCACCAGCATCCGGCCGTCATCTCGGCGATCCACGCGCAAGCCGATCTGATGGCGACCGTGGCCCCTTCGACCGCGTCCCTTCCTCGGGGCGAGGCCGCACGCCGCATCCTCGCCCACGCACCCGACGGGTTCTCGAAGGTCTTCTTCACGAACGGCGGCGCCGACGCGATCGAGAACGCGATCCGCATGGCGCGTCTGCACACCGGTCGCGACAAGGTGCTCTCCACCTATCGCTCGTATCACGGCAACACCGGCGCTGCGATCGTGTCGACGGGGGATTGGCGTCGCATTCCCAACGAGTATGCCCGGGGTCACGTGCACTTCTTCGGGCCGTACCTCTACCGGTCGGAGTTCTGGGCGAGCACGCCGGAAGAGGAGTCGGCGAGAGCGCTGCACCACCTCGAGCGCGTCATCCAGTCCGAGGGCCCGGCCGGTGTCGCGGCGATCCTCCTCGAGTCCGTGCCCGGCACCGCGGGCATTCTCATCCCACCGCCCGGCTACCTGGCGGGGGTCCGCGCCCTGGCGGACAAGTACGGCATCGTGCTGATCCTCGACGAGGTCATGGCGGGCTTCGGTCGTACGGGACGGTGGTTCGCGTTCGACGGCCATGACGTCGTGCCCGACCTCATCGCCTTCGCGAAGGGTGTGAATTCGGGATATGTGCCGGTGGGCGGTGTCATCATCTCCGACGTCATTGCCGCCGACTTCGACGAGACGGTCTTCCCCGGGGGGCTCACGTACAGCGGACATCCTCTGGCGGCGGCGTCGATCGTCGGCGCCCTCGACGCGATGGAGTCCGAGGGGATCGTCCCGCACGCTGCGCACATCGGCTCGGACGTGATCGGTCCGGGGCTGCGCGCCCTGCAGGAGCGGCACGCGATCATCGGGGAGGTGCGGGGTGAGGGCGTGTTCTGGGCCATGGAACTGGTCACGGATCGAGACTCGCGCGAGCCGGTGTCGGCAGGCGCGATGGCAGAGCTCAAGAAGGGCCTCTTCTCGGCGGGACTCCTGCCCTTCGTCCAGGACAATCGCATACATGTCGTCCCGCCGTGCGTCGTCACCGAAGACGAGGTGGCGCAGGCGCTCTCGATCTATGACGACGTGCTCGGGAAGAACAATGAAGGCTGACGTCACGGGCGTCACGACGTCGACGGCCGCGGGAGAATCCGGTGGCGCGGGAAAGGACACGATCTCATGACCGATACGACCACGATCGAAACCGACACCTCCGAGAGGGCGGTTGACACTCTCGACCACTGGGTCGGCGGGGCGAGCTGGGCCGGCGACTCCGACCGCACCGCCCCGGTCTACGACCCGGCGCGAGGGGTGGTGCAAAGACGCGTCCGGCTCGCCTCCGCGGCCGACGTGGACGCTGCGGTATCGGATGCCCGCACGGCAGCGGAGTCCTGGCGGGACGCCTCGATCGCGAAGAGGCAGGGTGTCATGTTCGCCTTCCGCGAGCTCGTCAATGCCCGCCGCGAAGAGCTCGCCGCGATCCTGACTTCCGAGCACGGCAAGGTCACCTCCGATGCTCTCGGCGAGATCGCCCGCGGCATCGAGGTCGTGGAGCTCGCCTGCGGCATGGCGACCATCACCAAGGGCGCCTACTCGGAGAACGTCTCCACCGGCGTGGACGTGTACTCGCTACGGCAGCCGCTCGGGGTCGTCGCCATCATCAGTCCGTTCAACTTCCCCGCGATGGTGCCACTGTGGTTCTTCCCTGTGGCGATCGCCGCCGGCAACGCCGTGGTGCTGAAGCCGTCGGAGAAGGATCCCTCCGCAGCGAACTGGCTGGCCGCCGTCATGAAGGAAGCAGGCCTCCCCGACGGCGTGCTGAACGTGGTGCACGGCGACAAAGAGGCTGTCGATGCGCTCCTGGAGCACCCTGACGTCCGAGCCGTCTCCTTCGTGGGATCCACACCGATCGCCAAGTACATCTTCGAGACCGCGAGCGCGCACGGCAAGCGTGTCCAGGCGCTCGGGGGAGCGAAGAACCACATGCTCGTCCTGCCCGACGCCGATCTCGATCTGGCGGCCGATGCCGCCGTCAACGCGGGATTCGGCTCAGCAGGTGAACGCTGCATGGCGATCTCCGTGGTCCTCGCGGTGGACAGCATCGCCGATCGCTTCATCGAGAAGGTGTCGGAGCGGATGGCGACGCTCCGCACGGGCGACGGAACGCGAGGCTGCGACATGGGCCCGCTGATCACCGGCGTTCACCGCGACAAGGTCGCCGGCTACATCGACATCGCTGCCGCAGACGGCGCGGACGTCGTCAGGGACGGTCGGGATGCCCCCTTCGACGGCGACCCCGACGGCTTCTGGCTCGGCCCCACCCTGATCGATCGGATGCCGACGACCTCGGCGGCGTATCGCGACGAGATCTTCGGACCGGTCCTCTCGGTGGTCCGAGTGTCAGGATACGAGGACGCGCTGGCCATCATCAACGGCAGTCCCTACGGCAACGGCACGGCGATCTTCACGAACGACGGCGGGGCTGCGCGGAGATTCCAGCGCGAGGTCCAGGTCGGGATGATCGGCATCAACGTGCCGATCCCCGTGCCCGTGGCATACCACTCGTTCGGAGGATGGAAGGACTCGCTGTTCGGGGCGTCCAAGGCCTATGGCGAGCACGGGTTCGACTTCTTCACCCAGGAGAAGGCGGTGACATCGCGCTGGCTCGATCCCTCGCACGGCGGCCTCAACCTCGGGTTCCCGCAGCACGAGTGACGCCCCGGGCGCGGGCGCTCAGGTCGTGATGAGCAGAAGCACCCCCGCGACGACGGATGCCACGGCCAGCAGCAGCGCGATGCCCACCAGGACGGCGTGCACGCGCAGGAACGCCGTGGGTCGGCCCGCGGCATCCCGCGCGCGAGGATCGCGCAGCACCCGCCGGAAGAACGACGGCCAGGCGACGATGTTGAAGAGGGCGTTCGCGAACAGGATGAGGGCGATGACGACGGGCACCCCTCGAGGCTAATCGACCGCCATGGCCGCGCATCCTTCCGTGTCTGCGACGATGAGCAGATGGATGAATTGGACACGTGGAGCTATGAGGCCGTGACCTTCGACGGGGAGACGAGGGACGTCTGGCGCAAGGGGTCGGGGACCGGAGTCATCGTCATCCACGAAGTGCCCGGCATCGAGCCGTCGCTCGTCGCCTTCGCCGAAGAGGTGGTCGCGCGGGGTCACACGGTGCTGCTCCCGCGTCTGTTCGGCACACCCGGCGGGGGCCTCGGATTCCGTAACGTCGCGGGCGACCTCGCCCGGTTCTGCGTCCGACGCGAGTTCTCGGTCTTCGCGCGTGGCAAGACCAGTCCGGTCGCGGGCTGGCTGCGGGCGCTGGCACGACGTCTGCACGAAGACGTCGGGGGCCCGGGTATCGGTGTCGTGGGCATGTGCTTCACCGGCGGTTTCGCGCTGGCCATGATGGCCGACGCGCCGGTGATCGCGCCCGTGCTCGCGGAGCCGTCGCTCCCGGCCGCGGTGGGCCTCCCGAAGGGCGCCGCCGCGCGTGGCGCCGACCTCGGCCTGAGCCCCGCCGATCTGCAGGTCGTCCGCGATTCAGGCTGCGAGGTGCTCGGTCTGCGCTATCGGACGGATGCCGCCACGGGAACGCGATTCGACACGCTCCGTCGCGAACTCGGTGATCGGTTCATCGCGGTGGAGTTCGAGGGCAAGGGCCATTCCGTCCTCACGATGGACCGGCAGCAGACCGGCGTCGACAGGGTGCTGGACTTCTTCGACGACAAGCTCTCCGCGGGGGTCTAGTCGGACCCGGTGCTGCCCCCCGGATCGCCGCCGCCCGCGTCCACGCCGCCCTCCGGCGCGGTGTCGACCGGCAGCGGAACGGGGATGAGGATCGACTCGATCGAGCTGCTGCCCTGAAAGGCGAGCAGATCAGCGGATGCCGCAGCATCCGCCAGTTGCTCGGCAGGAGACTTCTCCGACAACGGCTCCGACGGCAGTCCCGCCCACTCGGTGGGTTCTTCGGGACGCGAACTGAACAGGCCCATGAGACCATTCTGCGCCCGCGTCGGAGGTCTTCGGACCGCGCGTCAGGACCTCCCGGTGGCCACCGCCGTCAGGACGGCGTAAGCGACCTGGCGTCCGGTGATGTCGGAATGTCCGGAGATGAACGCGTCGCCGTTCAGCGACGACACGCGCCCGGCCTCGAAGGCGTAGGCCCCGCCCACGTCCAGCAGAGTGCCCGCGGGGAGCGATGCCGCGGTCTTGAGTGCGCCGTTGCGCCCGATGCCTCCGTACGGGTCCTGTTGATCCCCGAGACCGGCGCCGATCTGCCGCGCGAGTCGCGAGGCGATCGGGTACGCCACCCCCACGGCCTTGTCGTTGCGGGTGAAGGTGACGATGATCGGTCCGTCGATCCTCGACGGCACCTTCTCGAAGGCGCCGTCCTTCCCGGTTCCGTCCCAGTCATCCGCCATGCCGAAATGGCTGTACGCGGCCTGCAGGAGGGACAGGGACGACACCTTCGCTGACGTCGCCAACGCCGCTGCGGTGACGGCGCGTCCGCCGAACGAGTGACCGACCAGGTGCAGCCGGGCATCCGGCGCCGCGTCGTGGAGTGCCTCCAGAGCTTTCGCGACACCGTTCCGGCCGACGGCGCCCGCGCGCTCCTTCATCGTGTAATACGTCGTCAGGTTGAGGAGGTTGCGGCCGGCACCCATGATGCTGTCGAAGAACCCCGCGCCGCCGCCGTCATCGAGCGGAGCGACGCCCATCGGATCGATGCCGGCCGCCCCGCCCGCCGCCGCGAGCGCGTCCGGCGCGTCGGTTCCGCCTTTGGCGGCCGACAGCACCTCTCCGACGTCGCCGGTCGCCAGCATCTCGAACGCAGCCTCGTCCTCGCCTTCCGTCGAGGCAGGCAGCGTCTTGCGAAGGAGGGCGACGAACTGCTCCTGCGCCGTCGACGAGGCCTCGAGCCGGGGCACGAGTTCGACGAGCCGGTCGGCGACGGACGCGTCGTCGATGCGCGCGCGGATCATGTCCTGAAGCGTCTCCTGCTCGTCCGCGACACCGGCTCCCGCGCCCGAGTCCACATCGTCCGCCCACTGGATCGACGGCCACAGCACGCCGATGACCACCATTCTGCGGCTGGCGGCACCGGGTACTTCTCCCTGCACCATGTGCATCGATTCCACCACTCGGGTGTACAGGTCGCGTGCCTGGGCCGCGGTGTTGTTCCAGCCGTGACAGATCACGATGACGTCGGTCGCCTTTTCCCGGGAGATGACGGATGCTGCGTCCTTCACCTGCCCCGGGTGTACCCGTTCGCCCGTGTCGTCGAACTCGATCTCCGCATACGGCAGCTTCATCGCGCGCCCTCCTAGGTATCGGTTGCTTTCTGAATCACACGCTCTGGATGGCGCGCATGGCGTCCACCAGTCCGCGACCCTGGAACGTCCGCTCGCGACCGAGGTCGCTCGCGGAGTCCATCAGGATCCGCTTCACCTCGTCGGGCTTGCCGATGAACTCCCTGTGCACAGAGAGGAACGCCGCCGCCACTCCTGATACATGCGGCGCCGACATCGAGGTGCCCGAATCCTCGACGTAGGTGATGTCCGCGGCATTCTGTCCCGCGCCGAGGGCGACATTCGCACGCGCCTTCTCGAGGAGCTCGCCCGACCCGGCGCTGACCACGCGTTCGCCCGGCGCGACGAGGTCGGGCTTGAGACGGCCGTCCCCGGTCGGTCCTTTCGAGGAGAAGTAGGACACCCCTGACGAATACGGATTGATGGATGTCGAGCCGACCGTGATCGCGCGGGCGGCGTTACCCGGGTCGTTGATGGTCATGCCGAACCCGAGGCGCATTTCGCGCCCGCCGGTGTCGCGTGCGGCACCATAGCCCGTGTTCCCCGCGGACACGACAACGCAGACCCCGTCGGCGACGAGCCGATCGACCTCACGGCAGACAGGGGAGAGGCCGGTGGCGAACCACGAGGGATCGAAGGGGTACCCGAGCGAGAGGTTGATGCCGTGGACGGCGATGTCGCGCCCTCCGCGGTTGAGCTCCTGGATGTACTCCAGTGCCTCCAGCAGGGAGGCGAGGTCGCCGGTGCGGTCGTCTCGCAGCACCTTGAGGGGGAGGATCTTGGTCTTCGGGGCCATTCCGCTGATGCGATCGAGCTCGACGCGCTGCACCCCGGTGTTGCCCTCGGCCGTGCGGTACCACGTGGCGGCGCAGATGCGCTTGCCTCGCGGTGTCGCACGCTGACCGCCCGCGATGATGCCCGCGACGTGCGTGCCGTGGCCGTTCGGGTCACGGCGGGCATCGGCATCCGTCGTTCCTGCCACGAAGCTGCGCGGTGCCAGAGCAGCCGGAAGAGCGAGGGTGTCGTACGTTGCGAAGTGCTTGTGGCGGGCGTCGATGCCGGTGTCGAGCACCGCCCACACGATGCCTTCGCCGGTCGCGTCGAATGAGCGGACGGCAGCATCGGACTTGGTGGTGATGACCGAACGGTGGATGGTCGCCCGCACTTCGAAATTCGGCCAGATGCGATTGATGAAGCTGCGCGGCGCGGTGCGCTGCTCCTGCCGACCTGCGCGGGCGCGACCGCCCTTGTCGGAGTCGATCTGCACGAGTTCGAGGATCTCGGACACCGTCAGGGCCACGGTGAGGTAGGCGCCCACTCGTCTCGGCTCATCCGCGTCCTTGCGTTTGCGAGCGGCGATCCGCACGAGAACCGACAGCTCGTGCACCACGTCCTCGAGAGACAGGCCACCGTCCGTGCGCAGCTCGATGACCAGTCCGATCAGTTCGTCCGGGCGCGCGGACGACATCCGTTCCGCGAGCGGGCGGGTGAGCACCGAATCCGTGACGAGCGAGACGGTCGACGGCATGTCGGGCAGAGCGAAAGCCGGCGAGTCGGTGCGTGCGGGCGGCGCCGGCGCGCGGGGCAGATCTTCTCCCGGTTCTCCGAGTGGCCCCGGTCGCGCGGGATCGGGGGCGAGGTCGGCTTCCGGTTCGATGCCCGTGAACTCACGGGGCAGTTCCGGCCGCCGATCCCTCTCTGAAGGCATGTCGCCCTGCACTTTCTCTCCCCGCGGTGAGAGTACCGCTCTCGGTGTCCGGTGTCACTGGGGATCACGGGGCGGAGCGGGGCGTGCAGAGGCTCAGGGGTGGGAGAGCGACCCCTCGGGACTGTCGTCGGGATGCTCGGAGGGAGCGTCTACCGGATCGGCCGACGCAGCGGCCTTCTTCTCGAGGGCCTTGCGCCGGCCCGGGGTGACGGCACCGCCCACCTTGCGACCGGCACCGCCGACGGCGGAGACGCTTCGTGTGAGGCCGCCCGCGATGGCACCGCCGGCACGACGCAGACCGTAGACCGTCGACCGCTCGAGCGGTCGGGCACCGGGACGCGGCTCGAGATCTGCAGGAAGATCCACGGGCGGTGCGCCGAATGCCCGACGGGAGTTGACCAGGACGCGGCGACCCAGGATGTGATTGCCCGTGCCGCCGATGACGGCGCCGATGCCGAAGGGAAGCGCCTTGCCGACGATCGAGGCGCCGCCCTTCGCGGCGAACTGGTGCACGAACGACGTCTTCAGGCGATCGACGAGCGGGGCGAGGGCTGCGCGGGGGAGTGTCTTGGTGATCATCTCGCCCCAGTACTTGTCACGCGTCCCTCCTTTGCCGCCCGCCTGCTTCGCCAACTGGGACACGAGGTCGATGCCTTCACGGCCGAGCATGAGCGTCAGGACGAGTGCACGGGCACGCTCGGGGTTTTCGACCGGGATACCGTGAACTTCCGTCACGGACTGCGCGAAGAGTGCCGTGGCTTCGAGGAAACCCACCGTTTCGACACCGCTCAGGGTGAGGGTGATGGCGGTGCCGATGCCGGGCACCACCGCGGTCGCACCCACTGCGGCGCCGCCCGAGGTGACCGCGGTCAGGTAGCGGCGCTCGAGCATGCGGATGATCTCTGCGGGACCGGCGTCGGGGTGCCGGAGGCGGATGCTGCGCAGGTGCGCGATCACGATGGGCCGCTGGATCGCGAGCACCCTGTCCAGCGCCCTCACGCCCAAGGGGTGCTCATCGGAGCCCATAGGGGGAAGCCCGCCGGCCCAGGCAGCGTCCGGGGGCAGCGAGTGGATGCGGTGAACCTTCTCAGCCATTTCGCCGATCCTACGTGGCCGTGCTGCGAGCGGGCCGAGGGCTTGACAGCCCGTCGGCCGCCGTCATCGTGACTGCCGTGCGATCAGACGTAGAGGTTCGCGCGTTCCAGGTCTTCCGCGAAATCGACCTCGACCGCATAAAGATCCGAGATGTCGAGCGGCTGGAGGCGCAGTCCGTCTTCGGCGATCGAGAGCTCGAGGCCGCGCTCGAAGTAGTCCTGGTCGTCGACCCGCCCGAGCTGGCGGATGAAGGCCCGCTTGTCGGCGGCGGCGATGTAGTTGATCCCGACGGCCTCGCCGATGCCTCCGACGACCGTCTTGGAGAGCTCTTTGACGAAGCCTTCGCCGGTGACCGTGTATTTGACCTCTTCGTCGCTCACCTTGGCGGTGTTGACCGTCACGAACGACTGCTCGCGCTCGATGAGCTCGATCGCGCGGCCCAGGATGCGAGCGTCGAACACGACATCGCCGTTCATCCAGAGCACGCCGCCCTTGCCCGAGCGGTTCAGTGCGCGAAGAAGGCTCTTGGACGTGTTCGTCTGGTCGTACCGCTCGTTGTAGACGTAGTCGGCGTCCGGGAAGGCGTCGACGATGGTCTCGGCGCGGTACCCCACGACGGCCGTGATGCGCGCGCTTTTGCCGAACACGGCGCGGATGTTGTCGTGCTGCTGGCGCATGATCGTGCGTCCATCGCTCAGCTCGGTGAGGGGCTTGGGCAGGGCACGACCCAAGCGCGAGCCCATGCCCGCAGCGAGGATGACTGTGTGAAGTGCCATGTGTGTGCTCCTGGAGTGTGGTGGTTATCTATCGGTTAACCGAACGGACACTCCGTCGTGCCGCTTTCATGGTAGCGAAGTCGCCTGGGAAGGTGCATAATGCGGGCGCGCCGTTGCGCATTCGTGACCAACCGTGTACGGCTGCGGCACGCCGTGGGTGGGTGGGCGTGGGGGAGGGTCTTGGTAGGTTGGTGGCGTGACTGCCTCCCTGCCGCTGCCACATGACTCCTCTCCGGAACACCCGGACGGGAAGTCAGGCAGCGCTCGCATCACGCGGCCGCACATCGTGCGGATTCCGACCGCTCCGCCCGTGACGACGGATGATCCGGCCGCGGACCAGCAGACGTTTTCCGCTCCTTCGGGGGCGCCCGACGACCTGGTCGAGGACGCCGCACCATCCGCGCCGGACGCAGCTCCATCGACGCCCCCCGTCCCGAAGCCACCGGTGCGGAAGACTCCCGCGCGTAAGCCTGCGACACCCCGGAACACGGCCGCGAGGTCGACCACCGCGGCGAGGTCGACCACGGCGAAGACTCCGGCCACCAAGCGAGCGCCGCGGGCGACCCCTGTGCGACAGAAGCCTGCGTCCGACACGGTGGTTCTGGCGGAGGCGCAACCGGATCCGGTGATACCTGCCGAGGTGCCGACGCAGATCGTCCCCCCTGCCGAGGTGCCGGCGGAGACCGCTGACACGCCGACGAATGCAGACGAGGCGTCCCCGCGCCCGCCCGTTCCGCGTCCGGTCGCGCCGGGGCCGCCGCCGCCGCTGCCGGCCGATGTCACGTCGGCATTCTTCATTCCGCCCCGGCCACCGCTGCCTCCGCTTCCGGTCACCGCGCCGGCCTCGGCGCTTCTGCCGACGGCGGACGTCGTCGAGACGGACGTGGAGCCCGCGGACGTCGTCGAGACGGACGTGGAGCCCGCGGACGTCGTCGATACGGACGTGGAGCCCGCGGACGTCGTCGATACGGACGTGGAGCCGGCGGACGGTGCCGGAATCGTCGGAGACGCCGGGACCGAGGTCGAAAGCGACTCGTCGACGGATTCTGTGACGGCGATCGATTCGGCACCGGCAGTCCCATCGACCGAGGATGCGTCGACGGACGATCCTGACGAAGTCGGCGTGCCCGCGGATACGATGACGGCTGCGCAGCGCATCGAGAAGGCAGAACAACCCGAGACTGCGGAGCCTGCCGAGATGGCCGAAGGCGCGCAGCTTGCCGATGATCCTCTGTCGACGGCTGTCCGGGAACTCACGGACGACCCGACCGCCGACGCTCCCGGCGCCGTGGAGCTCGATACGGACGTCGACGCGATCGCCGCCCTCCTCGACGAGCAGACACAGGGCACAGCATCCGTCGATGTCGATGTCGATGTCGATGTCGATGTCGACGTCCCCGCGCTGACGGTGCACAACCTCAGCAAGTCTTTCGGCGAGACGCGCGCGGTGGACGGGATCGATCTGACGGTTCCCGCGGGCACGTTCTACGGTCTCGTCGGACCCAACGGCGCCGGAAAGACGACGACGCTGTCCATGATCGCCGGACTGCTGCGCCCGGACGGCGGCAGCATCTCGATCAACGGGATCGACGCCGGCGCCGACCCTGTCGCGGCCAAGCGGATGATGGGCGTCCTGCCCGACCGGCTGCGGACATTCGATCGACTCACCGGACGTCAGCTGCTGTATTACTGCGGGGTGCTGCGCAAGCTGTCGCCGTCGGTCGTCGAGAGCCGTATGAACGACCTGGCGCGCGCGTTCGACCTCACCGAAGCCCTCGGCAGGGTCGTCTCGGACTACTCCGCCGGGATGGCGAAGAAGGTGATGCTCGCCGGGGCGATGATCCACTCGCCGAGGCTCCTCGTACTCGACGAGCCGTTCGAGTCCGTCGACCCGGTCTCGAGCGCGATCATCCTCGACATCCTCGGTGCATATGTCGCGCACGGCGGCACCGTCATCCTGTCCAGCCACGGGATGGATCTCGTGGAGCGGGTCTGCTCGCGCGTCGCGGTGATCGTGGCGGGCCAGGTGCTCGCCGAGGGCACGATCGACGAGGTGCGCGGCGAACTGACACTCGAGCAGCGCTTCATCGAACTCGCCGGGGGCCTCAGCGACGTGGAGGGTCTCGAGTGGTTGCACACGTTCTCAGACTGAGACTCTCGCTGCTGCTCGGAGCCCTGCGCGGCGATCCGTCGCACGTCGTGCGCACGGTCAGCGGCATCGTCCTGCTGCTCATCGCGGTCGCCGCAGCGTGTGCCGGGGTCTTGACGCTGCAGGACGCGTCGAGCGACGTCGCCCTCGCGGTCGTCGTCATCGCGGGCTCCGCCGTGACGCTGGGATTCGCCCTCGCTCCCCTCATGGCGGGGGCGATCGACCCGCTCGACCCGCGGCGGTTCGCGATCCTCGGTCTCGAACCACGACCGCTCGCGGCCACCCTCGCCCTGGCGGGACTGATCAGCGTGCCCGTCGCGTCGCTCGTGGCCGTGGGGATCTGCCTGGTCATCGTCTGGTCCGCGCACGGCATGGCCTGGATCGTCGCCGTCTTCGGTATCGTGATCGCGGTCGTCACGTGCTCGCTCTTCGCTCGCGTCTGCATGGCGTTGGCCGGCATGTTCCTCCGTGAGCGTCGCTCCCGCGAACTGACCGGTCTTTTCGCGATCGTCGTGCTCGTGGTGGTGGTGCCGGTGGGCGTCTTCCTGGGATCGCTGGACTGGCAGGGGTCGGTACCCCCACAGCTCTCCGAAGCGGTCACGGCCCTCGCCTTCACACCACTCGGAGCCGCATGGGCGCTTCCCGGACGCGCGGCGCAGGGTGCGGCATCCGCGTGGGCATCCGCCGGGATCGCGCTCGCCACGGTGGCGCTGCTCGCGCTGCTGTGGATCTGGGTGGTCCGAAGGGTTCTCACCACGACGGAGCGCCCCGTCGTCGCACGAGAGCGAGGGGGACTCGGGTGGTTCACCGTCGCCCCCGCCACCCCCGCCGGCGGCGTCGCGGCCCGAAGCCTCACGTATTGGCTGCGGGACCGCCGCTACCTCATGAACATCGTCGTCGTGCCTGTCGCCTCGCTGATCATGCTGGTTCCCTTGGTGGTCGCCGGAGTGCCGTGGGCATACGCCGTCCTGGTGCCCGTGCCGATCGCCGCCCTCTTCTTCGGCTGGCTGCCGCACAACGACCTGGCGTACGACTCCACCGCCGTGTGGATGCACATCGCGAGCGGTATCCGGGGCGTATCCGACCGCATCGGGCGGCTGGTGCCCGTGCTGTTGATCGCCGTACCCGTGCTCGCGATCGCTGTTCCGCTCACCACGCTCGCCCACGGACGCTGGGCGCTTCTCCCTGCGATCGCGGGCGTCTGCACGTCGCTCTTCCTCTGCGGCCTCGGCCTCTCCAGCATCTCCTCCGTGCTCGCGCCGTACGCGGTGACGCGCCCCGGCGACAGTCCGTTCCAGCAGCCCCAGCGGACGGGCGCGGCCGGGGGCATGGCTCAGGGCCTCGTGCTGCTCGGTGCCGTCGTGTTCAGCCTTCCCGCACTCTGGTGGGCCTGGCAGGCCCTCACCGGTGACGTGGAACAAGCCATCCCCGCGCTCTGGGCAGGCGTGGGTGCGGGCCTCCTCGTCCTGGTCGCCGGCATCGTGATCGGATCGTTCGTCTTCGAGCGACGCAGCGGGCGGCTGATGGAATTCGCCGAGTCCACCTAGGCCCTTCGCCGCTAAACTGGCTCACCATGAGCACTCCTCTCGACAACCCGGATGCCGGCGGTCTGGCCACTCTCGATCGGGAGCTCGAAGAGCTCATCCGCGAGGAGAGTCTCGAGCCGGGCGACCACGAGCGCTTCTCGCATTTCGTCAAGAAGGACAAGATCCTCGAGTCGGCGATCAGCGGCAAACCGGTCCGAGCGCTCTGCGGCAAGAAGTGGGTCCCCGGCCGGGACCCGGAGAAGTTCCCGGTCTGCCCGACCTGCAAGGAGATCTACGAGTCGATGGTCGGCTGACCGGCTGTCATCCGGGGGTCAGCCCGCGTCGACGAAGATCGTCGGGATCGCCGGATCCGAACGGCTCAGGGCAAGGGCCTGCACGGGGAGTTCTTCTCTGATGCGATGATGGTGCGCCCGTGCGGCACGGACACCCGCGGGGCCCTCGGAGCTGCCGTCGACATCGCCGTGATCCACGAGGGGCACCTGCAGCACCCGCGATCCCGGATGCTCCGCCGCCGTGTCGACGTCTTCGAAGCCGTCCGACACCGTGATGAGTTCGGACGTCGCCGTACCGTTCTCGAGGGTACGGAAGGCGGCCTTCCGACCGCCAGTGGAAGCCTTGTCGGCGGACGCCTTGGCGACCGATACCCACGCGCCTGCGGCATCCTGCCGGGCGACCAGTTTGTAGACCATGCCCGCCGTCGGGGTGCCGGATCCCGTGACCACTGAGGTGCCGACTCCGTACGCGTCGACGGGGGATGCTGCGAGAGCTGCGATCGCGTACTCGTCCAGATCGCTCGTCACCGTGATGCGGGTGCCGGTGGCGCCGAGCTCGTCCAGCTGGGCACGCACCTGCGCCGCCACCGCGGGGAGGTCGCCGGAGTCGATGCGCACCCCGCCCAGCTCGGTGCCCGCGACACGGACAGCCGTGTCGACACCCGTCGGAATGTCATAGGTGTCGATCAGCAGCGTCGTTCCGACGCCGAGCGCGTCGATCTGCGAACGGAACGCGTCTTCCTCGGTGTCATGCAGCAGCGTGTAGGAGTGGGCGGCGGTGCCCATCGTCGGGATGCCCCAGCGCCGACCGGCCTCCAGGTTCGACGTCGCGCCGAACCCCGCGATGTACGCGGCGCGCGCGGCCGCGATGGCTGATGACTCGCCGGCCCGTCGTGAGCCCATCTCGGCGAGCGGCCGGTCACCAGCGGCGACGCTCATGCGCGCCGCGGCCGTCGCGACCGCGGAGTCGTGGTTGAGCACGCTCAGGGCGAGGGTCTCGAGGATGACGGCCTCGGCGAACGTGCCCTCGACCGTCAGGACCGGCGACCCCGGGAAATACGCCTCGCCTTCGCGGTACCCCGTGATCGAGCCCGTGAAGCGGTAGTCCTGGAGATAGCGCAGAGTCGACTCATCGACGACGCGCTCATCCCGGAGGTAGCGCAGTTCGTCGTCCCCGAATCGGAAATCGCGGATGAGGCTGAGCAGCCTGCCCGTCCCGGCGACCACCCCGAAGCGCCGTCCGGCGGAGAGCCTGCGACCGAACAGCTCGAAGACGCAGCGGCGATGCGCCGTGCCGTCCCGGAGCGCCGCATCCAGCATCGTGAACTCGTAACGGTCGGTGTGCAGGGCAGTGCTGTTCGAGACGTCGCTCATGGGGTCACTCTATCCAGCGCCGGCGGTCTCACCGACGCCGCGGAGACGGGTGCCGCGGGCGGCTGGCGTAGGCTGGATCATCGTGAATGACGCGCCGATCGGCATCTTCGACTCCGGGGTCGGCGGTCTCACCGTGGCACGAGCGGTCTCGGCTCTGCTGCCGCGGGAATCGCTGCTCTACATCGGCGACACGGCACGCTCACCGTACGGACCCAAGCCCATCGCCGACGTGCGTCGCTACGCGCTCGAGGTCCTCGACACGCTCGTCGATGAGGGCGTGAAGATGCTGGTGATTGCCTGCAACACCGCGTCCTCCGCGATGCTGCGCGATGCTCGGGAGCGCTACGACGTGCCGGTCGTCGAGGTGATCGGTCCCGCGGTCCGCACCGCGATGTCGACGACGCGCAGCGGACGGATCGGTGTCATCGGCACCGTCGGAACGATCGGCTCGGGTGCCTACCAGGACATGCTCGAAGTCAACGAGCGCCTCACCGTCTTCGCCGAGGCATGCCCGCGCTTCGTCGAATTCGTGGAGGCCGGCATCACCGATTCCGCCGAGGTGCTGGCCGTGGCCGAGGAGTACCTGGCGCCGTTGCGGCATGCCGGCGTCGACACCCTGGTGCTCGGCTGCACCCACTACCCGTTCCTCGAAGGAGCCATCAGCTACGTCATGGGGCCGGATGTGTCACTCGTCTCCAGCGACACCGAGACCGCCAAGGACGTCTACCGCCAGCTCGTCGGCCGCGACCTGCTCGCGGGACCGGATGCCTCGACCACGCATGTCTACGAGGCCACCGGCGACTCCGCCGATGACTTCCTCCGTCTCGCGCACCGCCTGATGGGCCGCGAAGTCAGCACGGTCCGGCTGGTGCAGACCGGAGCCATCGAGTTGCCGCGCTGAGTCGCGGCATCCGCTCGCCCTTCGCTTGTCCACTCCCTGCACGATCCGCGGCGCCAGACCAGGTCACACCTGGACACGCACCACCGAAAGGAACACCCCATGACCGACATCACCCGCGCCGATGGTCGCACCCTCGACCAGCTGCGCACCGTCACGATCGAACGCGGCTGGAGCGCTCAGGCCGAGGGGTCCGCGCTCATCAGCTTCGGCGGAACGAAGGTGCTCTGCACCGCCTCGTTCACGAACGGAGTGCCCCGGTGGCTGACGGGCAAGGGCAAGGGCTGGGTGACTGCCGAATACGCGATGCTGCCGCGCGCGACCAACAGCCGCAACGACCGCGAAAGCGTGAAGGGCAAGATCGGCGGGCGCACCCACGAGATCTCGCGCCTGATCGGGCGCGCACTGCGCGCGGTCGTCGACACGAAGGCGCTCGGCGAGAACACGATCGTGATCGACTGCGATGTGCTGCAGGCCGACGGCGGCACTCGGACGGCGGCGATCACCGGCGCGTACGTCGCCCTCGCTGATGCGATCGAGTGGGGCCGCGCGAAGAAGTTCATCGCTCAGAAGGCCACGCCGCTGGTCGATTCCGTGTCCGCCGTCTCCGTCGGAATTGTCGACGGCGAGCCCATGCTCGATCTCGCGTACGTCGAAGATGTGCGCGCTGAGACCGACATGAACATCGTGGTCACCGGGCGCGGGCTGTTCGTCGAGGTGCAGGGGACGGCAGAGGGGGCGCCGTTCGACAAGCGTGAGCTCGATGCGCTGCTCGAACTGGGTGTGAACGGCTGCGCCGACCTCAGAGACCTCCAGAGCGCGGCCCTGGCGGGAGAGTAGCGTGACCGCGGGGCAGAACTCCTCGGATGCCCTCGCGGCACGCCGCAAGATCGTCCTGGCGACACACAACCCGCACAAGGTCGAGGAGTTCGGCGTGATCGTCGAGGCCACCCGGCCCGATCTCGAAGTGGTCGGGTACGACGGACCCGAGCCCGTCGAAGACGGCGTGACCTTCGCGGCCAACGCGCTGATCAAGGCGCGGGCGGCCGCTGCGCACACCGGCCTTCCCGCGCTGGCGGACGACTCGGGTATCTGCGTCGACGTGCTCGGCGGGTCCCCGGGCGTGTTCTCCGCCTACTGGGCGGGTCATGCGAAGGATGCGGCAGCCAACCGCGACCTGCTGCTCGACCAGCTCTCCGACGTCGCCGACCCGCACCGCGCGGCCTCCTTCGTCTCGACGATCGCCCTGGTCACTCCGACGGGGGAGGAGCACGTCGTAGAGGGACGCTGGCCCGGCCGCCTGGCCACGGTCGCCGCCGGGGACGGCGGGTTCGGGTACGACCCGGTGTTCATCCCCGACGGTCAGCCTGCCGGGTCGCAGCGCTCCGTCGGCGAGTGGACGGCCGAGGAGAAGAACGGTGCCTCTCATCGTGCCCGTGCCTTCGAGAAGCTCGCACCCCTTCTCGAACGCCTGTGACGCCGTCCTGCGGTAGATGAGAAGCACACTCATTCCCGATTACGCGCACATCACCCGGCCGAGCCGCGCGACGTCCTAGCCTGGGCCTATGCACGATCATGCACCGGATGCCGGCATCCGCGGTGCGAGCAACCGGCGGCTCCTCGCCACCTCTCTGGGCATCACGACCATCGTGATGGTCGTGCAGATCGTCGGCGCGGTGCTGTCGGGATCGCTCGCCCTCCTCGCGGATGCGGCGCACATGTTCACGGACGCCGCCGCCCTCATCATCGCGCTCATCGCCAGCGCGGTCGCGGCCCGGCCGGCGAACGAACGCAGCACCTTCGGCTATCAGCGCGCAGAGGTGTTCGGCGCACTGATCAACGGTGTGATCCTGATCGGCCTCTCGGCCTGGGTGGCCGTCGAGGCCATCCTGCGCCTCCTGAATCCCTCGGAGAGCGCGGTCGCGGGCGGGTTGATGCTGATCGTCGCCGTCGTCGGGCTGGTCGCGAACGCCGCGGCGATGTGGCTGCTCAGCGCCGCTCAGCGGACGAGCATCAATGTGCGGGGCGCGTACCTGGAGGTGCTCGGCGACCTGATCGGCTCGGCTGCCGTCATCATCGCCGCCATCATCATCGTGACGACCGGATGGGCTCCGGCCGACGCGATCGCCTCCCTGCTCATCGCCGCGATGATCGTGCCCCGCGCGATCGGGCTCCTGCGCGAAGTCGCGTCGGTGCTGAGCGAGGCGGCCCCTCAGGGCATGCACGTGGAGGAGATCCGCGATCACATCCTGTCGACGCCGGGAGTGGTCGACGCGCATGACGTGCACGTGTGGCAGCTGACGCGCGGCGCCCCTGTGTTCAGCGCGCACGTCGTCGTCGAGGAATCGGCCCTCACCGACGGACGATCGGGCCAGATCCTCGGCCGACTGCAGACGTGCCTGGCCGATCACTTCGACGTCGATCATTCGACGTTCCAGCTCGAGCCGGCCGGGCACATCGAGCACGAGGCCCACGCCTGACCGCGTTCAGCTCTCTCGCGAGACCTCTTCGGGCGACTTGTCGGGACGCAGTCCTCGCCATCGCGAATGACGGAGGATACCGCCCGGAGTGAACTCGCCGAACTCCACCTCGCCGACGAGCTCGGGTCGCACCCACAGCGCGTCGCTCGCGTCGATGGCCGGTACGCCGAGCAGGGGGTTCTCGTCGGTGCGGAGCGGCATGAGGCGTTGCAGCAGGGTGGCGAGCATCGAATCGCTGAACCCCGTGCCCACGCGTCCTGCGTAGCGCAGCCCGTCCTCGCCGGGGATCCCCAGTAGAAGAGACCCAAACGTGTTGCTTCGGCCGCCCTTGCCGGGGCGGATGCCGGCGATGACGACTTCCTGCGTCCGTGTGATCTTGACCTTGAGCCACGACTCCGAGCGCAGCCCCCTTCGGTAGGTCGATGACGGGTCCTTGACCACGATCCCCTCGAGCCGCAGTCGATCAGCCGTTTCGAGCGCAGTGTCGACGTCTTCGGACACCGGCGGGACGATGGCGGATGTCGCGGAGTGCTCCGCGATCTCCTCCAGCACGCGCCGTCGCTCGTGGAGCGGTTCGCCGGTGAGGTCACGATCCCCGCGCACGAGGGCGTCGAAGAGGTAGTACTGCACGGGCGTGCGCCGTGCCTCGCGGGCGATGTCCCCGGCCCGCTCGAGGTTCATGCGGGTCTGCAGCAGCGGGAAGCTCGGGCGGCCGTCCGGTTCGAGGGCGACGAGCTCCCCGTCGACGACGGCATGTTCGTCTCCGAAGCCGAGGTCGGGCCCCGTCAGCTCGGGATAGCGGTGCGTGAGCTCGTTACCGCTCCGCGCGTACAGCCGGAGGTGCGCGCCGTCCCAGACGCCGATCGCACGGATCCCGTCCCATTTCGTCTCGACCCAGGGCGTTCCGCCCCATCGGGCGGCGGCACCGCGCGCGATCCCCGGTGTCGCCGAGGTCGACAGCATCGGTCGGAGCGCGTCCGAGGTCGGCGGCCACGCCGACGAGGCACTGCCGGCGCTCGGCCCGTGCGCGCCGGGAACGACGGAGGGACGACCGCCGGAGCCGGCCTTCGTGCGCACCCTCCCCGGCGTCGGGCGTTCCGTCTCGTCGCCCTGCAGTCCGGCTTCGACGACGGTGCCGTCGGGCTGCACGCGGCCGGCGGCATCCGTCTTCATCCTGTGCAGCAGCCAGCTCGACTTCTCGCCCGCGCCGGACGTGCGGATGAGGGCCAGCCGCACGCGTCCCAGTGGCCCGCCCGGACGACCCTCGAGGGTCACGATCACTTCGTCGTCGCGCCATTTCTCGAGGTCGTAGCGCCCCTCGTCCCAGATGGTCACCGTACCTCCGCCGTACTCGCCGGCCGGGATCGACCCCTCGAAGCCGCCGTAGCTGAGCGGGTGATCCTCGGTCATGATGGCGAGGTTGTTGCGCGTGTACGAGTGCGGGACCCCGCGGGGCACGGCCCAGCTGACGAGCACGCCGTCGTGTTCGAGCCGGAAGTCCCAGTGCAACGCGGTCGCGTGATGCTCCTGGATGACGAAGGTGGGTCGTTCGTTGTGCGGAGTCTCGCCGAGCGGATTGACGGGCACCGGCTCGGGCGTGCGCCCGGCGCTGCGTTTGGAGATGTAGGCCGAAAGCGGGCCCACCTCGGCATCGCGACCGCCCGAGTGGAACCCGAGGGCCGCCATCGGGTCTCCCTCGGTACCCATCCGCTCGAGGACCTCGTCGAACCTCAGCTGCCGGAAGTTCGGCTCGGTGAGCTCCGCCCACGTCCGGGGGGCGGCCACGGTCGGGTGCGGTCGACCCCGGAGCGAATAGGGGGCGATCGTGGTCTTCGCGCCGTTGTTCTGGCTCCAGTCGATCAGCACCTTGCCCGTCCGCTCGGTCTTTTTCATGCTGCTGACGACGAGGTCCGCATGGTCGCTCTCGATCGCGCGCGCGAGCTCGTGGGCGAGGGCCGACGCGTGCTCTGTGGACTGCCCCGCAGGGAGTGCCGCGTAGAGATGGATCCCCTTGCTTCCGCTCGTCACGGGGTACGGTTCGAGGCCCATTCCGGTCAGGATGTCGCGTGCCCACCCCGCGACGATCGCGCACTCCGCCAGTCCCACGCCGGGGCCGGGGTCGAGGTCGAGCACCAGGCGGTCGGCGGGGCCCCGGGAGCCGTCCGGAGCGAAGCGCCACTGCGGGACGTGGAGCTCGAGGCTCGCGACCTGGGCCAGATACACCAGAGTGGGCACGTCCGTGACGAGGGGATAGTACTTCGCGCCGCCCGAGTGCTCGATCGGCATCCGCGCCACCCAGGACGGCGCACCGCGTTCGAGGTCCTTCGCGAAGAAGACCGGTTCGGGGTGGTCCTCTGTGCCGACGCCCTCGACCCAGCGCTTGCGGGTGACGGGCCGACCGATGACATGCGGGATCAGGAACGGGGCGATCCGCGTGTAGTAGTCGATGACCTCGCCCTTGGTGGTGCCCGTCTCGGGGTAGAGCACTTTGTCGAGATTCGTCACGCGCAGGCGACGGCCACCGACACGCACGAGTGTCTCGCCGCTCCCTGCCGCAGACTTCGCCACGGTCCTATCCTGACGGTCGCGGGCGCCGCCGTGTCACAACTCGGGTGGACTGCGTGCCACGCCGCGAGCCGACCCCGGAAATAGGAAGCTTCGACCGCCCGACCGGAGTCGTGTCGCGGGTCGCCGCGCAACCCCTGGCCACAGCATCCGTTCTTCGTGTTCACTGGGGTCATGAGAGCGATCTGGAAAGGCGCGCTGACCTTCGGCCTCGTCAACGTGCCCGTCAAGGTGTATTCCGCGACGGAGGACCACGACGTGTCGCTGCATCAGGTGCACGCCGCAGACGGCGGTCGCATCCGCTACCAGCGCATCTGCGAGATCGACGGGGAGGTCGTTCCCTTCTCCGACATCGACAAGGCCTTCGACGACGGCGAGCGCACGGTCGTCCTCACGAAGGATGACCTCGGGTCGCTCCCGTCGGAACGCAGCCGTGAGATCGAGGTCGTCGAGTTCGTGCCGACCGAGCAGGTCGATCTGCTGACACTCGACCGCGCCTACTACCTCGAGCCGGATTCGGTGTCGCCGAAGGCTTACGTCCTCCTGCGGAAGACGCTCGAGCAGACCGACCGGACGGCGATCGTCCGTTTCTCGCTGCGGCAGAAGACACGCCTGGCCGCTCTGCGAGTCCGCGGTGACGTCCTCGTGCTGCAGACCCTGCTCTGGGCCGACGAGGTGCGGGAGGCCGCATTTCCCGCCCTCGACGAGACCGTGCGCATCTCGGCGAAGGAGCTCGAGCTGTCGGCCTCGCTCGTCGACAGCTTCGCAAGCGACTTCGACCCCTCCGAGTTCGTGGACGAGTACCAGAACGAGCTGCGCACGCTGATCGACGCGAAGCTGGAGAAGGGCGACACCCTCGACACGACAGAGACCTTCGGCGAACCCGAGGAGGCCGAGAGCGGCGGCGAGGTCATCGACCTGATGGAGGCGCTGCGTGCCAGCGTCGAGCGGTCCCGGGCGGCTCGCCAGGGATCGAAGACGACAGACGACGCGGATGCCGAGGCCGAGGCATCCGGAAAGAAGACGTCATCCGCATCGACGTCGTCGACCAAGCCTGCCGCCAAGAAGACCGCGGCGAAGAAGAAGACCGCGAAGGCGTCCTGACGCCGCTCTTCTCATCAGGGGCGGATGCCACCCGACGATCCGCGGTCATCGTGCTCCGGCCCGCGGTCGAAGACATCGGCGTCGAGAACGAGCGCCTCGGCCTCCGCTTCGTCGACGACGTCCGTGCCGGCCGCGGCATCCTTCTTCGCCTTCCGGCGTTCGCTGAAGTAGTGATAGGCGGTGACGAGGAGCGTGCCGACCACGGCGGCGAGGAGGATCACGTCGATGTACTCGGCGACGAAGTCACCGAGGCCCGGGATGAAGCCGATGAGGTAGCCGAGCATGGTCAGACCGAAGCCCCAGAGCATCGCTCCGATGAAGTTGAAGAGGGTGTAGCGACGCCACGGCATGTGCCCCACACCGGCGGCGACAGGAGCGAACGTGCGCACGATCGGCACGAAGCGGGCGATGATGACCGTCAGTCCGCCGTACTTCTCGAAGAACGAGTTCGTCCGTTCGACGTTCTTGCGGCTGAACAGGCCGGATTCCTTACGCTCGAAGATCGCCGGGCCGCCCTTGTGCCCGATGTAATAGCCGACCTCGCCGCCGAGGAAAGCGGCCAGCGCGATCAGCAGAGCCACCCACCACACGCTGATGCCGAAGACGCCGTTCGGGGCGACCGGACTCGGGTGCGACAGGAGGCCGGCGATGATGAGAAGGGTGTCGCCCGGGAGCAGGAACCCGATGAGCAGGCCCGTCTCGGCGAAGACGATGAAGCAGACCACCAGCAGAGCCCACGGGCCCGCCGCGGCGATGAGCGTCTCGGGGTCGAGCCAGGGGATCAGAGCGATGGAGTGCAAGGTCGTTCCCGTCACGCGGTAGCGGTCGTCGTCGGTGGTGGTGGAGCCGGAACCTGAGCACCGGGCCCGTGCGGAAGGTGGGACTTGAACCCACACGCCCGAAGGCACAGGAACCTAAATCCTGCGTGTCTGCCGATTTCACCACTCCCGCTGGTGCGCTCAGTCTATCCAGGCGACTGGACAATGCCTGGGGACATCCGCGGGTGCCGGTCGGGGGGGTCCGCCACGCGGTATGTTGGCGAAACTCGTCGTCATAGGAGCACTCGTGGACGCACTCTGGCAGCTGCCGGTCATCGAAGGCCCAGTCCCGTCGATCGTCTACGCGGTCGGCATCGTCCTTGTGATCGTCTTGCTGTTCCGGCGGGTCACGCCGCGATGGTTGCTCACCGCGGTACTGGGTATCGGCCTGGGCGCGCTTGTGGGCTTCGGCATCTTCTTCCTCGCCAACGTGACCGGCGCCTTCGGCGACGCGCTGCCTCCCGAGGTGGGAGTGTGGGCGACGATCGCCTTCGCCGGCATCGGACTGGCGGTGGTGAGTCTGTGGAGTTCGCCTGTCTGGCGGAAGATCGTGGCGGCGTTCGCCATCCTGTGGTTCGCGATCGTGGGCATGATCGGCGTCAACGCGTTCTACGGATTGAACCCGACGCTCGGCAGCATCTTCGGGGTCAGTTCCGACAATCCCATCGCGATCCCCACACCGAATCCGTCTACGACGGCGAGCGGTCCGCTCTACGCTTCCTGGACACCGCCATCCGGCATGCCGCAGAAGGGCTCGCAGGGAACGCAGGTCATCCCGGGCACCGTCTCGGGGTTCAACGCCCGCCCGGCGGGTCTGTACCTGCCCCCGGCTGCACAGGTGCAGGGCGCGCCGGCGCTCCCGCTGGTGATCTTGATGATGGGGTATCCGGGCAATCCGGATCCGAGCTACATCGGTGCCGTGCTCGACGACTTCGCCGCGAAGAACAAGGGTCTGGCGCCGATCGTCATCGTCGCGGACCAGATCGGAACGGTCGGCGATCCCGCGTGCGCCGATTCGTCCGCCTTCGGCAACGCCGAGACCTATATCAAGACCGATGTCGTGAACTGGGCCAAGAAGAACCTGAACATCATCGAGGATCCCAAGTACTGGGTGATCGCCGGATACTCGAACGGTGGAGGATGTGCGATCAAATACGGCGCCCAGCAGCCGGACGTGTTCAAGAACATCCTCGACATCTCGGGCGAGGAATTCCCCGGTTCCGAGGACGTCGCCTCGGTGACGGCGCAGATCTACGGCGGTGATTCCGCCAAGTTCGAGGCCTCGAAGCCGATCAACATCATGGCGGCGGCCCCCGCGGGCACCTACGCCGGGGTCACCGCCGTCTTCACCGTCGGCGGCAACGACCCCGGCTTCCAGCCGGCTCAGCAGGCGGTCTCGGCCGCAGCGAGCAAGGCGGGCATGACGGTCACGAGCTACACCGTCCCCGGCGCAGGTCACGTCGTGGACGGCCTGAACGGCGGCTTGCAGGAGGGCTTCACCGTCCTGTATCCCGTGCTGGGACTTTCCGCTCCCTGAATCAGCGCTTGTGGCCGAACGCGAAGTAGGCGAGCGGTCCGATCCAGTTGACGAGGATGACCGGGATCCACACCGGCTTGGGGCCCCGGATGTCGCGGGCGGGTCGATGGGCGAGGTCCCAGAACGCGAGGAACGCGAACGCGAGCTGGAGGGTGCCGACCAGGAAGAGCCAGATACGGGCGACGGGGCCGACGGCCTTCACGGCTTTCACGGCCTTGGCAGCGCCGGCGGCCTTCGCCGCATCCAGTGCGATGTCCTTGAGCGATTCCTTCGTGGTGTCGTGAGTCATGGGCTCATCCTCCCACCTGTGGATAACTTCCGCGGCCGTCTCCTCGTCTTGCGAGGATTCACGGATGAGTCTCGCCTCCGCCACTGTGGTCGGCCCTGTCGCCGCCGTGGCCGAGCGTGTGCGCGAACGGCTCCGCGCAGAGCAGACCGATCCCGCCCGGGATCCGGAGGTCGCCGCCCGGATCGCCCGCGCCGAGGTCCTACGGCACAACGACTTCGCGCTCGCCCGGGGACTTGCGACCGTCGACGATGAGGCATCCGCGGTCCGCGACGTGCTCGCGTCGATCGCGGGCTACGGCCCGCTGCAGGCCTATCTCGATGATCCCACCGTCGAGGAGCTCTGGATCAACGCGCCCGACCGCATCTACGTGGCGAGGGCCGGACGGTCCGAGCGGATCCCGGTGGTGCTCACCGACGCGGCCGTGCGTGATCTTGTGGAGCGGATGCTGCATGCCACCGGTCGTCGCGTCGATCTGAGTCAGCCCTTCGTGGACGCATCGCTGCCGGACGGGTCCCGGCTGCACGTCGTGATCCCCGACATCACCCGCCGCCACTGGTCGGTGAACGTCCGGAAGTTCCTGCCGGCCTTCCGTGACCTCGACGCGCTCGTGACGACGGGGTCGATCGAACCCGCGGCCGCACGTGCCCTGCGCGACGCGATGCACGACGGCCGCAGCGTGCTGGTCTCGGGTGCGACGCATGCCGGCAAGACGACGCTGCTCGGCACGCTGATCGGCGTGTGTCCGCCCAGCCACCGGATCGTCACGGTGGAGGAGACCTTCGAGCTCGGTGTCGATGCGGCTGACCTGGTGGCCCTGCAGGGCCGGCAGCCGAGTCTGGAGGGCACCGGCGAGGTGACCCTCCGCCGCCTCGTCAAGGAGGCGCTCAGGATGCGCCCCGATCGCCTGGTGGTCGGCGAAGTACGCGACGCCGAGGCGCTCGATCTTCTTCTCGCTCTCAACACCGGTGTGCCGGGCGCGGCCACCATCCACGCGAACTCTGCGCGTGAAGCGCTGTCGAAGCTGGCTGCGCTGCCGCTGCTCGCGGGCCGCAACATCGACAGCGGGTTCGTGCTGCCTGCTGTCGCCGCGTCGGTCCATCTCGTCGCACACTGCGCGAAAGACGGGGCCGGTCAACGTCGCGTGGTCGAACTGGTCGAGCCGACAGGCCGCGTGGTGGACGGTGTCATCGAGGCGCGGACGGTGTACAGCCGGAGCGGAAGATGATCATCGTGTGGGGAGCGGTCCTGGGAGCCGGCATCCTCCTCCTCATCTCGCCCTGGGTGTGGCCGCATGGCGAGCGCGCGGCTGCCGTGCCGCAGCCGGGCGCGCTCGACCGGCTGCTCGAGGCGGCCGGCTTCGCCCGCATCCCGCCGAGAGCGGTCCTGATCGTCTCGGCCGCGACGGCGCTGCTGGCCGCTTCGACCTCGTGGCTTGTCGCGCCGGTGCCGGCACTCGCCGGCGTTGCCGGAGCGGCGGGCGCGTCGACTCCGTTCCTCTGGCTGCGCGCGAGGGTCTTGCGGCTGCGGCGCTCGCGGCGCGGCCTTTGGCCCGACATCTGCGACCTGTTGATCGCATCGGTGCGGTCCGGCATGGCGCTTCCGGACGCGGTGGCGAGTCTGCAGGATTCCGCGCCGGTCGTCCTTCGTCCCGCCTTCGCGCAGTTCGCGCGCGACCTTTCGGCGTCCGGGCACTTCGATTCCAGCGTGGCTCAGCTCAAGACGACCCTGGCCGACCCTGTCGCGGACCGCATCATCGAGACCCTCCGCATGGCGCGTCAGGTCGGCGGCACGGAACTCACCGCGGTGCTGCGTGCACTATCGGGGTCGGTGCGCGCGGACGCGGCGCTGCGGGCCGAAGTCGAGGCTCGGCAGTCGTGGGTGCGAGGCGCCGCGGTCCTCGGCGTCGTCGCACCCTGGGTCATCCTCGCTCTGCTCGCCCTCCGGCCCGAGGGCGCGGAGGCGTATTCGAGCCCCGAGGGCGTGGCCCTGATCGTGACGGGCGCGGTCGTCTCCTTCCTCGCCTACCGGATCATGCTTCGTATCGGCCGACTGCCCGAGCCGCGGCGGTGGTTCGGGTGACTCCCGTCGACCTCACCCAGATCGCAACGGCCGTCGTCTTGGGTGGGGCGTTCGGGATCGGCGTCTGCCTTCTCGTCTCCCTCGCCCCGCGCTGGGGTGCGCCCAGCCTGTCGCGGCGGATCGCCCCGTACATCCGGGACGTCACCGATCCGCGCGGCACGACCGTATGGGTCGCCGCGCCGTCGGTCGACGTACGAGCCGTGTGGCGTTCGGCGCAGCTGCGATTCGGTGCGGCGATCGGCGGTTCTGAGACCATCGCGCGGCGTCTGAGGCAAGCAGCGTGGCCGATGGATGTCGCGGCTTTCCGCGGGCGGCAACTCGCCTGGGGCGTGGGCGGACTCGTCGTCGGTGGAATCCTCGTCGTCGTCCTGGCGCTCTTCGGACGGCTGTCTGCCGGCGGAGTGCTCATCCCGCCGGTCTCCGCCGTCATCGGGGTCGTCCTCGCCGACGTGCATCTGACACGCGCGGCGCGCGCACGGGTCGGGCGGATCGAGGAAGAGCTGCCGACCGTGCTGGAGTTCCTGGCTCTGTGCCTCTCCGCCGGTGAGGGCCTTCTGGATTCGCTGCGGCGGGTCGGTGCCGTGGGTGCCGGTGACCTCACCAGCGAGCTGCGCGGAGTGGTGCTGGCCGTCGGCACCGGTTCGTCGCTGGGTGGCTCGCTCGCCCGTCTCGCCGAGCAGGTGCAGGTGCCCGCGCTGTCTCGCACCATCGACCACCTGATCGCCGCGATCGACCGCGGCGCACCCCTCGCGCACGTGCTGCATGCGCAGGCGCTCGATGCTCGTGAAGACGCCAAACGCGGCCTCATCGAGCAGTCCGGGCGCAAGGAGATCCTGATGCTCCTGCCCCTCGTCTTCCTCATACTGCCGCTCAGCATCCTGTTCGCCGTCTTCCCCGGCGTTTTCATGCTGCGACTCGGGATCGGTTGACCGCACGCGGTCGGAATGGAGAGAACGATGATGCGTGAACTGTACGGACGGGTGACGGCGCCACTGCGCACAGCCTGGGGCGACACGATCCGTCTGCGCGACGACGAACGCGGTGATGTCCCCGGCTGGGTGCTCATCACCCTCATGACCGCCGGGCTCGTGGTCGTGATCTGGGCGCTCGCGGGACCGGCGCTGGCCGGCCTGTTCGAGCAGGCGATGTCGCGCGTCTCCGGTCTGTAGCCGTGCGAGGCGTCCGCTCGCTCGCGGATGACGAATCCGGCTCCAGTCCCGTCGAGTTCGTCCTGGTGGGGGCGCTGCTGACCCTGCTGACACTCGGCGTGCTCCAGCTGTCGCTGGCCATCTACGTGCGCAACGTGGTGCACGATGCGGCAGTCGAGGGGGCATTCCACGCGGCCTTGGCGGACACGGCGCTGTCGGAGGGCGCAGACCGCACCCGCGCGATCGTCACGCGGGCCGTCGGAGCCACGTACGCGGACGACGTCGACGTGCGCCAGACAGATCGGGGTGGCCGATCCGAGATCGCAGTCACGATCCGCACCACGCTTCCCCTGATCGGGCTTCTCGGCGCTCCTCGGCTGCTGGAGGTGACCGCGCATGCCCCGGTCGAAACGCTGGACTGAGAGGGGTCGGGACGACGAGAGCGCGCCACGCCAGGACCACGGGTGGTTGCCCGGGCAGGGCGATCGCCTGCTCGAGGACGAGACCGGATCAGCGGCCCTCGAGTTCATCCTCGTCGGGCTGGTCCTCCTGGTGCCCGTCGTCTACCTCATCATCGCCCTCGGCCTGATCCAAGGGCAGGCACTCGGGGTCGAGGCGGGCGCGAGGCACGTCGCGCGCACGGTCTCCACCGCGCCGGATGCCGCGACCGCTGCCGTCAGAGCCGACGCCGTCATCGCGGTCGTGACGGAGGAGTACGGAATCGATGCCTCGGCGATCGACGTGTCGATCGCCTGTCGACCCGTGTCAGCGTCGTGCCCGTCCGCCGGTGCCACCGTGGTCGTCACCGTCGCCACCCGGGTGTCGCTGCCCCTCGTGCCGGAAGTCCTCGGCCTCGAGCGGCTCGCGAGTATCCCGGTCGAGGCATCCGCCGCGCAGAAGGTATCGCGCTTCTGGAGCGCGCCATGAGGGGCCCGCGTGGGCCCGTGGACGATGACGAGGGCAGCATCCTGATCCTGACGATCGGCTACGCCGTGCTGGCGCTCGTGGCCGTGCTCGTCTGTGCGAATGCGACGAGCCTCTACCTTGCGCAGAAGCAGTTGGATTCGCTGGCGGACGCTGCGGCCCTCGCCGGCGCGGACGGTTTCACGATCTCGGTCGACGGCACGGGGGAGCCGATCGCCGCCCTCACCAGCGACGGGGTCCGCGCGCAGGCGGAGTCCCTCGTCACGGATGTCGGGAACGGCGCGGCGCTGCTCACGGCGACCAGCCCGGACGGTCTGTCCGCCCGGGTGACGGTCGCAGCCGTCTGGCACCCGCCGGTCATCACGCTGTTCGTTCCCGACGGGGTGCCGCTGCAGGCGACGGCGACGAGTCGCACCGCTCTGCGGTGAGGGATCCCGGCCTCGGTCGACGCCCCACGAGGGCAATCCAGCCGCTGTCAGCGCTTACGCGGAACGAACATCGGCACCCAGCGGATGAACGCCGCCGCTCCGACGAATCCGAGCACGCCCATGGTCGCGGTGGCGATCGACAGGCTGGCCACGGCGGTCACCGCGGACACGATCAGCGGCGCCACCGCGCCGCCCGCATCGGTGAGCGTGCGCCACGATCCGAGGAACGCGGCGGGGGCCGTCTCGGGCGCCACGTCCGCCCCCAGAGTGAGCAGGATGCCGCTCGAGAGGCCGTTGCCCAGGCCGAGCACCGCGGCGAAGATCGTGAACCACATGCCCGCGCCCTCGACGTCGTGCGTGAACGACAGCGCCAGGAATCCGCAGCCCATCAGCACCATCGCGGGCAGCGCCGCCCAGAGTCGGCCGAATCTGTCCATCACCTGGCCGCTCGCGTAGAACAGTGCGAAATCGATGGCACCCGAGATCCCCACCACCAGCGCGATGTTCTGCGCGTCGAGTCCGATCGACAAGCCCCACAGCGGCAGCACCACCTGGCGGGCCGAGCGGATAGCCGAAAGGGATGCGGCGGCCAGGCCGAGCCTCGACAGCACCCGGCGGTTCAGCCACATGGTCCGCAACACCCCCACGCGGGCCGCGGTCGGTATCGACCCGGTGACGGCCTCCCCGGTGTCCTCGACGGCGGAGCCAGTGGCCGCGCCGGTCGGTGCGGCGACCGGCACCGCGGCCTCCGGATCGGGGCCGAGCAGCACGAGCAGTACCGTGGCGACGAGGCAGCCGGCGAAGAACCAGATGGCGGAGTGCTCCTCGCCGAACAGCCCGATCAGGCCCGCCGCGATGAACGGCCCGACGAACATCCCGAGCCGGAAGGATCCGCCGAGGAGCGACAGCGCCCGCGCGCGGAAGGCGAGTGGCACACGCGTCGTCATGAACGAATGCCGAGCGAGGCCGAAGGCCGCGGCGCAGAACCCGATGAGGAAGACGGATGCCGCGAACACGCCGAGGTTCGGAGCCCACAGCATCCCCGTGATTCCTCCCAGGGCGACCGCCCCGGCGATGGCCATCGTGAGGCGTTCGCCGACACGCGCGACCGCCCACCCCGACGGGATGTTGCCGCACAGCTGACCGACCACGAGCGCGGACGCGACGAGGGCGGCGCCGGCGACACCCGCACCGAGCTGTGCGGCGATGACCGGGATCAGGGGGATCACCGCGCCCTCGCCGAGTCCGAACAGGACGG
Organism: Microbacterium songi; assembly: GCF_042747925.1. NCBI lineage: Bacteria > Bacillati > Actinomycetota > Actinomycetes > Micrococcales > Microbacteriaceae > Microbacterium > Microbacterium songi. The sequence goes on from NZ_JBHZIE010000002.1 coordinate 55,457, forward strand.
TCGGTCCATAGATCAAGGGGCCGAATCGCCACAGCACGCGGGAGGTGCGTTCCGGATCGGCCATCACTTCAGGCTATTGGCGCATTCCGGCGCCGGTCGTCCGGGCGGCTCCCGTGACCCGGTCGATCGACGGGCCGGAGGTGAGGCCGCATCCGCGATACCCTGGACTGTCATGCTCGAACTAGATCTTTCCGCCGATATCCAGGCGCTGCGCGCCACCTTCGCCGACATCAAGGCCGTGGTCGATCTCGACGCGCTCACGGCGGAGATCGATCGCCTCAGCGCAGAGGCCGGCGTCCCCGATCTCTGGGATGACACGGACAAGGCGCAGAAGGTCACGAGCGCGCTCAGTCACCGGCAGTCCGAGCTCGCCCGCATCCAGAGCATCGAACGCCGCCTCGACGACATCGAGGTCCTCGTCGAGCTCGCGAACGAGATGGGTGACGAGGATTCCGCAGTCGAGGCTCGGGCGGAGCTCGTCGAGCTGGAGGGCCTGATCGGCCAGCTCGAAGTGCAGACGCTCCTCGACGGCGAGTACGACGAACGCCCCGCGGTCGTGACGATCCGCGCGGGTGCCGGCGGAGTGGACGCGTCGGACTTCGCCGAGATGCTGCTGCGCATGTACCTGCGGTGGGCCGAGCAGCACAAGTATCCCGTGACCGTCATGGACTCGTCCTATGCCGAAGAGGCCGGCATCAAATCGGCCACCTTCGAGGTCGACGCGCCCTATGCCTTCGGAACGCTCAGCGTGGAGGCCGGCACCCACCGGCTCGTACGCATGAGTCCGTTCAACTCCGCCGGCAAGCGTCAGACCTCTTTCGCGGCTGTCGAGGTCATCCCGCTCATGGAGGAGGCCGTCGAGGTCGAGATCCCCGAGAACGATCTGCGCGTCGACGTGTTCCGCTCGTCCGGCCCCGGTGGGCAGTCCGTCAACACCACCGACTCCGCGGTGCGTCTGACCCACATCCCGACCGGCACGGTCGTGTCGATGCAGAACGAGAAATCGCAGATCCAGAACCGCGCCGCCGCGATGCGCGTGCTGCAGTCGCGCCTCATGCTCATCCAGAAGGAGCAGGAGGCCGCGATCAAGAAGGACCTCGCCGGGGTGATCACCGCGAGCTGGGGTGACCAGATGCGTTCGTACGTGCTCGCGCCGTACCAGATGGTCAAGGATCTGCGCACGGACTTCGAGGTCAACAACCCCACCGCGGTGTTCGACGGCGATCTCGACGGCTTCATCTCCGCCGGCATCAAGTGGCGCAAGCGCCCGCAGGACGACTGACCGGATGCTGCCGCCATGCCCCCGGTTCCGGAAGCGGTGACCGACCGGCGTGCAACGCTCACGCTGTTCTGCGGACTCCCCGGCGCGGGTAAGACGACACTCGCCCGTCGTCTGGAGAACGAAGGCCGCGGCATCCGTCTCTGCACGGACGATTGGCAGGCGGACCTCGGCGTCGACGCGGAGGACGGCGACTTCCACGGGCGTCTGCAGACAGCGCTCTACCGTCATGCGCTGCAGCTGCTGGCGCACGGCGTCGATGTGATCCTCGAGGACGGACTCTGGATGGGCGCGGAGCGCGCCGAGAAGTTCCACGACGCGCGTGAGGTGGGTGCGCGGATCGAGCTGCACGTCTTCGATGTGGAGCTGGAGACGCTGTGGGCACGACTGCAGGTGCGCAACACCGGCGCGCGACGGGGAGCGCACCCCCTTGGTCGCGAGGACCTCGAGCGTGCGTGGTCGCTGTTCGAGCCGCCCGACGCCGACGAGCTGGCTGCGGTCGATCGGTATCTGATCCACCGGCCCGCCTGACCGTCGGGCGACCCCCTCGTGGGCGAGGGGGCCACGGCGGGACCGATCCGCCAACCCCGGGTGTCGCACCGGGGCGGCGGAAGCCCCCCGCTTAGGCTCTAGTGGCCATGATCAGGTTCGAGAACGTCACGAAGCGCTACCGCGGAACCTCCCGACCCGCCTTGAGCGCCGTCGACTTCGAAGTGCTCCGCGGGGAGTTCGTCTTCCTCGTCGGTGCATCCGGCTCGGGGAAGTCTTCCTGCCTGCACCTCATCCTCCGACAGGAGACGCCGAGCGACGGCAGAGTCGTCGTGCTCGGCCGCGACCTGCGCACGCTGTCGAACCGAAAGGTGCCCTACTTCCGCCGGCACGTGGGTGCGGTGTTCCAGGACTTCCGGCTGCTGCCCACGAAGACGGTGTTCCAGAACGTCGCCTTCACCCTGCAGGTGATCGGATCCTCCAAGGGGTTCATCAAGCAGGCGGTGCCCGAGGTGCTGGCATTGGTGGGGCTCGACGGCAAGGAGAAGCGGTTCCCGCACGAGCTCTCCGGCGGGGAGCAGCAGCGCGTCGCGATCGCTCGTGCGCTCGTCAACCGTCCCCAGGTTCTCCTCGCGGACGAGCCGACCGGAAACCTCGACCCCGGCACGTCCGTCGACATCATGCAGCTGCTTTCGCGCATCAACGCGGCGGGAACCACGGTCGTCATGGCCACGCACGAAGCGGGCTTCGTCGACCAGATGCAGCGTCGTGTGATCGAGCTCAAAGACGGCGTCATGATGCGCGACGAGCGCCACGGCGGGTACGGCGACACCTCCGGCATCCCGAGTCTGGCTCCCGAGCCCGTGCGCGGCGCGGCCGCGATCGCGGCACTGACGGCGGTCCTCGAGGTGCAGCGCGAAGTCAATGCGGGCGAGAGTGTCGACCCCGCGGTGCTCGACACGGCCGTCGAGGCGGCCGAGGAGGTGGTGGTCGAGACCGTGCAGGAAACCGAGGCGACGGATGCCGCGGCCAAGGCCGCCGCACTCGCTGCGGTGCAGGCCCGAGCGGAGGCGTCGTCCGGCGCCGCGTGGTCTGCGCCCGCCGAAGCGTCCGCTTCTCATGCGTCGCCCTACGGCCCCCTGAGTGCCGTCGGCCCCGCGTCGGCGCCGACGTCCGCGGCCACCGGTGCGCACACCGCGCCCGTTCCGCCAGCCCCGACCGAGACCGCCGCCCTCACTCTGCCCACGATCGACGTCCCCGCCGCGGATCTCGCGGATCTGGGTGTCGCCGACCGTCTCGGCCTGGGTGAGACCGATCCCGACGACGAAGTGGGGCCCACCTCATGAGGATCGGACTGATCCTGTCGGAGGCGCTGTCGGGGCTCCGGCGGAATGCCTCGATGGTCATCTCGGTCGTGCTCGTGACGTTCGTGTCACTCACATTCGTGGGGTCGGCGATGCTCATGCAGATGCAGATCGGCACGATGCGCGACTACTGGGTCGATCGTGCGCAGGTGTCGGTGTCGATGTGCACGGCGCTGTCGCAGGCCACGACCTGCACGGGGGGTCTCGCGACCGATGAACAGGTGGCGGAGGTGCAGGCCAAGCTCGACGGCGAGGCTCTCGCGCCGCTCATCCGCAGCGTCCAGTTCGAGACGCAGCAGGAGGCCTACGACAATGCTCTCGCGCTGCTCCCCGATGATTACGCTTCTTTCCTCACACCGGAGCAGTTCAACGAGTCCTTCTACATCAACCTGGTCGATCAGACCCAGTCCGACGTGATCATCGAGGCGTTCCAGGGCATGACCGGCGTCGAAGAGGTGAACGATCAGCTGCAGTACCTCGAACCGCTGTTCTCCGCATTGACGGTCGCCACATACATCGCGATCGGCATCGCCGTGCTCATGCTCGTGGCCGCCGTCCTCCTGATCGCGACCACGATCCGGCTGTCGGCCTACGCGCGTCGGAGAGAGATCGGCATCATGCGCCTGGTCGGGGCATCCAATCGGTTCATCCAGACCCCGTTCATCCTCGAGGGCGTGTTCGCCGCGTTCATCGGCTCGGTGCTGGCCAGTGGTGCGGTGCTGGCGATCGTCCACTTCGGGGTCAACGACTATCTGCGCGCGCGGATCGACTTCGTCACCACATGGGTGCGGGTGGAGGACGCGTGGCTGGTCATTCCCGTCATCATCGGGATCGGCATCGTGCTCGCCGCCCTCTCAGCGGGGTTCGCCATCCGCCGATGGTTGCGAGCCTGACAGGACGCCACCCGTCGGCGCTTGCTATGCTGGTGGGCTGTCGTGCGGACGCACGGCTCGAGCACAGGAGTACGTCATGCCACGGGAACGCGGAGAAAAGGTCATCGCGACCAATCGTCGTGCCCGGCACGAGTACACGATCGAGAAGACGTACGAGGCCGGTATGGTGCTCACCGGCACCGAGGTCAAGTCGCTGCGGCAGGGCCGCGCGAACCTGTCCGACGGCTACGCCTATATCGACGGCGGCGAGATCTTCCTCGACTCCGTGCACATCCCCGAGTACTCGCAAGGCCACTGGACGAACCACGCGTCCAAGCGGGTCCGCAAGCTGCTGCTGCACAAGGACGAGATCGTCAAGCTCTCCCACGCCGTCTCGGCGGGCGGCTACACCCTCGTTCCGTTGAAGCTCTACTTCTCGGACGGCCGGGCGAAGGTCGAGATCGCCGTCGCGAAGGGCAAGCACGAGTGGGACAAGCGGCAGACGCTGCGTGAGCGGCAGGACAAGCGCGAAGCCGAACGCGCGATGCGCTCGCGAAACCGCCTGGGCGACTGACCACCCCCGCGGCGCCGTCCCGCTCCGCGAAGTCCCTCACTCGATGAAGGGCGTCACTCGGCGGACGCGCGGACGGTCGCCTGTTCGATGGAGCGGTCGGTGAATGCCCGCTTCGGAACGAAGAGCAGCAGCACGGCCGCCGCCAGAGCGGTCACTCCGCACACCGTCCACACGACGAGGTAGCCGGTGAAAGATCCGGCCGTTCCTCCGTCGGCGGCGCCGGTTGCCCCCTGCAGCAGCGCGATGCCGAAGACACACGACGCGATCGCCCCACCCACGGTCTTCACCGAGTTCGTCAGGCCCGTTGCGACGCCCGTCTGCGTCGGCGGCGCGGCGGATGCCGCAGCGGCGGGCAATGCCGCGACGAGCGCTCCAGAACCCAGACCGACGACCACCATGTTCGCGAGCAGCTGGCCATACGAGTCGTGGAACGGCAGGAACATCAGGAACCCGGCACCGACGAGCACGGATGCGCCGATCAACGTGATGCGCGGCGTCGCACGACGTGCCACCGCGGGGAATGTGATCGCACCGGCGATCATCGCGATGAGGTAGACGCCGATGATGAGAGAAGTCTGGAAGCCGGTCGTCCCGAGACCGTAGCCGTACACGTCGGGATCCGTGCGGGCGAAGGTCGACAGAGGCGCCTGGGCGCCGAGCACGCTGACACCGAAGAGTCCGGCGGTGAGGAACACCGGTCCGAGCGCGGGGGAGCGGAACATCCGGACGTCGATCACCGGATCATCGTGGCGCAGCTCCCACCGCGCGAAGGGCCAGACGAGCAGTACTCCGAGGGCCACCAGGCTCCACGCGAGCACATCGCCGACGCCGTTCAGGCGCAGGAAGCTGAGCCCGCCCGTGAATGTGATGAGCGCGACGGAGATGAGCACCAAGCCGACCGTGTCGAGCCGTCCGCCGGTGGGCTCCGGAGATTCCTGCACTCCCCACAGGATGACGAAGAAGCAGACGACGACTGCAATGGCGGGAACGAGCAGCACCACCGTCAGCGGAAGCGCGTCCACGAGAGCACCCCCGATGAGGGCGCCGGAGATCGCGCCGGTCTCGAGCGCGGCGACCAGAAGTCCGGCCGCGCGCGCGGTGATCATCGACCTGCCCGGCATGCTGCGCGACCGCGACCAGATCAGAGCGATCTCCAGGGGAAGCCACACGACGTAGAAGCCCTGCAGCGCCCAGGCCACCAGGAAGATCGGAAACGAGTCGGTGAACGGCAGGACGAGGGATGCCGCGGCGGTGATCGCCGTCGAGATGAGCAGCATCCGCTTGTGGCCGATCATGTCGCCGAGCTTGGCGAAGGCGGGAACGACGAGTGCCGACAGCATGAGCTGTGTTCCCTCGAGCCAGTTGACGTCGGCGTCGTGGATGCCGAGATGGCGTGCGATGTCCGTCAACATGGGTGTGTAGTACCCCTGTAGAACACCGCTGGTGAACTCGACGAAGGCGAGGAAGCCGACAACGCCCGCAAGGGTTCCCAGAGTGGCGCCTCGCGTCATCGCGGAACCTTTCGTCCGGAGCGTTCTAGTGGCATGTCGGTGCGCTCACTGTAATCGTTGCAGCAGGGCTCGATGGAACCGCTCGCCGCGCTCGAGCGACGCGATCTCCACGCTCTCGTCGACTCCGTGGATGGTGGCGCGTTGCGCGCGGGACATCTCGAGCGGGGCGAAGCGGAACACGGCAGGGGAGAAGCGATGGAAGTGACGGGAATCGGTGGCGGCCATCATGACGTAGGGCACGGCGGGGATGCCGGGATATGACCGGGAGAGGGCATCGGCGAGGAGCGCGAACTGCGTCGTGTCGGTGCGCGACTCGGGTGAGGGCTCGCTGGCCTCGAGCACGTCGATCTCAACCAGCCGGTCGCGCACGCGACGACGGACACGGCGAACGGTGGTGGCGACGTCATCGCCCAGCGCGATCCGCAGATTCAGGGTGGCCGATGCCTGGGAGGGCAGCACGTTGGCTGCCGTCCCCCCGGACTGCATCGTTGCGGCGACGGTCGTCCGAACGAGAGCTGCCGGCTCTCCGCCGAGCGCAGCGAATACCTGCCCGGTGAGCGGTGGAGCCCCCGCCAGAAGGCGCAGGAGCAGCCGAGCGGGGCCGGAACTCTGCGCGGCGAACTGGCGCAGCATCCGTGAGACGGCTCTCGGAGTCCGAGCCGGGAACGTGCGCGCGTCGAGCCGGTCGACCGCCCTGCCGATTCGCCGCACGGCCGTCATCGACGGCGGAGCGGAGGCATGCCCGCCGGTGCCGCGGGCGGCGAGCCTCAGAGTGAGCACGCCCTTCTCGCCGACGCCGATCATGGCGGCCCGACCGGGGACGAAGGGGAGCGGCGCATCGACCACGGCTCCTCCCTCGTCGAGGACGAGCCAGGGCACGATGCCGCGGCGGCGGAGGTCCGAGGCGATCGCCTCGGCGGCGGCGCCGTAGGTCTCTTCGTTGCCGCCGAAGGACAGGTAGACATCGCGCGCGGGGGTGAACCCGCTGCGAAGGAGGTTCTCGACCGCTTCCATGATGACGACGAGCGGGCCCTTGTCGTCGAGCGCACCGCGGCCGTAGACCGAACCGTTCGCGATCCTCCCCTCGAACGGTGGGTACGTCCACGCGTCGGTCTCATCCACCGGCACCACGTCGTAATGAGCCATCAGGAGCAGGGGACCGTCGTCGGCCGCACGTCGCCCTCGCCAGTGCAGCAGGAGCCCGAAATCGGTGTGTCGCTCGAGAGTGAGCGCCGCATGCGTCAGCGGATACAACTCGGCGAGCAGGGTGACGAAGTCCTCGAAGGGCTGCTCACCGCGCTCGACGAGTTCCGCCGACACCGTCGGCAGCTGGATCATCCGAGACAACCGGTCGGCGATCCCAGGGCGCGTCGTCACGGGGGTCACCGCGCGACGAACCGTGCTTCCACTCCCGCGGAGACCACGATGTCTTCAGGCTGGAACTGCACCGAGGGACCGACGCCGTCCATCGACGACATCGCCATCGCGCGCATCATCTTGGGCGCTGGTGCTCCGCCGTCCTGCGCCTGCCGCGTGAGCAGCCCGATGTCGGCGATCTCCACGGGGGAGACCGAGGTCAGGCCGATCGCACTCGCATAGGCCGTGGCCCGATCGACGGCCACGCGGACGGCCGTGGCCGCAGCATCCGCCTCGGTGTCCTTCGCGGTCGCGGGCGACAGACGCCACTGCACGCCGTCCACCTGGACACCGTCGCGCTCGGCGACGTCGCTCACCCACCATGACAGGGCCGCGAAATCCTGGAATGTCGCCGAGATCTCGACCGACGCATAGTGCACGAGTGCGAGCTGCTTCCCCTCGTTGTTCCACGGCCGGTTCGCCCATACGGTGGCTCGCTGACTCGACCATTCCGCGATGGTGCCGTCCTCCGCGCGGGCAGTGAGATCAGCTCGGAGGGGAGCCGCGAGTGCGGCGATGCGCTCGACGACCGCGCCTCGGTCGGTCCCTTCCGCCTTCACCGAGATGGTGGCCACCGCCTCTTCGGGCGCGACCCGCGTCTCGTGTTCGCCGCGCACGGTGATGATGACTTCGCTCATGAGCTGAGCCTACGCGCCGAGAAAAACTTCTTCATGCGCCTGCATCCAAATGAGCCTGCTCGAGAGAAGTACTCCATGACGGGCGGAACAGCCGCCCCATCTAGGAGGACATCGTGCGCAAGACTCTCACCGCGGGACTCGCGGTCGGCATCGTCGCCGCTTTCGGGCTCGCCGTTCCCGCCCAAGCGGTATCCAGCACCACCGCCGACCTGTCCGTGCTCCACGGCATCCCGAACACCCCTGTCGACGTCTACGTGAACGGGGCCCTGACCCTCGACGACTTCCAGCCCGGTGACCTCGCGGGGCCCCTCGACCTTCCTGCGGGGGACTACACCGTCGCACTGACGGCGACCGACGCGGCGGACGACAGCGCCCCCGTTCTCGGCCCGGTAACCCTCACGCTCGCTGCCGGCAAGAGCTACACCGCCACCGCCAACCTCGATGCGTCAGGAGCGCCCGCGCTCAACCTGTTCACGAACGACATCGCGGCCACCAACGCCGGTGAGGGACGCTTGACGGTGCGCCACGTCGCGGCCGCCCCCGCCGTCGACATCCTCGCGGGTGGTGCCCCTGTGGTCGAGGACCTCTCGAACCCGAACGAGGCCAGCCTCGCGCTGCCCGTCTCGACGGTGTCGGCCTCCGTCGCCCTCGCGGGCACGACCGACCCGGTGATCGGGCCGGCAGACGTCGCGATCCAGGACGGCGTTCTGACCGTGGTCTACGCCTGGGGCAGCGCCACCGACGGCAACCTCGCTCTTGCCGTCCAGACGGTCACCGTCGGCCACTCGAACCCGGGCGGCGTGCCGTCGGGAACGGCCGGCTATGCCGCGCAGCGCGATGACGCCGTTCGCTCGGCATGGATCGGCGGCGGAACGGTCGCTGCGCTCGCCCTGGTCGCGGGCGCCGTCCTCATGGTGCGTCGCCGCACCCAGTCCTGAGGGAATCCCGACTGCGGACCACCGCCCCCAGGGTGGTCCGCAGTCGGCCTCCTCTGCCCGCGGCATCCGATCACGGATGCCGCGCCCGCCGTTCCCGAAGGATTGCCGTGAAGCGACTCGCCCTCCCGCTGGCCCTGGTGGCCGTGCTTCTGTCCGGATGCTCGACGCCGGCACCGCCCGCCGCCGATGTTCAGACAGCGACACCCACGCCAACGGCGAGCCCGACGGCGACGCCGCAGCCGACGGCGGCGATCGACGTGCCGATCGTCTCGTCGACACCCGGTGCGATCGCCGAAGCTCAGCCTCCGACGCGGGTCGTGATACCCGCGATCGCGGCTGACGTGCCCGTCATTCCGGTCGGCGTCGAGACGACCGGTGCCATGGAGCTCCCGGCCGACCCCGCGGTCGCGGGCTGGTACCGCTACGGCGTGGAGCCGTCCTCCGGCCAGGGCAACACGGTCATCGCCGCGCACATCGATTCGCCCGACTACCCGATCGGCCCGTTCGCCTCGCTCCGCGATCTCGCGGCGGGCTCCGACGTCGAGGTGACATCCGCGACCGGCGCGGTGACGACCTACGCCGTGGAGAGCATCACCTACTACCCGAAGGCCGAACTGCCGATCGACCAGCTCTTCGCCCGGACGGGAACCCCATCGCTGGTGCTCATCACGTGCGGGGGGGAGTTCGACGCATCGACCGGCCACTACCGGGATAACGTGGTCCTCGTTGCGAGGCCGATCTCGTGAACGGTGGTGAGCAGATGGAGCCGGCATCCGTCGACGCGGAGGCGGCGCTCAACGCCCGTTTCCGCGGCGGGGATGAGCGTGCTCTGGAAGAGATCTACCGTCGCTGGTCGCCCGTGGTCTACACGCTGGCGTTGCGGTCACTCGGTGACCGCGGCGACGCCGAGGACGTGACCCAGAAGACTTTCGTGTCGGCGTGGACATCACGCGGTTCCTATGACCCGGGCAAGGCTCGGCTTTCGACATGGCTCGTGGCGATCGCGCGCCGACGCATCGCCGATACCCACGAAGCGCGGTCGCGGATCCGCGCCCTGCACGAACAGCTTCAACGCGTCACCTCACCCGATGACCTGTTGGCGACGCCCCAGCTCGATCTGGGCGAGATGCTCCTGGTCGCGAGCGAACTCGATCGTCTGGAGCCCGACGCGCAGCGCGTGATGCGGCTGGCGTTCTTCGACGATCTGACGCACCAGGAGATCGCGACGCGCCTGGACATGCCGCTGGGTACCGTGAAGAGCCATATCCGCCGAAGTCTCACCCGTCTGCGCACCCGATTGGAGGTGACCCATGTCGCATCTTGACCCTGACGAGCTCGCGCTGTTGGCGATGGGGGAGCCTGCGCGTTCCGCCGACGAGTCCGAGCATCTGGAAGCGTGCCCCGCGTGCGCCCGGGCGCTGGCCGAATTCGTGCACGCGGTCGATCTCGGACGTGCGAGTCTCGCGGTCGGCGAGCTCGAGATTCCTGCCTCGGCGGTGTGGGATCGCATCGCCGAGGAGCTCGAGCTCGGCGCGTCCGACCCGCGGTCCGAGGCCGGCGCTGTGCTCGCGGAGACGTCTCCCGCCCTGCGGGAGCGCACTCGTTCTCGACGCACGGCGCGTCGGCGGACTCGCGCGGTGTGGATGCTGGCGGCAGCACTCGTCCTCGTGGCCGGCGCCGGGCTCGGCGGGTGGATGCTCGCGCAGCGGGCAGCGCTGACGCCCGTGGCGGAGGCGGCGCTTGCGCCGTTCCCCGACCACCCCGGTGCGGAGGGGTCTGCGCTCGTCGAGAAGAAGGGCGACGGCGAGCAGTTCGTGCGGGTCACGCTGGCGGCCTCATCCGCCCCCGACACCTACCGCGAGGTGTGGCTCATCACCGCGGATGCATCGGCGCTGATCAGCCTCGGAGTGCTCGACGGTGATGAGGGCACGTTCTCCATCCCGTCGGGCGTCGATCTGCGCGACTACGTGCTGGTCGACGTCTCGCAGGAGGCCATCGACGGCGACCCCAACCATTCCGGTGACTCGATCGTTCGCGGTGAGCTCAGCTTCGACGGGCCGGCACAGGCGCTCCCCTAGCTGAATCCCGGGGGAGCGGTGATGTAACCGACGTCGACCCCTGCGGGAGCCCACCGCACGTCATTGCCGGTGAACAGATACACGTCGTCCCCCTGAGGCGCCGAAAGACGAACCCCGATCGCCTCGTCCGTGCGGAGGTAGCCGGAGTCGACCAGCGACTGGATCGCCGCCGCGGCATTTTCCGAATCGATCGGGGACCACGCCAGATCGATGACGTTATCGGTGGGCGCGCCGGGGTCGGCGCCCCACCGGCAGATGATCGTGCGCTCGGGGCTGCCGTTCGGGAATCGGTCGAAGGGACGTGCTCCCGATTGGGCGTCCTGCGTCTCGGCCGAGATCCACCCGTTGCCCGCCATCAGCGCGAGGAAGTCCGGCGTAGCGGTGTTCTCGCACGTGGCCGTGATCGCCTGCGGCGGGGGAGACGCGGAGGATGCCGTCTCCGTCGGCGTCGTCGACGGCGAGGGCGTAGGCGCCGTCGCCCCCGTTGAAGACGCGGTCGGCGAGGGCGCGGCCGGGACCTCGGAGCTGCGCGGCACGAAGACCATGGCAAGGGCGACCACCACGGCGAAGAGGACGGCGGCCGCGCCGGCAATCACCCAGAGACGCTTCGTCGACATGCCCTCAGGCTAACGGGGCGACGAGGGAATTCCGGTTGCCGCGGATCCGTTGTAATCTGATGTGCTCGGTGCCGCGGCATCCGAGTGAAAACTCCACAGCGTGACAGCAGTTGTTTCACCCTTCGTCAGAGGGTTCACGGGGATGATCGGTTTCGACATCGCCTGAGAATCTGCGAGAAGCGGGCCGAGGATGCAGGGTTATCTCGTTAACGATCTCTGCAAAACCATAGTTGCCGAAACCAAGCGCAACGACTTCGCCCTCGCTGCATAAGCGAGCCCGATAGTCCGTCAGACCGTGGGCGATCCCGCCACGGATCCTGGCGTCATTTAGGGATCTTGCTGTGTGACGGCGTCTTGGACGTCACACGGGACTTTTTCCAGACTGGGCCTGTCGACTTGGATGCCTGTGGCAAAGGTCGGGGCCGAGCAGAACGCTTTCACAGGCTGCGCCCGGAGAAAACGTAGAAACACAGCGTTGGACGGGGGTTCGATTCCCCCCATCTCCACGAACTGCTGTCGCTGAGAAGGGCTCGAGAACCGCGGAATCACGCGGATCTCGGGCCCTTATTCTGTGCCCTGGCGGCCACTCGTCGCGAGCTTGCCCACAATTTGCCCACAACTCACAGAGGAGTGCTGCGATCACAGGGACCATAGCCGGGTCACGTTCGCGTCCAGTCCGCCCTGGTTCAAACGGGCGGCCACGTCGGCGAGATCGTCCTCGAACAGGTCGGCGTACGTGTCCAGGGTCATCGCAGCGGACTTGTGGCCGAGCATGCGCTGCACGGCTTTGACATTCGCCCCCGACGAGATTGCGAGACTTGCCGCAGTGTGGCGGAGGTCGTGCGGAGTGAGGCGCTCGATGTCGGACTGTTCGAGGGCCGCGCTGAACCACGAATTGGCGCCGACACTCGTCTTAGCGCGACGCAGGTGGTGTCCGTCCGCGTCAGTGAAAACGAGGTCATCCGGACCCTTGCCACGACACAGCTCGGCGAGAGACCGTTCGAGGAAGGCCGGGAAGGGGACAATTCTTCGCTCCCAGTTCTTTGGAGCACCCACCACAATGCGACCCTCGACTTCGACGGCCGCGCGATTCACTTGGATCCGGTTTCGCTCGAAGTTGATGTCTCGCACATGCATACCGACCGCTTCGCTCCACCTGAGACCGCAGTAGGCGAGAAGGAGGATCAACCTGCGGTGGGTCGTTGTCGTTGCAGCCTCCGCGAGAAGAACGACCTCGGCGTGCGTCAGGTATCGCCGCGGTTTCTCTGAGCGCTTCGTCGGAAGGTTCTGAGCACATCCATCACCTGTTCACTCCGGCGTGGTTGTACGGCGCCACCGGCTGCCCTAACGTTCGGAAGGTGGGCGCCACGAGATCGACCGCAGCTGGCTCGAGCATTGTCGTGTCGTGGGTTGCCCTCGCATTGGCCAGCGCCGCCGCCGCGATGCTCTGGATTGCAAACGCCGTCTGGCACGGGGTTCCCAGCTCGGGTGGTCCCGGACTCAGTCTGCTCTTCATCGGCGGGTGGGCTCTCCTCGCGTGGGCGGTGTTGCTCGCGGTCGGCCTAGTGGTGCATCTTGTAATTTCCGCGGTCAACCAGCGCGGACGTAACCCACTCGAGTTCGGGGTGCTGGCCGCCACCATCCTGATCATCGCGGGGACGATACTCGCGCATCCACTCTCGGGCAGTGCTTCCGCTTGATCCTCACCGACGCCGACTCTCGCACAAGCGGATCCCTATGAGGAACGCCCTCATACGCGCCGTCGCCAGGGCGACAGCTGCCTCCCGTACCGTGCTCCTGTGATGGAATACCGCGTCCAGTTCGCGAATGCCTGGTCGGAGAAGAGTGGCGACGAGGTGCCATCGGAGACGATGTTGCTCGAGGATGCGCAGCGCTTCATCGTTGACCATCCCGAAACGGAGTACGTCATCTTGGTCCGGACGGTTGGCGCGGAGCCGTCCATCTGGTCGCTCCTGCCGTTTGACGAACGGTGAAAAGAAAATTGACGCCGTCGATTGTTGAACGGCAGGTGGCTTCGCGCGGCTGCGGTGCCCGCACGGTGAGACGGCGGAGCGACACCGGCGCTGGCATCAAGTGGGTTTCGCGAAACTGCTGTCACGGAAAAGGGCTCGAGAACCGCGTAATCACGCGGATCTCGCGCCCTCTCCTTTGCGCTCTGGCGGCCACTCGTCGCGAGCCTACCCACGATTCGCGTGCATTCCATGGAGAAGATCTGCGATGACGGATCGCTGCAGGGTGCCCGGTGACACGAGTGGACCCCGCCCCGGACGATGCGAGAGTCCCAGAAAGTTGACGGTTCGTGTCGATTTCGGGCTTGCCCGTTCGCTATAGGGATGAAACGGTTCCCATGACGAAAGGACACGACCGTGAAGTACGTCATCATGTTCACCACCACGCCCGAACTCGACGCAGCAGTGCCGCCCGAGCAGGCCGAGCAGGTCTATCGCCGCACCTACGACTGGTTCGGCACGAACCGCGAGGTGCTCACTCCGGCGGGCGCCGAGCTGCAGCCGGTCACGACCGCGACCACGGTCATCCACGGCGGTGACGGGCCGGTCGTGGTCGACGGGCCGTTCTCCGAAGCGAAGGAGGTCATCGGCGGGTTCCAGGTGATCGATGTGCCCGACCTCGACGCGGCCATAGCCGTCGTCAAGACATGGCCGTTGCTGGAACTGCCCGGCGTTTCGGTCGAGATCCGCCCGATCGTCGGCTGAGCCACATCGAGCCGTGAACGAATCGGATGCCGCGGCAGCGGAGTCGACGCGGGTCCACGCCGCGGCATCCGATCACCTTCTCGCGCGGGTGATCCGCGAGGAGTCCGGGCGGATCGTCGCGACGCTCACGAGTTGGGTCGGGAGCCTCGACCTTGCGGAGGAGTCGGTCGCCGAGGCGATCGAGGAGGCCGTGGGCCAATGGCGTACGCGCGGGGTACCCCCCAATCCCGGAGGATGGCTGACGCAGGCGGCCCGCCACAACGCCCTTGACCGACTGCGGCGCGAGAAGCGGTACCGCGAGAAGCTGGTACTTCTCGCTGATCCGGCTGAGGCCGCACCGCTTGCCCGCACCGGCGAGTTCGACGAGCGACTGCCTCTTCTGTTCGGCTGCTGTCACCCCGCTCTCTCGCCGGACGCGCAACTCGCTCTGACTCTCCGTGCGATCTGCGGCCTCACCACCGCGCAGATCGCGCGTGCCACCCTGGCTCCGGAATCGACGGTCGCGCAGCGCATCGTGCGCGCCAAACGGAAGATCGGTGCCGCTGGCATCCCTCTGCGGATCCCCGAGGGATCCGAGCGGGCCGCCCGCCTCGACATCGTCCTGACCGTCGTCTCCGTGATGTACAGCGAGGCCCACCTGGTCGCAGGCGGAGACGCGGCCGCCGACCGCGACCTCGCCGACGACGCCCTCTGGCTC
Source organism: Microbacterium songi (assembly GCF_042747925.1). Lineage (NCBI taxonomy): Bacteria > Bacillati > Actinomycetota > Actinomycetes > Micrococcales > Microbacteriaceae > Microbacterium > Microbacterium songi. The sequence continues at coordinate 70,665 of NZ_JBHZIE010000002.1, forward strand.
GCGCGCGTCGTCGCACACCAACTGCCGCGCGAGGCGGAGACGCAGGGACTGCTCGCACTGCTCTTGTTCCACCGAGCACGCGAAGGGGCACGCTCCGTTGATGGAGAGCTCATCCTGCTCGCCGACCAGGACCGGGCGCGGTGGAATGGCCGACTGATCGCCGAGGGACAGGCCGTGCTGGAGAAGGCGGCGATGCTACGACGTCCGGGGCGTTGGCAGCTGCACGCGGCGATCGCCGCATGCCACTCCGACACGCGCGAAGGTGACGACACCGACTGGCTCCAGGTGCTCACGCTCTACGACATGCTGCTGACATACGACCGCTCGCCCATCGTGCGGCTGAATCGCGCCGTGGCACTCGCCGAGGTCGACGGACCGCAGGCGGCTCTGGACGAGGTGGATGCGCTCCGACGCGCTCTCACGGGGTATCACCTCTGGCACGCCGTACGCGCGCGGATGCTTCGGCTCCTCGGCCGTCGAGACGAGGCGATGACCGAAGACCTGCGCGCCCGAGAACTCACAGCGAACATCGCCGAGCGGCGCCTGCTGGAGGCGCGGGTCGCTCGCTGAGGCAGGCGAATGCGGTCGCTGCCGCCCTGGCGTGCTGGGGCGCAGGGCCACCGCTCCAAGCCGTGGTCACATATCCGCTCGACGAATGGCGCGCGGCTCAGGCCTCTGGATGCCGGCTGTGGTCCTCGAGGTCGGGCTGGGTGCGAAGCACGTCGGCGATTTCCTCCTCCGGCCGCGGCGGAATGGTCTCGTCAGTCTCGAGTTCGGGGATGCTCGGCTCATCCGCGGCCGGGATGTGGTGGTCGGGAGTGTTCTCGTGGGACACGGCAAATCCTTCGGTCGGCTTCATCGACAGCGTATGCCGATACGTGTGCGCTACGCCGTCCGTCGCATGATCGAGTCTTCCTGGAGGCCATCGCCGCGAGGACTGGTGCACGTGGGGCCTGCGGGTCACTGCGTCGGTATTGCCGCCATGGCGGGCTTGCTAGAGAAGCCAGAACGGCACGGACGCTACGGCAACTCCGAGGAGGGCGAGGACGATGGCGGTCGGGACCGATCTCTTCACTGTCCCCGTGCCGAGTTTGTCGACGAGCCGCCCCAGCCATTCGCGGACTCTTGCACCGTTGGTGAGGCCGATCGCGAGCAGAACGAGGCATGGAAGGCAGTAGATGACGGTGTAACCGGCCAGGATCGCAAGGCCGGCACCGATCGGTATCTCCGTAGCAACCAGACGTTCGATGGCAATGAAGTAGGGGAAGGCGTTGGGGAGATCGGCTGCGGTGAGGAGCACCCCGAAGGGCAGGGCCGTCCAGGCGCTGAACCAGGCTGGTAGCTCAATGGCCCGTCGCGGCCGTTCCCGCAGTCGCCGGATACCGGCAACGATGAGCGCGATTCCGGCTGCGCCGAAGGCCACGAATCGAAGTCCGGCGACGATCCCGTCGACCGCGCCGGCGGCGGCACCGGCGGTGAGGAACAACGCTGCGCCTGCGACGAAGACGGTCAAGGCCGCCCCCAGCACGGCGGCACCGGCGACGAGCGCGGGTCGGCGGGGAGCAGCGATCAGCACAAGGGTCACCGCGACGATCGTCGCGGGGTTCAGCGAATCGAGCAACGCTAGTCCCGCGATCCCCGCGATCAATGCGCCGGTCATCGACCATTACTCGAGCGCGCGACGCGCCCGGCCGTCACGAAGCCCAGGAGCTCCTCCACATCCTCGTTGGGCGAGTCGAGTCCGACGAGGGCGTTGCCGACGAGCGCGTCTCCGATGAGGCGGATCACGTGAGCTTGGGTCGCGTCCCCGACCTCAGCCGCAATGAGCGACTCCCACCGCGCGATGGCCGAGGCGGAGTCAGTCAACAGCAGGGTGAAATCATCGTCGGTTGGCTGGAAGCTCGACGCCATGGCCCGCATCAGTGCCCGCTCGTCGCCTTCGGGCAGGGACAGCTGCAGCCATGTTCTCGCCGCCGTACCCCTCGCCGCGGCCGCCGACATCGCCACGTCCACCTCGTCGAGAGCTTGCCGAGCAAGACCCACGACGAGGGACGAACGCGTGGGGAAGTGGTGCATCAAGCCGCCCTTGGAAACGTTCGCAGCCTCTGCGACCGCGTTCAGGGACGGCACCAGGCCGTGTTCGAGGGTCAATCGACGAGCCGTTTCCAAGATGTGCGATCTCATACGATGCATCTTATGACCAAACCGACCGGTCGGTCGGTCGATTGGTCGGCCAAAGAGGAGCCTCGGGGCAGGCCAAGGTTTCATGAACGGGTCGGTGAGGGCGATGGACCGCCAGCCCGCCCCGAACGTGATGCGAACCGGCTACCGCAGGTGCGTCGCGATCACCCGGGCGGTGGCCGCGGGATCGGGTCGGTGCATCACCGACTCCGGCACGATGACGAGTTCAGCGTGATCGATCTCGTCGGCGATGCGATCGGAGGCCGCGACGAGCATCGGGAAGGTCTGCTCGCCGCGCAGCACGACGACGGGCTGCGACACCGAAAGCATGGCAGGTGTCGGTGTGGAGACCTGCCGAGTGAGGGTTGCGTCGTACACGGTCGACTGCGCGAGCGGGACGATCGCGGCGAACGTGTCGCTCGCCCGGATCTGCTCGACCATCCGCTCGGGCAGGCCCACCCCCTCGAGCTGGAAGGTCGTGACGGCATCTTCGGGGCGACCCTCGTCAACGAGCGCCTGAAGTCGCTCCGGCAGGTCGTCGGCCGGTTCACCCTGACCGAAACGGAACGGCGGCTCCGACAGGAAGAGGGCCGAGATGGGCGCGCCGGTCGACGCCGCCAAGAGCGCCAGCACCGCACCGGATGAGTGTCCCAGTACCGCAGCGTCACCGCCGATGACGTCGATCACCGCCCGGAGGTCTTCGACCTCGCGCTCCGGAACCGAATGTCGCGCGTCGCCACTATCGCCCCGCGCGCGTCTGTCCCAGGTGACGGCGCGGAAACCCGCCGCGGCGAGGGCCGCAGCAAGAGCGGCGGCATCCGATGCCCGCGACATCGCCCCATTGACGATCACGACGGCAGGTCCGTCACCCTCCTGCCAGTACGCGATCGAGGAACCGTCTGCGGAAGTCGCGAAGTCCATCCCGACACCAAAGCACGGCGGCCGCGGCCCCACAACCCCGACCGATATCAATTCGGTTCGGCGCGATCGCGACGCGCCTTTCCGACGGGTAGCCGGAGTCGACAGTGAGAGCGAATGCGACAGGCTCGGTGCCGACGGCTCCGTCTTGGCAGTGCCCATCACGTACCGTCAGGGCCGCAAGCCAAAGATTGATGCAGGCGGCGCGTATCAATTCGAACGGAACGCTCTCTCAGAGATGAGGGATCGATCTGAGGGGGAAAAATGGCACTTCACGCAAGCTGGATCCACGGGAACGCGTTGACGGTGGAGGATCCGTCCGCACTCGAAGGCGACGGTCACTATGGATGGGGCCGAGATCTGGCGTTCGTTCCCGGCAAAGCGAGTTGGTTGCACATCCCGCTGCCGACGCCCGTCATCGTCGCCGACAAGCGCACCATGGTTCAGCGATTCTTTCTGCTGTTCAAGGCTGAGTCCTGCGAGATCAGGGACGTGCACATCTACGACGGCTCGGGCAAGGTGCAGGAGATCAGCGGGCTGCACGCTGAGGGCGAGCATCGGACGATCCTCGACGGCATGAACACCTTCGATCTCGCTGCCGCGCATACCGTGGCGTTCGGCATGGGTATCACTTTCCGTGTCCAGGCCGCGATCGGCTTCGACACCCGGATCACGACGCGGTTCATCCTCGCGAGCGCCGGCGCCGATTTCTCTGCCTAGTCGGGTCGACTCTGCGACCGGCACACGCACGTCGATCGTTCCGCGGACGCTCGACCGTCGTCCGTCGTGCGGGCTACGGAGCTCGGCGGTCGTAGGTCACGACGCGAACGCCACTGTCCAGTTGGACCTCGTCGACCGGTTCGAAGCGGGTCGAAGCGAACGGGCCGTCCACGAGGGGCACGCCTGAGCCGATGAGGAAGGGGTTCTGCTTGAGGACGAGTCGGTCGATCTCGGGCAGGAGCGCGGCGGCGATCTTTCCGCCTCCGACGAGCCAGATGTCTTTGCCCGGCTCCCTCTTCAGTTCCCGTGCGAACTGAGCCGGATCGGAGTTCACGATTTCGACGCCTCTGTCCGGGCTGACAGCCATGGACCGTGAGAAGACGATGTGCCGGAGGTGTGGGTATGCGTTGGTCAGGCCGGCGGCGAGCCCGATCTCATACGAATGGCGCCCCTCCACGACGGTGTCGAAGACGAGCGGGGGACCCTCGATGCGGAGCGCCTGCCTGGCGGGCCCCGGGAGGGTCTCGGGATAGTTCCCGACGATGAAACGCATGAGATCAGGGGTGACGGGAAAGTACTCTTGGCCGCTCGGGTCGCCGGCGTCCGGTCCGGCGATGAATCCGTCGAGAGTGGTCGCAACGTAATAGACGAGCTTGCGCATGCGTTCCTTTCGAAGTGCCGGCCGGGGTGATCATCAGTTTCGCAGCGGGGAACCAGCCAGCACGCTTCCCGCTCGGGAAGTTCGAGCGAAACGGCCCCGAGGCGTGCGATCATGACCCGGTGATCGAACTGTTCCGGATCGTCGTCGACGGCGAAACGTTCGATGTGCACAACCAGGATGGCTCAATTCAGTTCTCCTGGGTCAGCGGACCGAACGCAGGCTACGGGTTCGCCACGCGCCGATCGGATGGTGCGCCGCCCACCGCAGAAGAGGCGCGCGCTCACGCGCGATCCTTTCTCTCATCGATCGATCCGGCTACCGGCTACCTCGCCGAATAAGCATCCGTCATCCCTGCACAAGGCGGACGACGAATACCTGCCACGTGGGTCAGCCCGGCGACCGCGTGGCGAGCGCGAGTCGGTACTGATCAGGGTCGTGGCGTGTCACGCGGGAGACGACGAGGGTGGCCGCATTCACACGCTCCGCGAAGTAGCCGGCGTAGGGCAGCTGAATGACCGTCGTCAGACCGGTTCGCCACGCCGGTACGAGCGCATCGAGGCAGCGCCGCTCCGGATGCTCGGCAAGCGGTAGCGAATGGTCGTCGTGCAGGCTCATGGACCACGCGTTGAACGCGTCACGGTCGGTCCCGTCAGCCCAGTAGGTCGACGGCATCGTGGAGAAGGCTTCCAAGAGATGCTCATCGGGCAGCTCGCGGAGCAGGCGCGCCGTCTCCTCGTCCGGTTCGCGCACAGTGCGGTCGAGCGGCTCGAACTGCGTCAGAGCACGAGACCACTCGCTGCGCCATTGCGCGACCGCGTCGGTCGGATCCACCGCCGGTGGCCGATGTGATGTGCCCGTCGCCGGTACCGGGTCGACGTCGGGGAGTTCGGTGATGTCCAGGCGCCACCCGTGTCGGACGAAGAGGAGATAGGTGAGCGCGTACGGCTCATCGACGCTGATCAGCATGTCGTGCGGCCAGGGGTTTCCCGGTATCGGCTGGTCGCTGCGCATCTCGGCCCTCTCCACCATCGGTCAGGTGATACCTCATCTTCTCGTGAGCGGAAACCTGTCGCTACCGCCGATCCGCTCACGAAGTCTGCGAGAAGGCCGTAGCCTCGCTGCATGACGGACCAGGCGGTGGAACGTGGCCTCGGACGCTGCGCCGGGCACCGCGCCGCCCTTTCGAGCGTGGCAGTGTCCGTGCTGGCCGTTGCCCTGACCGCATGCGCACCGCTCGGCGCCCCCGCGCCGGTGCAGAGCGCGACGGCCGGCGAACTGCCGGCCGGCATCGACGTCGAGCTCTACCAGCTGCGCTCGGATGTGGCAGACCGGGGCGCCCAGGTGCGGATCGTGAACGACTCAGCCGACGATCTCGTGGTGAGCCGCATCACCTTCGTCGACGACTGGTTCATCGCACCCAGTGTGCGCGAGCGAACAAGCATGATCGCGGCGGGCCGAACGGTCGACCTGCGTATCGCGCTGGCGGAATCCGCGTGCGACGACGAGCCGGATGCCGCGGACCGCACCAGCCGCGTGACCGTCGAGTTCACCGTGGGGGGCACAGCCCCCGGACCATCACGCGCCGCGACGGTCGATGTCGCCGACCCGCTGGGCTTCACCGAGCTCGTTCACGAGAAGGAGTGCCTGCGGCACGATCTGGCCCAGCTCGCGGTCCTGAAGTGGGCGTCGTTCACCGCGTCCGAACCGCCGGCTCCCGCTCGATTGGAGCTCGCGGTCACGTCGGCCGACGACGGCGGTGGCACCGGTCAGCTGACCCGGATCGAGACGACGAACCTCTTGCAGTTCGGCGATCTCCCCGCACCCTTCCCCCTGGGTATCGCCTTGCCGCTGGACGACGGTGAGACGCGCCTGACCGTCCCCTTGCTCCCACTGCGATGCGATCCGCACGCGGTCATGGAAGACAAACGGGGCAGCGTCTTCAACGTCGGTGTCGAGGTCGACGGCATTTCAGGTGTCGTCGAGGTCGCGGCATCCGAGCAGATTCGCGGCGAGATTCTCCGCTGGGTGTCGGAGTGGTGCGGGTTCGGTCCGGGCCAAGGGTGAGTCCGCCGTTCGCGCGGACACGTTCGACGGATCCTCCGCCCGCGGACAACTACGGAATGGGCGGCGGCTGACGCTCGTCGAGCCACGCGTGCACGGCGGGCCAGTGGGGTGCTCCCGGGGCGATCGCGTCCATGTGCGAGAGTCTCGTCAGCTCGATGAGATCGACGTCGCCGCCTGCTGCCCGTGCCGCCTCGACGTAGTCGCGCGTGTGCGCGAAAGGGACGCGGGCGTCATCCCGTCCGTGCACGACGAGCACTTCGGCGGGAGGCGGGAGGTGGGCGAGAGGGGAGGCAGCCGCGTAGAGGTCGGGGCGCACGGCGGGGGAGTCGCGGAAGAACTCGGCCACCGCACCGTCGCCGATCCCCTCCTGATATCCGCGTGTCACGTCCGACACGGGCGCGAGCGCGATGACGGCGTCGCCCGTGTGCCCGGCGAGCAGCGCCAGTTGTCCTCCCACGGAGTGTCCGATGATCGCCACGCGGGCCGTCGGCGCCAAGGATCTCGCCGATGACATCGCGCCGGAGAGATCCTCGCCCATGGCCGCCCAGCCGTCGTCGCCACGTCGGTACTCGACGTTCGCGACGACCCAGCCGCGTGCCAGGAAGGAAGGCACGAGCGGCCGCATGAGCTCGGCCGTGAACGGGGTGCGCCAATAGCCGCCGTGGATGAGCACGGCGATCCCGCGGACGTTCCCGGTCGGGTACGACACCTCGACCCACTGGTCGTCGGACCGGCCATAGCGGAGGATTCGTCCAGGTGCGGCGAGGTCGCCCTCGACCGCGGTCACGCCCCTTCGACCGCCCCTTCAGGGAGGAAATCCACGCCGTTCAGGGCTGAGAGCCGGACGACCTCGGCCGGATCGGTGACGTTGTGCAGCAGGCTGAACAGATTCGCAAGCTTGCCGCCGGGGGAGACCCAGAACAGAGACTTCGCGGTCGAGTCCTGCTTGTTGTAGTACGCGTGGGGCAGGTTGCGAGGCATCTGCACGAGGTCGCCGGGTCCTGCCGTGGTCCATCGGCCGTCGAGGTAGAGGGTGTAGACACCCTCGAAGACGTAGATGAACTCATCCTGTGTGGGGTGCACGTGTGGGGGCACACCGGTTCCGGCGGGGTCCAGCGAAAGCCATGAGTAGGTCGATGCGCTCTCGATCTTGGTCGTGTAGGTATGTCCGAGAACGTTCCACACGCGGCCGCCGAACGCCTCGTCGGCGCGCACGATACCGGCGGGCAGGTCGCCCAGAATGATCTCTTCGGAATTCGTCATCGTGTTCCTCTTGTCGGGTGTGGTGCTGTCAGTGTGGCAGAGCCACGGCTCCGCCTCACTCGCAGACGCGGAACCTGCGTCCATCGAGACCCACGATGTCGCCGACCTGCAGCTGCCGACCCCGACGGCGATCGATGTCACCGTTCACGGAGACGTAGCCGTCGATGATGGCCTCCTTCACATCTCCGCCCGAGTCCAGGAGACCGGCGAACTTGAGGAACTGCCCGAGGCGGATGCTGTCGCCGCCGATCGGTACATCGTCGATCGCACCCGAGGTCGTCATGCCGAAATGCTAGCCGCCATGGGACACGGGTCGGTCGTCATCACAGGCCGGTCCCCATCGCGGATCCCGGCCAGACCGAAGGGGGGCGCCCGCGTGTGTGTTCGTCGAGGCGGGCCGGTGGTGTCACCGTGAATGCCGACGTAGCGTGGGGGGATGGATGAGAACACGCGCGCAGGGAAGCAGCCCGCACCTCGGCCCAGCCGGATCCTCGCGTTGGCGGTGGTCGCCGCCGGCGGTGTCGTCGTGGGCGTGGTCGCCGGGTTCGTCACGCAGAGCGTGGTGATCGGCCTCGTCGCGGGCCTCATCGTGGCGGGGATCGCGGCGCTGTGGGTGCGCCGCGTTCGTCGCGTCGGCGAGAACACCGGAGACATGAACGACCTGGCGGAGGAGCGGCGGCTTCGCAGAGACCAGGGCCCGTTCACTCAGCCCGGGTCTTCCGGCTTCGGCACCCCGGGCATCTGAGGTCGCGCGCTTCGTCTCGGTGTGCGCGCTCGGAGACCGGGATCAGGATCTCGGAGCGAGGAGCGCGGCGGCCAGACGAATCCCCGAGGTCTCAGGATCAGTCCGGCGGCTCGACCGTTCCGCCGTCATTCTGGTTGAGCGTCGGGATGTCGGCCTCGTCGGGTGCGACACCGTCCGCCGGGTCTTCCTCGACGACGGTCGGGTCGACCGGGGCATCGTCCGCGGCGGGCTCGTCGGCGCCGCTCTGCCGCGTGACATCCGCGGGCTGCTGAGGCGTCGGCTGCACCTCCGCATCGGCGTCGCTCGGCTCAGCGGCGGACACCATCGGCTCCTCGTCCGCAGCGGAGTCGGCGCGCACCTCGTCGGTGAAGGCGTCCGTCGGCGGGCCGTCGTCGGCTCGGGCGTCGTCACTGTGGTGAGCGTTCGGTGTCGTGTTGTCAGTCATGGTCGACCTCCTAGGTTGCCTGCACCATCCTCCTCACGAGAGCCGCGTGCGGCACGGGGCTTGACAGCCTCGATGGTCAGCACACTCCATCGCGATGCGCCAGCCCCTCCGCCTCCGCGGCCTCGGTGGAGTTAGCTGAGCGCATGGCTGAGAACACGTCCGGCGCCCTCGCCGTCCTGCTCGACATCGACGGCACTCTCGTCGACTCGAACTACCTGCACATCGACGCGTGGGACCGCGCGTTCACCGCTGCCGGTCACCCCGTCGACGTCTGGCGGATCCACCGGGCGATCGGCATGGACTCGGGGAAACTGATCGAACGCCTCGCAGGGGACGCCGCGGACGACATCAGCGACGATGTCACCAGCGAGCACAGTCGACTGTACGAGAAGTCGAGCAATCGTCTCCGGACGATCCGCGGGGCGCGGGAACTGCTGAGTGCCCTGTCGGAGCGCGGCGTCACGGTGGTCCTCGCCACCTCCGCACCCGAAAGCGAGCTGAAGATGCTGCGCGGCCTGCTTCAGGTCGAAGAAGACATCGACGTCGTGACGTCGGGAGAAGATGTCGCGGTGGCCAAACCCGACCCCGGCATCGTCGAAATCGCTCTCGAGCGTGCCGGAGTGCCCGCCGATCGCGCGGTCATGGTGGGCGACTCGGTGTGGGACGTCGAGGCCGCCCGCCGCGCGGGTCTGTCCTGCATCGGCGTCCTGAGCGGCGGGTACGGTGCGGGTGAACTCATGGATGCCGGTGCGGTGGCGGTGTACAACGACGTCGCCGATCTGCTCGAACATCTCGATGACAGCCCGGTCTCCCGCCAGCGGCCATCGACCTGATCCACCAACGAAAGGACGACCATGAACGACAGCAACGACACGACGCCGACGCCGGACGACAACGACTCCCAGACCACCACCGATGACTCGGCTGCCGATGCCGGCTCGGAGTCACCCGAAGAGGGCGCCAACGCCATGTCCAGCGCAGAAGACGCCGTGGTGGGCAAGGGCAAGCCCAGCGAGTAGGACCTTCACCCGACGGTCCTCGCGAGGGCGGTGGCAGAAGATGCCGCTGCCCTCGCGAGCGCAGTCCCCCTAGCGGACCCGAATGGCCGAGGGCTGGATCGTGACCGTGAAGTTCTTCGTCTCGCCGATCTCCTCGCCATCGATCTCGAAGGCGCGTTCCTCCGGCAATGTGACCGTGAGTTTCTTCGCGCGGCCGTGGCTCACGGTTTCGCTGTCCTTCGTCTCGTCCGACTTCGTGAGCAGCTTCTTCAGGCCGTTGTCCCACATCATCGTCTTCACCGTCCCCGCCCACTCGCCGAAGCCCTCAGCACTCAGCACGAGGTAGTCCAGCTCACCGTCCGACGGATCGGCGTCCGGAAGGAGGGTGAACCCGCCCTGCAGGGTGCCGCAGTTCGCGATCATCAGCGTGTGACCCTCTTCGTCTTTGCCGGGGTGTCCGTCCACGGTGATGTTGAACGGCACGACCTCACTGGCCTGGAGCGCGCGGCCGAGCGACTCGACATACGCGAGCCAGCCGGCCTTGTCCTTGAGGTCTTCGTTCGTCTCCGCGATCATGTGGGCGTCGATGCCGAAACCGATGAGCACGACGAAGGCATGGCGCTCAGAGCCGGACTGCAGGTCGACATCCACCCAGCCCACATCCACCGCGCGAGCCTCGGCGGTGAGAGCGCGATCCATCGCCGCCGGGAGATCGTTGATCGGCACGTCGAGGTTGCGCGCGAGCAGATTCCCGGTCCCGAGCGGAACGATCCCCATCTCCGCGGTCGCCGAGACCGCGGCCAGGTGTTCGGCCACCGCCCGCACCGTGCCGTCTCCTCCGGCCACGATCAGAAGGTCGGCACCGGCGTCCAGAGCCCGGCCCGCCGCGCCCTGGCCAGGGTCCTCCTTCGCGGTCTCCCAGTAGGTGACCTCATGAGTCTGGCTGCTGAGCGCGGCGGCGGCGGCCGCCTCCAGCGTCTCCTTCTCGGTCTTCGTGGGATTCCAGATGATCGCGATGTGGCTCATGGAGGTTCTACTTTCGTTGATGTGGTCTCATTTTCGCGTGACCCCGCAGACTCCGCGAACCCCCTTGCGCGCGGCGACCGCGCAGGTCATCGTGGTCGTCGCGGTGCTCAGGAGACCGGACGGCTGAGGATGTCCGTGCTCAGGGTCGTGCCGTTGAGCTCGAGGTAGAGGTGGCGCTCCGTCACGGAGACGGTGAGGGCGTTGCGGCGCTCGAGGGCAGCGGCCGCGGCATCGACGAAGGCGGCGTCGAAGCTGTGCAGCACGATCTCCTCCCCGCGATGGATGCGCTTACCTGCCCAGGGAGCCGACACCTTGGCGGGATCCCGGTGCGTGTACACGACCGTGCGCTCGGACTGCATGCTTCCGGAATGCAGGCGCGCAGCATCCGGCGCGCCCACCTCGATCCAGGCCGTGAGCTTGCCTGTGAGGTCGCGCACGACCACGGGGGGCTCGTCGGTGTTCGAGAGTCCCTCGCTGAACGCGATGCCCTCCTCGAACTCCAGGCAGTACGCGAGAACGCGCGTCAGCATGTACGCCGCCGTCTCGGAAGGATGCCGCGCGACCCGCAGCGACAGCTCGTCGTAGACGCCGCGGTCGACATCGGCCAACTGAACGGTGAAGGTGTACATCGTCGCGCCGAGAGCCATAGCGTCCGAGCCTACGCGGTCATGGCTCACGCCCCTGCCGGCGGGGAGCCGACGGCGAGCTTGCGGGTCAGGGTGTCGGCCAGGTGACGAGCAGCAGTCCCTGCTTCGTGTCGGCGAAGCTGACCCAGCCGTCCCCGAACTGGTAGGTCGAGCCGAAGCCCTGGTCGTCGGCCTCCATGATCATGCCCTGACCGGCGGTGACATAGCGGGCGTCGCCCTCCTGCACCTCTCGCCACCCCTGCGCGACGAGGTCGGTGATGGCGTCTTCCGCAAGATCCTCGGTGATCGGCGCCCACCCGAAGACCTGCACGTGATCGCTCGGCTGCGCCGCGTTGCCCCACTTGCACTGCAGGCCGTCCGCGAGCTCTTCGCCGCCCAGGATGAACGGACCAGGGACGGGGGTGAGGCCGGATTCGGTGAACACGGTCACCGTGTCGGCCGGAATGAGCGTCTCGCAGGTCGGGTCTCCGACCGGCTCGTTCGCACCAGAGCCCGACGGCGTCGGTTCGGGTGACGTCGCATTGGGGCTCGGTGATTCGGTGGACAGCGTCGTCGGGGTCTCCGACGAGGAGCACGCGGTGAACGCGAAGACGCTGGCGGCGACCAGCAGCGTGGCGCCCCGGCGGGCGAGCGGACGGGTCATCGCGAAGGCTCCGATGTGAGCGGGCGGGACTTCGGGGATTCCGGATGCAGCAGCCGCAGGAAATCGTCGTGCAGCACCCCGTTCGTCGCGAGCGAGGACAGCGACGAGATCGACTCGCTGCCGTCGTACGCAGTGAGGCGCCCGCCCGCCTCGGAGATGATCGGAACGTGCGAGGCGATGTCGTATTCCTTGACCCCGAACTCGGCCACGAACTCGAGTCTCCCCTCCGCGAGGAGCATGTACGGCCACGCATCCCCGTAGCCACGATCGCGCCACACCGCGCCCGTGAGTCGGTCGAGCGCGTCGAGTTCGCCCGCTTCTCGCCATTGGCCGATGCTCTGGAAGCTGGCGCTCGCGTCCGCGATCGAGTCCACCGTCGATACGGCCAGCCGTCGGGGGTCGCCGCCGGGGCGGTTGGTCCATGCACCATGGCCGATGGCCGCCCACCAGCGTCGTCCGATCGCCGGCTGACTGACCACGCCGACCTGAGGCACGCCGTCCACGGCAAGCGCGATCAGCGTCGCCCACATCGGGATGCCCTTGAGATAGTTCGCCGTTCCGTCGATCGGGTCGATGATCCACTGCCGGTGGGTGTCGCCGGCCGACCCGAACTCCTCGCCGAAGACGCCGTCGTGGGGGCGTTCACTCTCGAGGATTCCTCGGATCGCCTGTTCGGTCGAAAGGTCCGCTTCGGTCACGTGCGAGGCGTCCGGCTTGAGGCGGACATCGAGGTCGGGAGCATCGAAGCGCTCCATCGATACCGCGTCGGCCGCATCGGCCAAGCGCAACGCGAGCGCCAGGTCGTCGACGAGCGTCGGGGGCTCGGAAGCTTCGGGCGGCGGGGGGAGCGTCACACGCTCCAGAATACCGGGCGGGCCCCGCCTCGATTGGCGGTGGGGCCGATCGTGATGGTAACGTTTACCCTCGGTTCGCCTGTCGCGGACCAGGCACCTCTAGCTCAATCGGCAGAGCAATTGACTCTTAATCAATGGGTTCTGGGTTCAAGTCCCAGGGGGTGCACCACCGGCCGCCTCTCCTCGTCTCACACGAGGAGAGGCGGTTCTTGTTTTCCCGAGGGGAGGCGGTTCTCGCCTCGCGGAGGGCGACCGCGCCGTGATCTCACCGCACGGGCACGGAGCGGCGACTCATCGCATTCCCGACGGCGCGGATGACGAGCGCCAGCACGATGAAGCCGATCAGCAGCACGACGCAGTACAGGGCGACACCGCCGTAGCCGCCGACCGCAGCCGGGTTGAAGAACGGATAGCAGTAGAAACCGGTGATCGCGCCACGCACGACCGAGTAGACGGTGTAGACGACGGGAACCAGAATCCAGACGAACGCGGTCCGGAGCGAGAGTCGCGTGCGAGGCGGCAGCAGCAGCCAGTCGATCACCACGGCGAGGGGCATCAGCATGTGGTGCACGACGTTCGTCCAGGGCAGCAGGGGCCCCACGTCCGCACCCGCGAGGAGCGTGTTGAAGACGATGCCGACGAACGCCATGTAGACGACCGATGACCCGCGCACGGCGTCCCAGCGCGGGCCGACCGGCTTCTTGCGGATGATCTGGGCGGCGCCGACGAGGAACACGATGCTGGCGAACAGATTGCTCAGGGTCGTGAAGTAGCTGAAGAAGTTCACGACGCCGAAGTCGATCTGGACGGCGATCACGAACTGCGTCACGACACCGGCGAGCGACGCGGCTGCCAGCACGAGGCGGAGGACGAGGGCGGCTGTCTGTCTCATCGGCTCAGGATACTGAGCGGCGCACCCTCGACGGTCCACGACGCACGACGTTCGTCACTCGGATGCCTCGTTCGGCGGGCACATCACCCCGCTGCGGTGACCGCGACCGCCCGCGCGTCCGACCGCCCGACGTAGTGTGGCCCCATGCCCACCACGCTCTCGATGAAATTCATGAACGCCGTCCATCGGGGCGCGATCGCGGTGACGCGCGGCCGGTTCGGATGGGATCTGGCGGGGATGCCCGTCATCGAACTCACCACCACGGGGCGCAGAAGCGGTGAGGCGCGCACGAGCATGCTCACGGCGCCGTTGGCCGAGAACGGGGGCTACGTGATCGTCGCCTCCCGCGGCGGCGACGACAGGCACCCGGCCTGGTTCCTCAACCTTCGCGATCAGCCGCTCGTGCAGGTGGCGCGCAAACGCAGAAGTGCAGTGCCGATGCGGGCGCGCATCCTCGGTGGCGCGGAACGGGCCGAAGCCTGGAACCGCATCGTCGACGTCTTCCCGCATTACGCCGGGTACCAGCGCAAGACGACCCGCGAGATCCCCCTGGTGTCGCTGGAGCCCGTCGGCTGAGGAGCCGGCACTCAGCCGACCCCTCAGGTTGCCGCGCACGATCCGACAGCTCAGGCAGCGTCACCGATCAGCACGGACGCCGCCTCGTCCGCGGCATCCGCTTCTCTGACGTCGATGCGCGCCAGTACACGACGGCCGAGCAGAATCGTCAGCGCGGCGACGAGGACGGATGCCGCGGCGAAGACGTAGGGCACGCTCGGCCCGTAGGCGTGCCAGAGCAGCGCGGCGATCGGCGGGGCTGCCGCGCCACCGAGGAAGCGCACGGCCGAATACGCCGACGACGCGACGGAGCGCGGAAGGTCGGTCGCCTCCATCACGGATTCGGTCAGCACGGTGTTCATGATGCCGAGCAGCAGGCCGCCGGCGACGATGCACGCCACGAGTGCGGCGGCGTTCGTGACGAAGACGGCTGCGGCGAGCAGGTCGAGGGCGAGCAGCGGGAGCACGATCAGGATGACGGTCGTCCGCGGCATGCGACGGACCAGGGCCGGCGCCACCCAGACGCTCGTTATCGCGAGCGCGAGCCCCCACCCGAAGAAGGTGAAGCCGATGCCCATGGCGCCGAAGCCCAACGGGAACGGCGAGAACGCCAGCAGGACGAAGAAGCCGATGTTGTAGAAGAGCGCGGTCACGGCGAGGAGCGCCAGCGCGGGCTGCGCGAGGGCGCGGAAGGGAGCCGAAAAGGCGACGGGCGTGCGCTTCTCTTCCGTGCCGCGGAGCAGGACGGCGACCGCGACGAAGGCGATGGCCATGAGTACGACGACGCCGAAGAAGGGACCGCGCCAGCTTATTTCGCCGAGCAGACCGCCCAGGAGTGGGCCGATGGCGATTCCGAGGCCGAGCGCCGCTTCGTAAAGGACGATGGCCGCTCCGCTCCCGCCGGAGGCCGCGCCGGCGATCGTCGCGAGCGCGGTGGAGATGAACAGCGCGTTGCCGAGCCCCCATCCCGCGCGGAAGCCGATGATGGCATCGACGCTGCCGCTGAGGGCGCAGAACAGCGCAAACGCGACGATCACGGCCAGGCCGATGAGGAGGGTCCGCTTGGCGCCGATGCGGCTGGAGATCCAGCTGGTGACGAACATGGCGAGGCCGGTCACGACGAGGTAGCTGGTAAAAAGCAGCTCGGTCTGCACGGGCGACGCCTGCAGCGAATCCGCGATCGCAGGGAGGATCGGGTCGACGAGGCCGATGCCCATGAACGCGACGACACTGGCGAACGCGACGGCCCACACCTGTGGCGGCTGACGCCACGGTGACGTGCGGGTGTGGGAGGTCGGCGCCGCGCCCGCGGTGCGGGTCATCGGGAGGCCTCCATCGTCATCGACGTTCGTGTTGCGAGGATCGTCGCGGCGCGCGACAGGGCTGCCCAATCGTCGTCGTCGAGGTCAGCGAAACGCGGCGCGAGCGCGCTGCTCAGCTGCACGAGCCACGCGTCGAGGGCGCGGAGACCGGCAGCGGTCGCAGACACGACCGTGGCGCGCGAGTCCGACGGATCCTCGACGCGCTCGACGAGCCCGGCTTCGTGCAGCTGTGTGACGAGCCGTGTCATACCAGGCTGCGTCACTCGACTCTCGCGGGCCAGCTCTCCCAGGCGCAGGGGTCCCTCGGTGCGAAGGATGCTCAGGGTGCGCCACTGGGCGGCGGGCGCCTCGTTCCTCGTTTCGATCGCGGCGATGCGGGTCAGTGCGTGCGCGGCGACCACGATCCGCTCGATGTCTTCGGCTTTACTCATACCCTAAGTATATACCCCGGGTATGCTTCGAGATGGCCCGGCATCGACAGGGCGAAGCTCAGGCGTGATGATCTGTTCATGAGCGAACCCGGTCTTCGCGAGCCCGATCCGGAAGGGCCCGTCACCCACACGTATCGGACGATGGATGTCGCGGTGGCGGGCGGTGACCTTCACGTCGGGGTGTGGGATCCGGTGCAAGAACCCTTCGCCGATGCGCTTCTCGTGCACGGGGTGACCGCCTCGCACCTCGCGTGGCAGTTCGTCGTCGAGTTCCTTCCCGGTGTGCGCATCATCGCGCCGGACCTGCGCGGTCGAGGCCGCAGCAATCGGCTCGGCGCGCCGGTCGGGATGCGGGCTCACGCGGCCGACATCGCCGCGGTCCTCGATGCGATGGACGTGGAACGCACCCTCGTCGTCGGCCACTCCATGGGGGCCTTCGTCGCCCTCGTCTTCGCGCACCGCCACGCGGATCGGGTGTCGAGAATCGTGCTGGTGGACGGCGGTCTGCCGTTGGACGTCCCGGTCGGGATGGACACCGACGCACTCGTCTCATCGATCCTGGGTCCAACCGCCGCGCGACTGTCGATGCGATTCGCCGACGTCGCGGAGTACCTCGGATTCTGGCGCTCCCACCCGGCGTTCGCGGGAGCGTGGACGCCCGAGCTCGAGAGATACTTCGCCTACGACCTCGAGGACGACGGCGGGGGCAGGCTCAAGCCGGCGACGAGCTACGCCACGACGGCCGATGACACCCTCGACTTGAACACCGGTCAGGATCTGCCCGACGCGGTCGCGGGGCTGCGGCATCCGGCGATCCTGCTCACCGTTCCGCGCGGCCTGCAGGACCAGGTCCCCGGGCTGTACGCCCCGGAGCATCTCGCCCGCGTCCTGGCGGCGTCGCCCGGCGTGCGCCATCGCCGGCTCGACGACCTCAACCACTACACCGTGGTGATGTCGGCGCGGGGGGCCGCCGCCGTGGCGACGACCGTGCGCCGCGAGCTCGGGCAGGAGCGCGTCAGCGGCGAGCCGTAGCGATGCGTCCGGACAGTTCGTGGGCATGCGCCAGCAGAGTGCGCGTGAGCTCGGGGAGTCGATCGGGTCCGAACCGGAACTGCACACCCGTGAGGCTCAGCGCCCACTGCGGGCGACCGTCGCGGGAGAACACCGCCGCACCCAACCCGAAACTGCCCTCGACGATCAAGCCGGGATTGAGGGCAGCGCCCCGCTCCGTCGTCTCCCTCAAGCGCGTGCGCAGTCGGGCCTCGCCGTGCGACGGCCCCCACGTGTCGGACAGCTGCGGGTGTCGGCGGAAGTAGTCGTCCACATCCTGTGGCGGGAGGAAGGCCAGAATCGCCAGACCCGCGGATGCCACGCCCAGCGGGAACCGCACACCTTCCGACAGGACGAAGGAGCGAATGGGGAAGCTGCCCTCCTCTCGCAGGAGGCAGACGGTCTCGTCGCCGCGCCGGACCGACAGAAAAGCGCTCTCCTCCGTGCGCACCGCGAGCGATCGCACGACATCACGGGCGACGGCGGTGATGTCATAGCGCCCCGCGGCCACCGTGCCCATCAGGTAGAGCTCGGGGCCCGGCATCCACCGTCCCGTCGTCGCGTCCTGATCGACCAGGCCCTCGTGGGCGAGGGCGGTGAGCAGGCGATGCGCCGTCGGGCGGGTGAGGTCGGCCGAGCGCGACAGTTCGCCGGCCGTCACGCCGCTCTCACCGCCGGCGGTCACCAGCCGGAGGAGCCGGGCCGCGCGCGCGACGGACTGCGCACCGGGCACGCTCGCAGTATTCACAATATGGACGATAGCGCCATTCACTTCCATATGGCAGACGAGGATTCGGCGCGGCTTGCACCACGGATGATGCTGGGGTGGGCGTCATCACCGGCAGACAGCGCCACGCCGGACACGAGGGAGTGCAAGTGATCGACAAGACCATCGACTCAGCGTCGAAAGCCGTCGCGGACATCCCCGACGGAGCTTCCCTCGCCGTCGGAGGCTTCGGGCTCTCCGGCAACCCGACCCAGCTGATCGAGGCTCTGCTCGCGCAGGGCACGTCCGACCTCAGCATCGTGAGCAACAACTGCGGCGTCGACGACTGGGGGCTCGGCGTCCTGCTGAATGCGAAACGGATCCGCAAGATGACGTCGTCGTACGTGGGGGAGAACAAGGAGTTCGAGCGGCAGTTCCTCTCAGGGGAGCTCGAACTCGAGCTGACCCCGCAGGGGACCCTCGCCGAGAAACTGCGCGCCGGCGGCGCGGGAATCGGAGCGTTCTACACGCAGACCGGGGTCGGGACGCAGGTGGCCGAAGGCGGACTGCCTCGCCGTTACGACGGTCAGGGGGGCGTGGCTGTGGCGTCACCGGTCAAGGACGTCCGCGTCTTCGACATCGGCGGCTCGTCTCACGAGTACGTGCTCGAAGAAGCGATCGTGACGGACTTCTCGCTCGTGCACGCCCTGCGGGGCGATCGTCACGGCAATCTGATCTTCAACAAGTCCGCCCGCAACTTCAATCCGCTGGCCGCGATGGCAGGACGGGTCTGCATCGCGCAGGTCGAAGAACTGGTCGAACCGGGGGAGCTCGATCCCGACGACGTGCATCTTCCCGGCATTTACGTGCACCGGATCATCAAGGTGGGCAGCGACATCGAGAAGCGCATCGAGCGTCGCACCGTGACCCCGGAAGGACACTGACATGCCACTCACGCGTAATGAGATGGCGGCGCGCGCCGCTGCGGAGCTCACCGACGGCTCGTACGTGAACCTCGGAATCGGTCTGCCGACCCTGGTGCCCAACTACGTGCCCGACGGTGCCACCGTGGTGCTGCAATCGGAGAACGGCATCCTCGGGGTCGGGCCCTACCCGACCGATGACGCCGTGGACCCCGACCTCATCAACGCGGGCAAGGAGACCGTCACGGTGCTTCCGGGCGCGGCGTTCTTCGACTCTGCGACCAGCTTCGGGATGATCCGTGGTGGCAAGATCGACGCGGCGATCCTCGGGGCGATGCAGGTCTCGGCCTCGGGCGACCTCGCGAACTGGATGATCCCCGGCAAGATGGTCAAGGGCCCGGGCGGTGCGATGGACCTCGTCCACGGCGCGGCGCGCGTGATCGTGCTGATGGAGCATGTGGCCCGTGACGGATCGGCCAAGATCGTGCACGAATGCTCGCTGCCGCTGACAGGACGCGGTGTGGTCGATCGCATCATCACCGATCTCGCGGTGATCGACGTCACAGACGCCGGGCTGGTGCTGGTCGAGACGGCGCCCGGTGTCACGGTGGAGTCCGTGGTCGCCGCGACAGAGCCGCCGCTCACGATCTCGCCCGCGCTGCTCGCGCGCCAGGCGTAGGAGGTAATCATGGACATCACCGACGACATCGTCATCGTGGCGGCGGCCCGCACCCCGCAGGGCAAGCTCAAGGGGCAACTCGCGTCGTTCAGCGCCCCGCAGCTCGGAGGATTCGCGATCAGCGGCGCACTCGCGCAGGGCGGCATCTCCCCTGCAGACGTCGACGCCGTCATCGTCGGCCAGGTGCTGGCCGCCGGCTCGGGCCAGAATGCGGCGCGCCAGGCCGCGATCAACGCGGGCATCGGCTGGGACGTCCCCGCACACAGCGTCAACAAGGTGTGCCTGTCAGGGCTGACGGCCGTCATCGACGCTGCCCGGATGGTCCGGGTGGGGGATGCCACGACGGTCGTCGCGGCCGGCATGGAGTCGATGACCCAGGCTCCCCATCTGCTCATGGGATCGCGCAACGGCTGGCAGTACGGCTCTGTCGAAGTGCTCGATCACATGGCTCTGGACGGCCTGACAGACGCGTACGACGGTGTCAGCATGGGCGCGTCGACCGAGCGGCTGAACGAGAAGTACGAGATCACGAGGGAGCAGCAGGATGCGGTGGCGGCCCGATCGCATCAGCGGGCGGCCGCCGCGCAGGAGGCGGGTGTCTTCGACGCGGAGCTCGTCACCGTGGAGGTGCCGCAGAAGCGCGGGGAACCCGTCGTCGTGCGGGCCGACGAAGGCGTGCGCCCCGAGACCACGATCGAGACTCTCGCCAGACTGCGGCCGGCTTTCGCCGAGGGGGGCACCATCACCGCGGCCAGCTCTTCGCCCATCTCTGACGGCGCGTCTGCGGTGGTCGTGACCTCTCGGTCCCACGCCGACGAGAAGGGCTGGACGGTCCTCGCGGCAGTCGGCGCTTCCGGTCAGGTCGCCGGACCCGACAACTCGCTGCACGCGCAACCGGCCCGCGCGATCGCGAAGGCGCTCGCGAAGCAGGGGATCGGGGCATCCGATCTCGATTTCGTCGAGATCAATGAGGCGTTCGGCGCGGTGGTCGAACGCTCGCAACGCGAGCTCGGACTCTCGGACGACGTCGTGAACATCCACGGCGGCGGAATCGCGATCGGCCACCCGATCGGCGCTTCGGGCAATCGGCTCATCGTCCACGCCGTGCATGAACTGGTGCGCCGGGGAAGCGGTGTCGCGGCCGTCGGTCTCTGCGGCGGCGGGGGACAGGGCGACGCGCTGATCCTCACCCGTTGACAGGGTGAGGCGCCCGGCGTACGGCATGCCGACCGGAGCGCGTCCGGCGGTTTCCGTGCGTTCAGGCTCGACCTCCCGCACGCGCTCCTACGCGCGGAGGCGCTTCTTCAACAGCTTGTCTTCTTTGCCGGAGACCGGCGAGTCAGCCGAGACGCGGTGACCGCGCGAGGCCCGCCGCGTGTCGACGATGGCTCCGACCGCGAGCGCGAAAGTGATGGCCCAGCTCAGCCAGGCCAGTGCCTCGCGCCAGGTGAACTCGGTGTCGCGCGCTCCGCGCAGCAGGGTGACGCCACTGACGACCGCGCCCATGATGCCGGTTCCGAAGAGGTACTTACGCATGGCACCACGTTAGCGGGCGCAAGCGCCGGCGCGTGGCCCTTGACAGAGGCCGCGCGGGGGTCCGCGTGGGCGGAACCCGACGACGGGTCATGACGGATGCCTCGCCCGGATCGGTCTCGTCGGGAGCCGGTCTCGTCGCCGCTGTAGCCTTGGCTGACGCCCGCTACCAGGAGGTCCCGTGCCTGAGGCAGATTTCGTCGTCGTCGCCAATCGCCTTCCCGTCGATCGGGTGGACGGGCCGAACGGTGAACCCGGTTGGCGTCCCTCTCCCGGCGGACTCGTGACGGCACTCGACCCCGTGATGAAGAAGTCCGACGGCGCGTGGGTGGGGTGGCCCGGACAAGCGGACCTCGAAGTCGAGCCGTTCGAGTTCGGCGGCACGTGGCTGGTGCCGGTGGCGCTCTCGGAAGAGGAAGTCGCCTCCTACTACGAGGGGTTCTCGAACGACACGATCTGGCCCCTCTATCACGACGTCATCGCGTCGCCGCGATACCGCCGCGTGTGGTGGGACGCCTACGTGAAGGTCAACCGGCGGTTCGCCGAGGCCGCGGCCGCGGCCGTCTCCGAGGGAGGCACCGTCTGGGTTCAGGACTACCAGCTGCAGCTCGTGCCGAAGATGGTGAGGGAGCTTCGGCCCGACGTCACGATCGGCTACTTCCACCACATCCCGTTCCCGGCATATGGGCTGTATTCGCAGCTGCCCTGGCGCAGACAGGTCCTGGAGGGGCTCCTCGGCGCCGACGTGATCGGCTTCCAGCGCGTCGCCGATGCCGGCAACTTCGCGCGGGCCGTGCGCCGCCAGCTTCGCTACGACACCAAAGCGACCGGCATCCGCGTTCCGCAGGCGGACGGCAGCTCGAGGCTCGCCCTGGCCAAGGCGTTCCCCATCTCGATCGACACGGCGTCCTACGTCGCGCTCGCGAAGCGCCCCGACGTGCGTGCCCGTGCGGCGGAGATCCGCGAGAGCCTCGGCAATCCCTCCAAGATCCTGCTCGGGGTGGATCGCCTGGACTACACCAAGGGCATACAGCACCGCCTGAAGGCATACGGCGAACTGCTGGCCGACGGCACCCTCAAGGTCGAGGAC
Source organism: Microbacterium songi (assembly GCF_042747925.1). Classification (NCBI taxonomy): domain Bacteria; kingdom Bacillati; phylum Actinomycetota; class Actinomycetes; order Micrococcales; family Microbacteriaceae; genus Microbacterium; species Microbacterium songi. The sequence goes on from NZ_JBHZIE010000002.1 coordinate 93,011, forward strand.
GTCACGCTCGTCCAGGTCGCGAGCCCGAGCCGCGAACGTGTGCAGACCTACGTCGAGTTGCGGGATGAGATCGAACTCACGGTCAGCCGCATCAACGGTGACCGCGACACGATGGGTCACACCGCGATCCGGTACCTGCACCAGGGGTATCCCCGCGAAGAGATGGTCGCGCTCTTCCTCGCGGCCGACGTCATGCTGGTCACGGCTCTCCGCGACGGCATGAACCTGGTCGCGAAGGAGTATGTGGCCACGCGGACCGACAATCGCGGTGTCCTCATCCTGAGCGAGTTCGCCGGTGCCGCCGACGAGCTCGGCACGGCTCTGCGCGTGAATCCCCACGACATCGACACGCTCAAGGAGACCATCGTGAGCGCGGTGAAGATGGCCCCGGCCGAGCAGGGCCGACGCATGCGCGCCCTCCGTCGCAAGGTCATCGAACACGACGTCGACGCATGGTCCCGTGACTTCCTGTCGGCGCTGGCCGCCGTGCACCCCGTCCCGAAAGGTAACGCATGACCCCGCTCCCGCCGGAAACCGTCGACACCCTCCGCCCGTTGGCCGAGACTGCGGTGCTGCTGGTGGCGCTCGACTTCGACGGCACGCTGGCGCCGTTCGAGGACGAGCCGATGAAGGCGCGGATGCTGCCGGAGTCGCGCGCGGCCGTCGAATCCCTCTTCACGCTGCCCGACACGGTCGTCGCCCTGGTGTCGGGACGCAGCCTGTCGGACCTCGAGCAGATCTCCGAGCACACGGAGGACAGCGCGATCGTGCTCGCCGGCTCCCACGGCGCCGAGTTCTGGATTCCCGGCGAGGGGCTCGTGACGCCGACCGAAGAGGCGCGTGAGACAGAGCTCCGCGACACCCTGCGTCACGACGCCGAACGGGAGCTGGCAGGTTTCCCGGGTGTCTGGGTCGAGCCGAAGACGTACGGATTCGGCATCCACACGCGCACGGCGAGCGCCGACGACGGCGAGCGGGCGTGGCAGTACGCCGACGCGCTCGTCGCCCAGCACGCTCCGCATTGGCGTCGCCGCACCGGCCACAACATTGTCGAGTACTCCTTCCGACAGGAGGGGAAGGATGCCGCGGTCGCTGTTCTGCGCGAGAGGCTGAGTGCGACCGCCGTGCTGTTCGCGGGCGACGACGTCACGGACGAAGACGCGATGAAGGCGCTGCGGGTGGACGACCTGGGCATCCGCGTCGGCGGCGGGCAGACGGCGGCCGCGCTGCGCGTGTCAGACATCGAAGAACTCGCCGCCGTGTTGTCCGCGTTGGCCGAGATGCGGGCCGCCCGCCGGGAATAGACTGCAGGGATGCCTGAGTCCGATCCCCACACCGCCGCGTCCGTCGACATCAAGCCCCGCAGCCGCGTCGTCACCGATGGCATCGAAGCCACGACCTCGCGCGGGATGCTCCGTGCCGTCGGCATGGGCGACGCCGATTGGGAGAAGCCGCAGATCGGCATCGCCTCGAGCTGGAACGAGATCACCCCCTGCAACCTGAGCCTGGACAGGCTCGCCCAGGGCGCGAAAGAGGGAGTGCACGCCGGCGGCGGCTACCCGCTGCAGTTCGGCACGATCTCGGTCTCCGACGGCATCTCCATGGGCCATGAGGGAATGCACTTCTCGCTCGTCAGCCGCGAGGTCATCGCCGACTCCGTCGAGACCGTCGTCATGGCCGAGCGGCTGGACGGCACGGTGTTGCTCGCCGGCTGCGACAAGTCGATCCCGGGCATGCTCATGGCGTCCGCGCGTCTGGACCTCTCGAGTGTCTTCCTCTACGCGGGCTCGATCGCCCCCGGTTGGGTCAAGCTGTCGGACGGCACCGAGAAGGACGTCACCATCATCGATTCGTTCGAGGCGGTCGGCGCGTGCCTGGCGGGCAAGATGAGCGAGGCCGACCTCAAGCGCATCGAGTGCGCCATCGCCCCGGGGGAAGGAGCCTGCGGCGGCATGTACACGGCCAACACCATGGCGTCCGTCGCCGAAGCCCTCGGCCTGAGCCTCCCCGGGTCGGCGGCGCCGCCGGCAGCCGACCGCCGCCGCGACTACTACGCGCACCGTTCGGGCGAGGCCGTCATCAATCTGCTCCGTCAGGGCATCACCACCCGCGACATCCTGACCCCCGAGGCCTTCGAGAACGCGATCGCCCTGGCGATGGCCCTCGGTGGATCGACCAACGTCGTGCTGCACCTGCTGGCGATCGCCCGCGAGGCCGACGTCGAACTGAGCCTCCACGACTTCAACCGGATCGGCGACAAGGTTCCGCACGTCGCCGACATGAAGCCCTTCGGGAAGTACGTCATGAACGACGTCGACCGCCACGGCGGCATCCCCGTGATCATGAAGGCGATGCTCGACGAAGGGCTGCTGCACGGGGACGCGCTCACCGTGACCGGCAAGACGCTTGCCGAGAACATGCGCGACCTCGATCCCGATCCGATCGACGGCACCGTGATCCACTCGTTCGACAACCCGATCCACGAGAAGGGCGGCATCACGATCCTCCACGGATCCATCGCGCCCGAGGGCGCCGTCGTCAAGTCGGCCGGCTTCGACTCCGATGTGTTCGAAGGCCCTGCCCGCGTGTTCGAGCGCGAGCGTGGGGCGATGGATGCTCTCGAAGCAGGCGAGATCGCGGCCGGCGACGTCGTCGTCATCCGCTACGAGGGCCCGAAGGGCGGACCCGGCATGCGCGAGATGCTCGCGGTGACCGCCGCCATCAAGGGCGCCGGCCTCGGAAAAGATGTATTACTGTTGACGGACGGCAGATTCTCAGGCGGCACAACCGGCCTGTGCATCGGCCACATAGCACCCGAAGCAGTGGACGCTGGTCCCATTGCCTTCGTGCGCGATGGTGATCTGATACGGGTCGATATCGCGGCTCGCACTCTCGACCTACTCGTCGATGAGGCTGAGCTGAACTCCCGCCGTGAGGGCTGGGAGCCACTTCCCCCGCGCTATACCCGTGGCGTCTTGGCCAAGTACTCCAAGCTCGTGCGCTCCGCCGCCGAAGGCGCGACCACGGGCTGACCTCGGCCCCCGACATCCGTCTCCATCACTCAGAGGTTCATCATGCCTGCAGAATCCTCCTCGGCCGTGCCCCGGCCGCCCGCCCGAACCGCATCGGCACCCGTGCTCACGGGCGCCCAAGCCGTCGTCCGATCGCTCGAACTCCTGGGTGTCACGGATGTCTTCGGGCTTCCCGGGGGCGCCATCCTCCCCGTCTACGACCCGCTGATGGACAGCACCGAGCTGCGCCACATCCTGGTGCGCCATGAGCAGGGCGCGGGACACGCGGCGGAGGGCTACGCCTCCGCGTCGAACAAGATCGGCGTTGCGATCGCGACGTCCGGTCCCGGTGCGACGAACCTCGTGACCGCCATCGCGGACGCCTACATGGACTCCGTCCCGATCGTCTGCATCACCGGCCAGGTGTTCTCCACGCTGATGGGCACCGACGCCTTCCAGGAAGCCGACATCGTGGGCATCACGATGCCCATCACCAAGCACTCCATCCTCGTCAAGCGCGCCGAGGAGATCCCCGGCGCCATCGCCGCCGCCTTCGAGATCGCGGGGACCGGTCGACCCGGCCCCGTGCTCGTCGACATCACGAAGGACGCGCAGCAGGCCGAGGTGCCGTTCGTGTGGCCGCCCAAGATCGACCTGCCGGGCTACCGGCCCGTGACGAAGGCGCACGGCAAGCAGATCCAGGCCGCGGCACAGCTGCTGGCGGGCGCGAAGAAGCCCGTGCTCTACGTCGGCGGCGGCGTGATCCGCTCGCGGGCGTCGAAGGAGCTGCTCGCGTTCGCCGAGGCTACCGGTGCTCCGGTGGTCACGACGCTGATGGCACGGGGTGCCTTCCCCGACTCGCACACCCAGCAGCTCGGGATGCCCGGCATGCACGGCACCGTCCCGGCGGTCCTGGCGTTGCAGGAGTCCGACCTGCTGGTGTCCCTGGGTGCACGGTTCGACGACCGGGTGACCGGCAAGGCGGCGTTGTTCGCGCCGAACGCGAAGGTCGTGCACATCGACATCGATCCCGCGGAGATCGGCAAGATCCGCGCGGCCGACGTTCCGATCGTGGGGGATCTGCGGGACGTGCTCGTCGACCTCGAAACGGCCTACCGGGCCGCTGCGGCGACAGCCGAGCCCGATATCTCGGAGTGGTGGTCCTACCTCGACGGTCTTCGTGAGGAGTTCCCCCTCGGCTACGCGCCGACGACGGACGGCCTTCTCGCACCGCAGCACGTGATCCAGCGCATCGGGGAGCTCACCGGACCCGAGGGCATCTACGCCTCGGGCGTCGGTCAGCACCAGATGTGGTCGGCGCAGTTCATCAAGTACGAGCGTCCGAACTCCTGGCTCAACTCCGGTGGCGCGGGAACAATGGGCTACGGCGTGCCCGCGGCGATGGGCGCCAAGGTGGCGGAGCCCGACCGCGTCGTCTGGGCGATCGACGGCGACGGATGCTTCCAGATGACCAATCAGGAACTCGCCACCTGCACGATCAACAACATCCCGATCAAGGTCGCGATCATCAACAACTCCTCGCTCGGGATGGTGCGCCAGTGGCAGACGCTGTTCTACGAGGGCCGGTATTCGCACACCAGCCTGAACACCGGGCACGGCAGCATCCGCATCCCCGACTTCGTGAAGCTGGCTGAAGCGTACGGGTGCCTCGCGATCCGCGTCGAGAAGCTGGAAGAAGTGGATGCTGCGATCACGCTGGCTCTCGAGACCAACGACCGTCCGGTCGTCATCGACTTCGTCGTCAGCGCCGACTCGATGGTGTGGCCGATGGTCCCTCAAGGCGTCAGCAACAGCTACGTCCAGTACGCGCGTGAACACGCCCCGTCGTTCGATCGCGAGGACTGAGCCATGACTTCGCACGTGCTGAGCCTTCTGGTCGAGAACAAACCCGGTCTGCTGACCCGCGTCGCGGGGCTGTTCGCGCGCCGCGGGTTCAACATCGAATCCCTCGCGGTCGGCGTGACGGAGGTGCCGGGTCTGTCCCGGATCACCGTGGTCGTCGACGTCGACGAACTGCCCCTCGAGCAGGTGACCAAGCAGCTCAACAAGCTGATCAACGTCATCAAGATCGTCGAGCTCGAGCCGGCGGCATCCGTCCAGCGCGAGCACATGCTCGTGAAGGTGCGCGCCGACAACGCCAACCGGTCGAGTGTGCTCGAAGTGGTGAGCCTCTTCCGCGCGTCGGTCGTCGACTACTCACCCGACGCGCTCGTCATCGAGGTGACCGGAGACCACGGCAAGGTCGACGCCCTGCTGCGCGCACTGGAGCCCTTCGGCATCAGGGAGCTCGCCCAGTCGGGCCTTCTCGCCATCGGCCGCGGCGGCAAGAGCATCACCGAGCGGGTCCTCCGCAACTGATCCCCGACCGTTCGCCGAGCGTGGCGGCACGATCATCGAACACCCCGAACGAAAGAGAAAACCAGTGACTGAACTCCTCTACGACGCCGACGCCGACCTCTCGATCATCCAGAGCAAGAAGGTTGCGATCGTCGGTTATGGATCGCAGGGCCACGCCCACGCGCAGAACCTCCGCGACTCGGGCGTCGAGGTCGTCATCGCCCTCAAGGACGGCTCGAAGTCGACCGCCAAGGCCGAGGACGACGGCTTCGAGGTGAAATCCGTCGCCGACGCGACCGCATGGGCCGACGTCATCATGATCCTCGCGCCCGATCAGCACCAACGCTCGATCTATACCGAGAGCATCAAGGACAACCTGACGCCCGGGAAGGCCCTCGCCTTCGCGCACGGCTTCAACATCCGCTTCGGCTACATCGATGCTCCCGAGGGCGTCGACGTGATCCTCATCGCGCCGAAGGCCCCCGGCCACACGGTGCGCCGCGAATTCGTCGCGGGCCGCGGCATCCCCGACATCATCGGCGTCGAGCGCGATGCGAGCGGCGAGGCGTGGGCACTCGCACTCTCGTACGCGAAGGCGATCGGCGGCACGCGCGCCGGCGTCATCAAGACCACCTTCACCGAAGAGACCGAGACCGACCTGTTCGGCGAGCAGGCAGTGCTCTGCGGCGGCATGTCGCAGCTCGTGCAGTACGGCTTCGAGACGCTCACCGAGGCGGGCTACCAGCCCCAGATCGCCTACTTCGAGGTGCTCCACGAGCTCAAGCTCATCGTCGACCTGATGTGGGAGGGCGGGATCGCCAAGCAGCGCTGGTCCATCTCGGACACCGCCGAGTACGGCGACTACGTCTCGGGTCCGCGCGTCATCTCGCCCGATGTCAAGGAGAACATGAAGGCCGTTCTCGGCGACATCCAGTCGGGCGCGTTCGCGAAGCGCTTCATCGAGGACCAGGATGCCGGAGCGCCTGAGTTCCTGGCCCTGCGCGAAAAGGGTGCTCAGCACCCGATCGAAGCGGTCGGCAAAGAGCTGCGCGGCCTGTTCGCCTGGCAGCAGACCGACACCGACTACGTCGAGGGCTCCGCAGCACGCTGAACCCTCGGCGCATCCCGCCGAGCCCGGCTGTCAAGAGCCACGAAGCCCGGCCCCGCACCACGGGGCCGGGCTTTCGGCACGCCCGGGCGGTCCGCGCAGGTGTGCACGACGGCGCACACGGCCTCGACCCAGCGAGCGCCTCTAGGGTGAAGAGGTGCGTCTCACCCCTCGTTCCCTCGGAGCGATCCTGGCCCTAGCGTCACTGTGGGGACCGGGGACTGCAGCCCTCACACCGACGGCGAACGCCCCGACAGGGGGCTCGTCGATCGCCGTCACCGCAGAGAAGTCCGACGTCGTCATCGACGAGGTCGCCGCAGCCGGGCCACGATCGGCAACGGACGGGTTCTTCGAACTCCGCAACGATTCGGCGGCGGAGATCGATCTCACCGGCTGGTCGGTGTCACGCTGCACCGCGGAGGGCAGCCTCGAAGCCATCCCCGACGTCGACCTCCGTGGCGTCGTCCTCGCCCCCGGTGCGCTGTTCACCGCCGAGCATCTGGGCAGCCGGCGACCCGGCCTGCGCGCTGACGCCTACTTCGCCCGGGCCATCGATCCGACCGGCTACGGGTTCGCGCTGCGCATGCCCGACGGGTCCATCGCCGATCGTGTGGCGGTCTACGCCAACACCCCCATCGCCGTGCTGACGGAATGCGGGATCGGTCCGAACCTGCCCGTCACCCTCGCGGAGGCTCTCGACGAGAGCTGGCAGCGAACGGAGGCCGGTACCTGGGTGCGGGCGAAGGCCACGCCGGGCGCCCCGAACGCGGCGCGGTCCGAACCGGTCGCCGACACCGCGGTGCGGATCGACGAGATAGCGCCTGCCGGTCGAGTCGGTCACGGCGACGATCTGGTGGAACTGCGCAACACGGGCGTCACCGCGCAGGACGTCGGCGGGTGGAAGGTGTACCGCTGCACGGCACGCGGAATCGCCAGCGAGGGCACGCTCCAGTACACCTTCCCGGAGGGCGCACGTCTGGCCGGCGGTGAGCGGTTCGTGCTGAGCGGTCCGGAGGGTCTCGGGACGATCGCGGACGCGCGCATGGAGACCTCTCTGGCAGATCGGACGAGCGGCATCCTGATCGTGACGGCGAAGGGCCTGCGCGTCGACGGCCTCACCATCTCGGCAGGGCCCGACACGGCCTGTCAGACGGGCGATGCGAAGTTCACCGACCGGCTGGATTTCCGTCGAGGTGAAAGCTGGCAGCGTCAGGCCGACGGACGGTTCCTGATCGCACGCAGCTCCCCGGGCGCGATCAACAGCCACATCGACGATCGCTACTCGCCGCGCACCTTCTCGCTCGAGTGAAGACCCGGCGGTGCCAGGGCGCGTGACCTACGCTGGAGGCATGACAGCCGGCCGCGACGACGACGCCCTCTCCTGGGACGGTGACGACGATCCGACGCTGGTGACCGGTGTCGACGAGCGCGACGTCACGGCTACCGCCGCCGACGCCGCGACCGACGAGAAGGCGGCGGTCGAGGCATCCGACCCCGTGGCCCTCCCGCAGGGCTTCGACGCCGTCGGGCGCGGGTCGGACGAGGTCGGCCGCCTCGAGCGTGACGGCACGGTGACCGCGGTGTCCGAGCCGAAGCCGCTCGGCAACGCGGCTCTCGTCGGCATCGGAATCCTCAGCGGCATCTACCTGCTCTGGACGATCGGGTGGGTCGTGGGCGGGCTGCGACTGCAGGGGACCGCGCAGTTCCTCGTGGCCCCGGTCGGTTATCTGGTCAGCCTGTGGCTGGCGATCCTCGCCCCCCTGATCTGGTTCGTCACCACGTTGGTCCTCACCCGCGGCTCCCACACGTGGGTGCGGGTGCTGTGGCTGCTCGCGGGGGCGATCCTGCTCGTGCCCTGGCCGTTCCTCGCCGTCGGGGCGGTGGGTCAGTGAGCGCGGTGCAGACGGATGCCGCGGCATCCGCACGTCGTACCCCGACGTGGCTCGTCGCCACGATCGCCGGACTGTTCGGGCTGTTCTACGCGTACGCCGTCTGGAATGCGGTGGCCTTCCTCATCGCTCAGGCGAGCGGCCCGCTGGGATTGAACGGCCTCGGATGGTTCGTGCTCATCCTGCCCGTGGTGCTGCCCATCCTCGTCTTCGCGGGCGCTCTCGCCATCGGCCGGCGGCGGACCGCGCTGCACCTGCTGCTGGTGATGCTCGCCGGTCTGACCCTGGTGTCGGTGTTCTGGCTCGACGTCATCGGGTACGCGGCCTCGTCGGGTGCGTCCCTGCTGGGCTGAGATGCACCGACGCGGGGGAGCGCGGCCGCGAACCGTCACACGGTGCGAGCCGCCGAAGCGCCCACGGTAGGCTGACAGCGATCTCGCCGCCCCCGCCCCGGGTCGTTCCGACGGGCATGCGGCGCGCTGATCTCGCCTCCACCCCGCCCCGATCGCCCCGCTCCCGCGGTGCGCGTGAACGCTCGAAGGACCCACCGTGTCGAAGCCCGTCGTCCTGATCGCCGAACAACTCTCTCCCGCCACGATCGACGCGCTCGGTCCCGACTTCGACGTCCGCCAGGTCGACGGCACCGACCGCCCCGCGCTCCTGGGCGCCCTCGCGCACGCGCACGCGGTGCTGGTGCGTTCGGCGACGAAGATCGATGCGGAAGCCCTGGCCGCAGCCCCGGTGCTGAAGGTCGTCGCCCGTGCGGGGGTGGGCCTGGACAACGTCGACATCAAGGCCGCGACCACCGCCGGCGTCATGGTCGTGAACGCACCGACGTCGAACATCATCTCGGCCGCCGAGCTCACCGTCGGCCACATCCTGAGCCTCGCGCGCCACATCCCGGCCGCCCACGCCTCGCTCGCCGCCGGACAGTGGAAGCGCAGCGCCTACACGGGCACCGAGCTGTACGAGAAGACGGTCGGCATCATCGGCCTCGGGCGCATCGGGGCGCTCATCACCGCCCGCCTGCAGGCTTTCGGTGTGCAGGTCGTCGCGTACGACCCGTACGTCACCCCCTCCCGCGCACAGCAGCTCGGAGTGACGCTGCTCTCGCTCGACGACCTGCTCGCGCAGAGCGACTTCATCTCGATCCACATGCCGAAGACCCCCGAGACCACGGGCATGATCGGCGCCGAGCAGTTCGCGCGGATGAAGTCGTCCGCCTACATCGTGAACGTCGCGCGCGGAGGGCTCATCGACGAGAAAGCGCTCTACACGGCTCTGACCACGGGCGAGATCGCCGGCGCGGGACTGGACGTCTTCTCCACCGAACCGCCCTCGGTCGACGGGCCGGCCTTCCCCCTGCTCGACCTGCCCAATGTCGTCGTGACCCCTCACCTGGGTGCGTCCACGGAAGAAGCGCAGGAGAAGGCCGGCGTGTCGGTCGCCAGGTCGGTGAAGCTCGCGCTCGAGGGCGACCTCGTGCCCGACGCGGTCAACGTCGCCGGGGGGATCATCGACCCGTTCGTGCGCCCGGGCATCGCCCTCGTCGAGCAGCTCGGGCAGTTCTTCACCGGGCTCGCCGAGAGCGCGCTCACCAGCCTCGACATCGAGGTGCGCGGAGAGCTCGCGGCGTACGACGTCAGCGTCTACCGGCTCGCCGCTCTGAAGGGCATCCTCGCGAATGTCGTGAGTGAGAACGTCTCGTACGTGAACGCACCGCTGTTCGCTGAGCAGCGCGGCATCGAGACGCGACTCATCGTCGAAGCGGACAGCCCGCAGTACCGCAACATCACCATCCTCCGCGGCACCCTCGTCGACGGCTCGGTGCTGACCGTCGCCGGCACGCTCGCCGGCACGCGCATGGTGCCGAAGGTCGTCGGCATCAACGGGTACGAGATCGAGGTGCCGATCGAGCGTCACCACGTCGTGATGCGCTACGCCGATCGTCCGGGCATCGTGGCCATCTACGGGCAGGAGCTCGGCGGCGCCGGCATCAACATCGAAGGCCTCCAGGTGGCCAGACCGGATGCCACGGGCCGCGCGCTCTCGGTTCTCACGGTCGATTCACCCGTGCCCGACGTGCTGCTCGAGCAGATGCGCGTGGCCGTCGGCGCGGACATGTTCCAGCAGATCCTGCTCACCGAGGACTGATCCCGGTGATCGTTCGGTCGCCTGCCGGCCGGCCGCGAACGGTCGCGACACGCCGTTCCATCGCGAACGGGGCCGGGTGTCACGGCGTGTCGCGACCGTTCGGTGGCCGCCTGCGTGCCGCGCCAAGGTCGGCACACAGCGCACGGGTCCACTCCGGCCGCGGCGCGCCGGGCAGAGGTGAAGAGCGGGGCGGCAGCATCCGCGGGTCATACGGTAGAAGGACGCATCGTTGAGAGGATCCCTCGTGACAGACGCTCCGCTCCCACCGCCGTACACACCGCCGACGAACGGGCCCGGGTCGGCGCCCGCGACAGCAGCGGGAACGGATGCCGCGGCCGCTCCCGCGCTGCAGCTCGTCGGTCTCAGCAAACGCTTCGGTGACAAGGTGGCCGTCGACGACCTGCACTTGACCGTGCCGACGGGTTCGTTCTACGGCCTGGTCGGACCCAACGGCGCGGGCAAGACCACCACCCTCTCCATGGCGACCGGGCTTCTGCGTCCCGACGCCGGCCGTGCCTTGATCGACGGCATCGACATGTGGGCGGACCCCCTGCGCGCGAAAGCGCTCATCGGCAACCTCGCCGACGGTGTGGCGCTGTTCGACCGACTCACCGGCGAGCAGCTCGTGACCTACAACGGCATGCTGTTCGGGCTCGACCGCGCCACGGTCGCCGAACGGGTCGCCGATCTGCTGCGGCTGCTCGACCTCGAAAGCGCCGCCGGCACCCTGGTCGTGGACTACTCCGCGGGGATGACGAAGAAGATCGCCCTGGCCTGTGCCCTGGTGCACGCGCCACGCATCCTCGTGCTCGACGAGCCCTTCGAGTCCGTCGACCCGGTCTCGGCGGCGAACATCCGCGACATCCTCACGAGCTACGTGGCAGGCGGCGGCACCGTGATCGTGTCGAGCCACGTCATGGACCTCGTCCAGCGGATGTGCGACCACGTCGCCGTGGTCGCGGCAGGCCGCGTGCTGGCCGCCGGCACCATCGACGAGGTGCGTGGCGAGCAGACGCTGGAAGACCGTTTCGTGCAGCTGGTGGGCGGGCGTCACCACGCGGAGGGGCCGGAATGGTTGCGACACTCCTGAGGCTGCGGCTGCGGGTGCTGGGCAATTCGCTCACCCGCAGCACGTGGCAGCTGGTCGCGACGGTCATCGGCGGGCTGTACGGCCTCGGCATGCTGGTCGCGGTGGCCGCGGGCGCGGTCGCGCTGGGGTTGTCGGCGTCGTTCGACCTCGCGGCGACGATCATCGTCCTGGCGGGGTCCCTCCTGACGCTCGGCTGGGTGCTCTTCCCGCTGCTGCTGACCGGGATCGAGCAGACGCTCGATCCGCCGCACCTGGTGCAGTACCCGATCCCGATGCGCACCCTGCTGATCGCACTCACACTCGCCGGGGTGATCGGCATTCCCGGCGCGGTGTCGCTCCTGGCGGGGCTCGCTTCGGCCGCCGCGTGGCTGCGCTCCCCGCCGGCGATGGTCGCCGCGGTCCTCTGCGCGGTCATCGGCGTCGTGACCGCCGTGGTGGCATCGCGCGCGATGGCGGCGCTGAGCGTCGGCCTGCAGTCCAGCAGGCGCGCCCGAGAGCTGAGCGGCATCTTGATCATCATCCCGCTCCTGCTGCTCGGGCCCATCATCATCGCGCTCACGCAGGGAATCAGCAGCTCTGCCGGCGCGCTGCCGAACCTGGCCTCGGCGCTGGGATGGACCCCACTCGGTGCGGCATGGGCCGTGCCTGGGGCCATCGCCGTCGGCGACATCGGGGGAGCGGGCCTCCGGCTGCTCATCGCGCTGGCGACCCTCGTGCTGCTGTACATCGTGTGGCGCGGAGCGCTCGCCCGGGCCCTGGTGACACCCGCCGTCGCGACGAACCGGTCGGTGTCGCGCGGCAAGCTCGGCGTGTTCGCGCGCGTGCCGCAGACGCCCGCAGGCGCGATCGCTGCGCGCTGCCTGACCTACTGGCGGCGCGACCCCCGCTACGCGCGTCAGCTCATCTCGGTGCCACTCATTCCGGTCCTGCTGTGGTTCTACTCGATCCTCAACGACGCGCCGGTGCTGGTCATGTGGACGGGCCCGCTGCTCGGCTTCACGTTCGCGCTCACGCTGGCCTCGGACATCTCCTACGACGGCACGGCCTTCGCGACCCATCTGATCGACGGGGTGCGGGGGAGGGACGATCGCCTCGGCAGGCTCTCGGCCCTGGCCGTCTTCGCGGTCCCGATCACGCTGCTGGCGGCGGTCGGCGGAGTCGCGTTCGCAGACCAATGGCAGCATCTCCCCGTCATCCTCGCCCTGTCGATCGGGACGATGCTCACCGGCATGGGAGTCGTCTGCATCTCATCGGCGAGGTTCGTCATGCCGGTACCGCGCGCCGGCGACAACCCCTTCAAGTCGGCTCAGGGCTCGAGTTTCACGACGGGACTGCAGGTGTTCGCCGTGTGGGGCATCGTGCTCGCCATCATGATCCCGACGGGCGTCCTCGCAATCATCAGCTTCGCATCCGGCTCGGCGGTCTTCGGCTGGAGTGCGCTGGCGTGCTCCGTGGTCATCGGTGTCGCGGTGCTCATCATCGGCATCCGCGGAGGCGGTGCACTCCTGGACCGCACCGGCCCGACGCTCCTCATGCAGCTCCGGCGGCTCCGCGGCGCGTAGGCGGCTCCGCGGCGCGTCCGTTCCATCCAGAGCGTCAGCGCGCCGCGGCGGAGAGCACGAGAGCGATCAGCGCGTCGAGCTCTTCATCTCTCGGAACGGGGCCGGGAACCGACCCGCCGTTGAGCGCATTGTTGAAGTACAGGCCGTCACTCACCAGCATCACGAGGTCGAGGGCGGTCTCGTCCTTCGCGTGCGGGCGCAGCGCCCCCGCCCAGTGCTCCCGGACCGCCCGGAGCGCCTCGGACGCCACCGTGTTGCCGCCCTGAGCGAGACGTGACACCCCGATGAGCGCTCGGTCCAGGGGGTCGTTCTCCATCACCGAGGAGCGCAGGAAATAGGCGATGGCGCCCTCAGGTGCGGTGGTGATGAGCGCGATGTCGTCGTCGACGAGGCGCTCGAGGCGTTCGATCAGCCCGTTCTCCAGCGCGTCCTTCGAGGCGAAGTGATAGAGCAGACCGCCCTTGGAGACCCCGGCAGCGCGGGCGGTGGCATCCATCGTCGCCGCGCGCTCGCCCTCGGCGATCAGCAGATCGGAGAACGCATCGAGCACGGACTCGCGGGCGCGCGGCGGTCGGCTCATGGTCTCGATGGTATCGACGTGGACGTCACCCGTCTGATACTATACCGGCTGGACGGTTTACTTATTCCGTCGAAACCGAGGACACCATGAGCACCACCTACGAACGCATTTCCACCGAAGCCCTGACGACCTCTCCGCGGGTCGGCTGGCGCGGCTGGACCGCTCTTGCTGTGCTGATGCTGCCGGTTCTACTCGTCTCGGTCGACAACACGGTTCTCAGCTTCGCCCTGCCGCAGATCGCCCTGCACCTCGAACCCACCAGCACCCAGCAGCTCTGGATCATCGACGCCTACCCGCTGGTGCTCGCGAGCCTGCTCGTGACGATGGGCACGCTCGGCGACCGCTTCGGTCGGCGACGGATGCTGCTCATCGGCGCGACCGGATTCGGAATCGTGTCCGTGCTCGCGGCGTTCGCACCCAGCGCCGCCCTCCTGATCGCCGCCCGCGCCGGCATGGGCGTCTTCGGCGCGATGCTGATGCCCTCGACTCTTTCGCTGCTGCGCTCGATCTTCCGCGATCGCGAACAGCGCCGCCTCGCGATCGCGATCTGGGCAGCGGGCTTCTCCGCGGGTATGGCCCTGGGCCCGATCGTGGGCGGTCTGCTGCTCGAGCACTTCGCCTGGGGCTCGGTGTTCCTCCTCGCCGTGCCCGTGCTGGTGCCGCTGCTGATCCTCGTGCCGCTGCTCATCCCCGAGAGCCGCGACCCCAAGCCCGGCCGCATCGATCCGCTCAGCATCGCGCTGTCTCTCGGCGCCATGGTGCCGTTCGTCTACGGCATCAAGTCGCTCGCGGTCGAGGGCGTTGCGGGACCCGCGCTGCCGCTCATCGCCTTCGGCATCCTGCTCGCGGCGCTCTTCGTCCGTCGCCAGCTCAAGGCCGAACAGCCGATGCTCGACATGGCTCTGTTCCGGCACGCGCCCTTCTCGGGCGCGATCATGGTCAATCTGCTGAGCGTCATCTCGCTGGTGGGGTTCCTGTACTTCGTGGCTCAGCACCTTCAGCTGATCCTCGGACTGAGCCCGATGGACGCCGGCCTCGCCCTGCTTCCCGGTCTCGCTGTCATGATCGTCGCCGGGCTGCTCATCGTGCCGGTCGCCCGCCGCGTGGCGCCCCGACTGCTCGTTCCGTCGGCGCTCGTGCTGTCGGTGCTGGGCTACGTGATGGTCGCGCTCACCGCCGGCGAGGGCTCGCTGTCTCTCCTCGTGATCGCCTTCATGTCGCTCGGAGCGGGTATCGGCATCGCCGAGACCGTCTCGAACGAGCTCGTGCTCAGCAGCGCGCCGGCCGCGAAGGCCGGTGCGGCATCGGCCGTCTCCGAGACCGCGTACGAGCTGGGCGCCGTGCTCGGCACGACGATCGTGGGCGGCATCCTCACCGCCTACTACCGTGCCACGCTGCAGTTGCCCGCCGGGATCCCGGCCGACGCGGCGTACCAGGCGCGCGAGACGCTCGCCGGCGCGGTCGCGTCCGCCGACCAGCTCGGCGAGCCCCTGGCGACCGCCCTGCGCGACGCGGCGGCTCACGCTTTCGACGGAGGCGTGGTGATCACCTCGCTGATCGGCGCGGGTCTGGTGGTCATCGCCGCGGTCATCGCGGCCGTTACCCTGGGGAAGTCCCGTCCCACCGCAGCCGCCGAGCACTGATCCGTCCGCTCCGCCGCTGCCCCGTCAAGGAGTTCCATGTCGCAGGTGCAGCAGGTGCCCGAGTCCCGGACCGTGAAACTCGCCGTGATCCCCGGCGACGGCATCGGCCCGGAAGTCGTCGCCGAGGCCGAAAAGGTGCTGGATGCCGCGACCGCAGGTTCCGGCATCCGGTTCGACCGAACGCGCTTCTCGCTGGGTGCCGCGCGGTTCCTCGAGACCGGTGACACGCTCACCGACGAAGACCTCTCGTCGATCGCCGGTCACGACGCGATCCTGCTCGGAGCGGTCGGGGGCGTGCCGGGAGACCCGCGTCTCGCGGACGCCAACATCGAGCGGGGTCTGCTGCTGAAGCTGCGGTTCGAGCTCGACCACTATGTCAACCTGAGGCCGTCCAAGCTCTATCCGGGTGCACCGGGGCCCCTCGCCGACCCCGGAGAGATCGACTTCGTCGTCGTGCGCGAGGGCACGGAGGGTCCGTACGTCGGGAACGGCGGCTCCATCAGACGTGGCACGCCGCATGAGGTGGCCAACGAGACGTCGGTCAACACCGCCTTCGGAGTGGAGCGGGTCGTGCGCTACGCCTTCGACCTCGCGGAGCGGCGCCGCCGGAAGCTGACACTCGTGCACAAGACCAATGTGCTCGTCCACGCCGGAGGCATCTGGCAGCGGATCGTTAATGCCGTGGCGAAGGAACACCCCGGTGTCGCCGTAGACTACCTGCACGTCGACGCAGCAACGATCTTCCTGGTCACGAACCCGGGCCGCTTCGACGTGATCGTCACCGACAACCTCTTCGGCGACATCCTCACGGACCTGGCAGGCGCCGTCACCGGTGGCATCGGCCTCGCCGCATCGGGCAACATCAACCCCGACGGCGCGTTCCCCTCGATGTTCGAGCCCGTGCACGGTTCGGCGCCCGACATCGCAGGCCGGCAGAAGGCCGACCCCACGGCTGCGATCCTCTCCGTCTCCCTGCTGCTGGACCACCTGGGGCTGCGGGACGAGGCGGCACGCGTCACCCTCGCGGCCGAAGAAGACATCGCAGCCCGAGACGGCTCGCCCCGCACCACCTCCGAGATCGGCGACGCGATCGCGGCACGGCTCCAGGCGTAACCTGGAACCCCGCTCGCACCGCCGGCGACCCCACCGTAGGACGTGACATGACTCTCATCGATTCCAACCCCGACACCGACCTCGATCCGCTCGAGTTCGCCGTCACCCGCAACCTCGCCGCCAAGACCGCCGCGCAGCGCGAAGAGATCTTGAAGAACCCCGGCTTCGGCCAGTCCTTCACCGACCATATGGTCGACATCTGCTGGTCGGTGCGGGGAGGCTGGCACCGTCCGCGCGTGCAGCCCTACGGCCCGATCACCCTCGACCCCGCCGCCGCGGTGCTGCACTACGGGCAGGAGATCTTCGAGGGGATCAAGGCTTATCGCCACGCGGACGGTTCGGTCCACACCTTCCGCCCCGACCAGAACGCCCGTCGCCTGCAGCGCAGCGCCCGTCGGCTGGCCCTGCCCGAACTGCCCGCCCCGTACTTTTTGCAGTCCCTCCGCGAGATCGTCGCGATCGACGGCGCGTGGGTGCCGTCGGGCGAAGACCAGAGCCTCTACCTGCGGCCGTTCATGTTCGCGAAGGAGGCCTTCCTCGGCGTCCGTCCGGCGCACAAGGTCGCGTACTACGTGATCGCTTCACCCGCGGGCGCGTACTTCAAGGGCGGTGTGCAGCCGGTATCCATCTGGCTGAGCGAGGACTATGCACGCGCCGGCAAGGGCGGGACCGGCGCAGCCAAGACCGGCGGCAACTACGCCGCCTCGCTGTTGCCGCAGTCGGAGGCCTACGAGAACGAGTGCGATCAGGTCGTGTTCCTCGACCAGGACGGCAACGTCGAAGAACTGGGCGGCATGAACGTGGTGTTCGTGTACAAGGACGGCACGATCGTCACGCCGCAGTCCGACAGCATCCTCGAGGGCATCACGCGCGACTCGATCCTGCAGCTGGCGGTCGACCGCGGGCACAAGGTGCAGGGCCGGAACGTCTCGCTGACGGAGTGGCGCGAAGGTGTGGCATCCGGCGACATCGTCGAGGTGTTCGCGTGCGGGACGGCAGCGGTCGTGACACCGATCGGGCTGCTGAAGGGCAAGAACTTCTTCGACGAGCAGCCGACCGGCACACTCGCGCTGTCGTTGCGCGAGGAGCTGACCGACATCCAGTACGGCCGCCGCGAAGACCGTCACGGCTGGCTGACGCGACTGGACGCCTGAGCCGTTCTCCGCGGCAGAGTGGGTGGGGCGAAGGCACCGGTGCACGGCCGGGCGGGCGACGCGACCGGGTGCGGATGCTGCGGCCTGGGTAGGCTGAGCGGGTGAAGATCGCCCGATTCAGCCACCAGGACAGCATCCGCTTCGGCATCGTCGACGACCGCGACCTGGTCGTGCTCGACGGCGATCCGATGTTCGCGGGTTTCGAGACCACGGGCGAGCGCGTGCCCCTCGTCGATGCGGTGCTGCTGGCACCGGTGATCCCACGTTCGAAAGTGATCTGCGTCGGTCGCAACTACCGCGAGCACGCGGCGGAATTCGGCAACGAAGCGCCGACCGAGCCGATGCTGTTCCTCAAGCCGAACACCGCGGTGGTGGGACCGGGCGATGCCATCGTGCGGCCGCCGCAGAGCGAGCGCACCGACTTCGAGGGCGAACTGGCCGTCGTGATCGGCTCGATCGCCAAGAACGTGGCCGTCGAGCGGGCTGCCGAGGTCGTCTTCGGATACACGATCGGGAACGATATCACCGCGCGTGACCTCCAGAAGCGCGACGGCCAGTGGGCCCGAGCGAAGGGATTCGACACCTTCTGCCCCCTGGGACCGGTTATCGAGACCGAGTTCGATGTCGCGTCGGCCACCATCGAGTCGCGCCTCAACGGCGAGGTGCGTCAGCACGCCCCGTTGAGCGACATGGTCCACTCCGTCGCGGACATCATCGCCTACGCCTCGGCCGCCTTCACCCTCCTCCCCGGAGACGTCATCCTCACCGGCACACCGGCCGGGGTCGGACCATTCACCGCGGGCGACACGCTCGAAGTCGAGATCAGCGGACTGGGAGTACTGACCAACACCGCACGCAACGCGTGACCGATGTCGAAGACCCGGCGCCCGCCGAGCTGCAGCGTATTCAGCGGCGCACCGTCGGCGTCCTGAGCGCCGGGCAGGTGCTCGGTGGTCTCGCCTTCGGTGCCACCATCTCGCTCGGCGCGGTCCTCGCCCGCGAGCTCTCCGGACAGGACGCGCTCTCGGGACTCGCCACGGCCGCCATCACGCTCGGAACGGCGATCTTCGCCGTGCCGCTCGCGCGTCTCGCGCGCCTTCACGGACGCCGGCGCGCCCTCACGCTCGGCATGCTCGTCGCCCTGGCCGGCGTCGTGGTCGTCCTCGGTGCGGTGAGCATCGACTCCTTCCCCCTGCTCCTGGTCGGATTCGGGCTCATCGGGTCGGGACAGGCCGCGAACCTGCAGTCGCGCTTCGCCGCTGCCGACCTGGCGACGGATGCCACGCGAGGCCGTGATCTGTCCCTGGTGGTGTGGGCCACCACGGTGGGCGCCGTGCTCGGCCCGAACCTCGTCGGTCCGGGCGAGGTGATCGGCGACGCGCTCGGAATGCCGGCGCTCACGGGCCCCTACGTCTTCACGCTGGTGGCGCAGCTTCTCGGAGTGGCCCTCTATCTGAGCGCCCTCCGACCGGATCCTCTCCTGCTGGCCAGGCGCGTGGCGGCGGTCTCGGCGGCCGCCGGTGCATCCGCGATCGCCCGAGTCGACCAGCCGCTCGTCGCCCGGTACGCCATCATCGCGATCGCCGGCGCCCACGGTGTGATGGTGGCTGTCATGGCGATGACCCCGGTGCACCTGCTGCATCTGATGGGCGGGGCAGGAGACGCGGCATCCGTCACGATCATCGGCTTCACGATCAGCCTCCACATCGCCGGCATGTACGCGCTCTCTCCGGTCTTCGGGCTGCTGGCCGACCGGTTCGGTCGGGTGCGCACCATCCTGCTCGGCCAAGGGCTGCTGCTGGCGTCGCTGCTGACGGCGGCTTTCGGCGAGGCCGACACGACCGCCGTGACGATCGCTCTCGTCCTGCTCGGACTCGGGTGGAGCGCCACCACCGTTGCGGGCTCGGCGCTGTTGACCGAGGCGTCCGGCGAACACCTGCGCACCCGTCGGCAGGGACGCAGCGATCTCACGATGAGCCTCGTCGCGGCGATCGGCGCGGTGCTCGCGGGCCTGGTGCTCGGATGGATCGGCTACGGGGGGCTCGCCCTCCTCGCGCTGATCGTGGTGATCGTGGTCGTGGGCTTCGCTCCGCTCACCCGGGCACGGCCGGTGGCATCCGTAGAGCCGCGTCGGCCGGGACGGTGATCAGCCGATCAGCGCCGTCGCGGCGAGACCTACGTCATCATCGTCGTTGAACACGTGGAATGCGACGCGGGCTCTGCCCGCCCGACCCGAGGCGGACACTCCCGCAGCTCCCAGACGAGCGAGGTCGCACCCGCTCGCATCGGACCACGTCACGATGGCGCTGGGACGTGGGGGAGCGGGGATGCCCATCCGGTCCCGGAACGCCGCGGCCAAGCCGGTGGTGTGCGCGTGGGCCGCTGCGCGGTCCATGTCCGCGAAGAGCGCCAGCGCGGGTTCGGCGCCGACGAACGCCTGCCACGCCGGTGAGACGTCGAAGCGCGAGGCGTCCTCCGCCAGCACCACCTCGTGGCCGTAGCACGACGTCCAGGGATCCGCCCCCGCGTACCAGCCGGCGAAGATCGGCGGAACGAGGTACTGCAGCTGCGCGGAGAGGGTGAGGAAGGCGACACCCCGCGGGGCGCAGAGCCATTTGTACGTGTGGCACACGAGGGCGTCGAACGCCCCCGCGTCCACCGGCAGCCAGCCCACGGCCTGGGTCGCGTCGCAGAAGGTGCGCGCGCCCGCGCGGTGTGCGGCGGCGACGATGGCGTCGGCGTCCGCCACCTCGCCCGTCGCCGACTGCACGATCGAGAACGCGACGAGCCACGTCCGCTCGGTGATCGCGTCGGCGAGTCCCGCCACGGGCGCGATCCGTACACGAATCCCTCGACCGGCGTGCACGAAGGGCAGCATGATCGAGGAGAAATCGCCCGCGGCGCACAGCACCTCGGCGTCGTCCGGCACGGACGCGGCGATCAGGGCGGCCAGGACCGAGGTCTGCGAGCCGACCGCGACCCGGTCGGCGCTCACGCCGACGAGGTCGGCGAAATGCCGACGACTGCTTTCCACCAGCGCGGAGTAGGCGACCGGATCGGGTCGACCTCCCGCCGAGGCATGGGCATCGACGATGATCGCGTCGCGTGACGCCCGCGGCGTGAGACCCACCGTGCAGGCTGCGAGGTAACCGCGGCCGCCCGCGAACTCCGCGCGCGCCGACGCGAGTGAGGCGGGCGAGATCGGAACGGTCACCCGTCCAGGGTGCGGGACGCTCCACGCATTCGTCTACGGCACGCGTGAGATGCGACCCATGCGTGCGCATTATGATTCCGATCGTGGCCGATGCGCGGGATGAGTCTCCGGAGTTCGATGTGCAGACGCTCCGGGTGGTGAAGGCGATCGCCGACGGCGGCTCGATCACCGCCGCCGCAGACCTCCTGGGACTCAGCCAACCGGCAATCAGCCAGCAGATGAAGCGCCTCGAGCAGCGCCTCGGCGTGCCTGTCATCGAGCGCGCCGGTCGTCGGGTGCGACTCACCGAGGCCGGGCGCATACTCGCCCGCCACGCGCCTTCCGTCACGACGGCGTTGGATGCGGCCACGGAGGAGCTCGACGAGCTGCGCGGCCTGCGGGTCGGTCGCGTGCGCCTCGTGGGGTTCCCTTCCGCCTCGCCGTCGCTGGTGCCCCGACTGCTCGCCGACCTCGCGGTGCGCCATCCCGGCGTCGTCCTGACCTACGTGGAGGCCGAGCCGCCCGAGGCGGTCGCGGCGATCCGCGACGACCGTGCCGACGTCGCCTTGACGTTCAGCTACGCCGGCGACCGCGAAGATCCGCACCGCTCGAGCGCGCGAGGACTCGCGGTGCGCACCGTCGGCACCGACGACCTGCTCCTCGTGCTGCCCGCGGCACATCCTGCTGCCTCGCGCCCGCGTCGCGGCGACGTCGCGTCACTCGCCGGGCTCGCAGCGGAGAACTGGATCGCAGGCTGTCCGCGCTGCCGGGGACATCTGCTCGAGCTGTGCGGTCGTCATGGCTTCGAACCTCGGATCACCTTCGAGACCGACAACTTCGTCGCTGTGGAGGGCCTCGTCGCGCAGGGCATCGGCGTCGCCACCCTGCCGCGCATGGCCGTCGAATCGTTCCCACAACTGCCGGGCATCGTGACGCGCCCCCTCCCCGCGGCCGAAGGCCGCACGCTGCACGTCGTCACCGCGCTCGGCGCCGAACGCGTTCCCTCCGTACGCGCCACCCTGAGCGCCCTCACGCGTGTGCTGCCGCCGCCCGCGACGTCCTCGGCGGTCGAGGCCACGGTGGCCGGGGGACGGGCGAACTAAGCTGGTGGGTGATGTCCTCCTCACCCGATCCCCGCACCACCACCGCCACCGGCGCCGACGTGCGCGTGCGCTTCTGCCCCTCACCGACCGGACTGCCCCACGTCGGGCTCATCCGGACGGTGCTGTTCAACTGGGCCTACGCCCGCCACAACGGCGGCACGCTGGTCTTCCGGATCGAAGACACGGATTCGGCGCGCGACAGCGAGGAGAGCTACCAGCAACTCCTCGAGGCGTTGCGGTGGCTGCGCATCGATTGGGACGAAGGGGTGGAGGTCGGCGGTCCGCACGCGCCCTATCGTCAGTCGCAGCGCCACGACATCTACCTCGACGTGCTCGACAAGCTTCGCGCGACCGGTCTCGTCTACGAGTCGTACTCGACCGCCGAGGAGATCGACGCGCGCAATACGGCGAACGGCCGTGCGAAGCAGCTCGGTTACGACAATCACGATCGCGATCTGACCGACGAGCAGAAGGCCGCCTACCGTGCGGAAGGACGAGAGCCCGCCTTCCGCCTGCGCGTTCCCGACCACGACCTCACCTACGACGACCTGATCCGCGGCGAGGTGACGTTCCCGGCCGGTTCGTTCCCCGACTTCGTGCTCGTGCGAGCCGGCGGCGTGCCGCTCTATCCCTTCGTCAACCCGGTCGACGATGCGCTGATGGGAATCACGCATGTCATCCGTGGCGAGGACCTGATGCCGTCGACGGCTCGCCAGTTGGCGCTCTATTCCGCTCTCGTCGAGGCCGGTGTGACGACGTTCATCCCGCGTTTCGCGCACATGCCTCTCGTGCTCGGCGACGTCGGCAACAAGAAGCTCTCCAAGCGCGACCCCCAGGCCGACCTGTTCCTGCAGCGCGAGAGGGGTTTCATCCACGAGGGCCTGCTGAACTACCTCGCTCTCCTGGGGTGGTCGATCGGCCCTGATCGGGACGTCTTCTCGCTCGACGAGCTGGTCGCGGCGTTCGACATCGTGGACGTCAACCCGAACCCGGCGCGGTTCGACCAGAAGAAGGCCGAGGCGATCAACGGAGACCACGTCCGGATGCTGCAGCCCGCCGACTTCGCGGCTCGGCTCGTGCCCTACCTGACCGCGGCGGGTGTCGTGGCCGATCCCCCCACGGCCGACCAGCAGGCCATGCTCACAGCATCCGCGCCCCTCGTGCAGGAGCGGATGCAGCTGCTGGGCGACGCCCCCGCGCTGCTGGGCTTCCTCTTCACGAACGCGATCACGTATGCCGATGATGCGCTGGCGACGCTGCCTGCGAATGCGAACGAGGTCATCGTCGCTTCGGTCGCGGCACTCGAACTGGTGCCGGAGGGGGAGTTCACCGCAGCCGCAGCTCAGGAGGCTCTGGCCGCTGCACTCATCGAAGGGCTCGGACTGAAACCTCGCGTCGCGTACGGTCCGCTGCGCGTCGCGCTGAGCGGCCGCCGGATCTCGCCACCGTTGTTCGAGTCGATGGAACTGCTCGGCAAGCGGGAGAGCATCCGTCGGCTGGGCGCACTCGTGGAACGCGCCTCCTGACTCCGCGTGGGTGTCGCGCTCCGATGCCCGCGTTCGCGGACACCTCCGGATGGTCACGTGGTGCCCGGTTTGGCTCACGCGTCCCCGTCGACTAGAGTTGACCCTCGGCACGGACTTCTGTCCAGCGCCTTGGGGTATGGTGTAATTGGCAACACGGAGGTTTCTGGTACCTTTGTTCTTGGTTCGAGTCCAGGTACCCCAGCAAGTGAAAAACCCCCGCTCAGTGGGGGTTTTTGCTTTTTCCCGATGACTCCGAGGCCCGTGGGCCGAGGGCAGTCCGATAATGGACACATGGATGCTCCACCGTCCGTCGCGACCGAAGCCGACTCG
The DNA here is from genome assembly GCF_042747925.1 of Microbacterium songi. Lineage (NCBI taxonomy): Bacteria > Bacillati > Actinomycetota > Actinomycetes > Micrococcales > Microbacteriaceae > Microbacterium > Microbacterium songi. The sequence goes on from NZ_JBHZIE010000002.1 coordinate 116,825, forward strand.
TCGATCGATGAGCTGACGGCCCTTCGGAAGCGGGCGTACGGGCCCGACGCCGACATCCTCCGAGATCCCCGTGCTCTGCGCCGTTTGACGGAGCTCGAAAGCGCCGACCGCCGGACGCGCGCGGTGCCACCCGTCCGTCCTGCTCCCGCGGGGCCCCACCAAACGGCCCCGGCGAACGCGGCAGACCCCGAGGGTGCGCGAGACGAATCCACGGCGCCGTCCGGTCAGGGGCGGTCCGCGGCGGTCGCGGATCGCGCCCGACCGTCGGAACGCGTCGACGATCCCGCTTCCCGCGTGGGAGCTGACCCCTCCCCGTCCGGCACACCGGGTACGCCGTGGCGACGCGTGCGAGGCGGCGTGCTCGCGCTCAGCCGGAAGTGGTGGGCCGTCGCCGCGGCGAGTGTCGTCCTCACCGCCCTCGCGATGTGGGGTCTCCAAGCCGCCACCGACCGGCCGGACGCCCTGCTCGCGCCGATCGCGTCGACGCCGGCCGAGCGCGAGGCGGTCGATGTGCCCGGGTCGCTGGCCGGCTACCGTGTCGACGATGCCGAGCTGCAGCGCTACGAGTCCTATGGTCGACTGCGGGTGTGGAGCGGTGAGAGCGCCGACGGCCGGCGCTGCCTGTTGCTCGAGACCGAGAGGTACGGCGTCTTCAATGCGGGCTGTGTTCCGGTCGGTCTCGACCCGGTCGTCGACTTCACGGTCTACGAGGGGATGCCCGCGGCGCTCCGCGGGGATCTGCCGGTCGGCAGCGTCGTGCGGTTCGTCCTCGTCGGAACGCAGGTGGAGGTGTCGGCCGCCACCGCGACCACGACCGCCTGAGGCTGATGCCCGGCTGTCATCCCACGATCTCCCCGAGGGCTTCGATTCCTGCGGCCAGGTGATCCGGCATGTCGTCGCTGTGTGCGACGAGCAGCAGCGCCATCGCCGCCGCCCATCCCTCAGCGCGGATCCACGTGGCATCGTCGTACACGTCGGCCAGCGCGGACCGGAACAGGGCTCTGCCATCGCTGTCGAACGCGAGCCACGCGGCTGCCAGATCGTAAGCGGGGTCGCCCGCCGTCGCGTCGCCGAAGTCGACCACGCCGACGAGCCGACCGGCGAGCACGACGAGGTTCGCCGCGTGCAGGTCGCCGTGGATCCAGACGGGCGGTCCGCCCCACGGCGGCTGCATGAGCGCATCGGCCCAGCGCGCGGCGGCCGAGGCCAGCAACGTGTCCTCGATCGCGCCGGACCGCCGCAGCATCTCCAGCCGCTGGTCCACCGCCGCCTTCCGTTCGACGAGCGGCACCCCTCTCACCGGATTGTGCGGAGCATCCGCGGGCGCCTCGCGGTGCAGTGCACGCATGACGGAGGCGAGAGTCCGAGCCCATCCGGCTCGCATCGCGCGGGGGACCGTGAGGCCGGAGGAGCCCTCGATCCACGGCACGACCGACCACTGCCACGGGAACGCGCCGCCCGGCGAGCCGACGAGGAGCGGCGCAGGTGTCTGTACACCGACGGTGTTCAGACTCGGGGCCAGGACGCGAAGGGCCTTCTGCTCGTGAGCGATGAGCGGCGCGGCGAGAGCGCGACGGGGGAGGCGCACGGCAAGCTCATCACCCCACCGCCAGATCTCGCAGTCCCAGCCCTCTGCGACCTTGCGGAGCGGATCGGTCGCCGGTTCCCCGAAGCTCCTGGCCTGCTCGGCGAGCAGGGAACGGACCACGTGCTCATCGATCAGCACTTCGGATGCGGGCTTATCGGTCACCCGTAAACCTTCACACGGATCGATAATGGGCGAGTGGATGCGTCACCGATGCCGCCCGCGCTCCTTCGCGAGCTGTCCGATCTGCGTCGCCAGGCCTATGGGCCCGACGACGGCGCCGCGATGGAGCGCGATGCCCTCCGCCGACTCGGAGAACTCGAGGCCATGCTGCATCCGCGTGACGCGTCGGGCGAGACGCGAGCGCTTGCCACCATCAAGCTGCCCCCCGCCCTCGTGCCCCCGCGAGTCGAAGACTTCCTGCCTGCCGCGCCCGGCAGCGGCCCCGCGCCACGCCACCTTCGATCGCCTTCGCGGATCCGCGGGCTGCTGCAGAGCGGCGCCGTCGTCTCGACCATCGCCGTCGTCGTCCTGGCCACCGGCATCGCACTCGTTGCGACCGCTCCGCACGGCGAAGCCCTGCTCGTCGCGACTCCCGCGACGGGACTCGAGCGTCAGCAGCTCGTGGACGCGGTCGATCTGGAGTCATTCGGGCTCATCGGCGCACGCCTGCAGCAGTACGAAGACTTCCGCGGACTTTCCGTGTGGTCCGCGGCGACCGCACGTGGTGTGACCTGCCTGCTGGTGGGCTCGGATGCCGGGCGGCCGATGGGAGCCACCTGTGCGCCGTCACCGCTCAGACCCTCCTACGACTACACGATCTCGGACGACACCCCGCGGGGAGTGTCCGCGGGTCTCCCGCGAGGGAGCGTGATCCGCTTCACCTGGGAAGACCAGACCGTGGGCGTCTGGATCGCCGAGGCGGCCGTCTCGTGAAGACGCGCCCGCAATGTGGATGTCCACGAACTGACCCTTGTGATTATGTTGTTCTGTGTTGTAGTCTGTGGGAATCGGCGAAGGAGCAGAAGTATGTACGCAACGGAGCGGCAGGAGCTCATCGAGCGCATCCTGATCGACGACGGACGCGTGGGTGTGCTCGATCTCGCCCGCCGCTTCGACGTCACCACCGAAACCGTGCGCCGCGACCTCCTCACCATGGAGCAGGGCGGCACACTCCGACGTGTGCACGGTGGCGCGGTCGCCTTGGAGCGGCCGAGCACCACCGAGCCGTCGATCGCCGATCGCAGCCACCGCCGCAGCAGTGCGAAGCAGGCCATCGCCCGCCGCGCGATCGAGGCGATCGGCGAAGGGTTCACCGGTTCGGTGTTCTTCGACGCGGGAACGACGACGGCCGCCGTCGCCGACCAACTGCCGTTGCGACTGGCGGCCGTCCGCGGCGCCGCCGAGGTCGTCACTCACTCGCTGAGCATCGCTCACGCGCTCGCCGACGTGGACTCGGTGTCGCTGTCGATCGTCGGCGGCCGCATCCGCGGCGTGACCGCGGCCGCCGTCGGCGCCGACACCGTGCACGCCATCGAGACGCTGCGACCCGACATCGCCTACGTCGGGGTGAACGGCCTGTCGCACGCGTTCGGGGCGAGCACGCCCGATCCCGAGGAGGCTGCCGTCAAACGCGCGGTCGTCCGCTCGGCCCGCCGCGTCATCGTGGTGGCGGACCAGACCAAATTCGGCCGCGAGCTGCTCGTCAGCTTCGCGGCACTGTCCGCCATGGACGTTCTCGTGACGGATGCCGCGCCCACGGCGCCGCTCGCGTCGGCGCTCAACGATGTAGGAGTCGAGGTGTGGTGCGCGTGATCGTCACCGTGACCGTCAATCCGTCCCTCGACCGGGCGGTACGCCTGGCCGCGCCCATCGAGCCGGGTGAGGTGCAGCGCGGCCTGGACGCCCGTGAGGATGCGGGGGGCAAGGGCGTGAATGTCGCACGAGCTCTGCGCGCCGCGGGGGTGGGCGCCCTGGCCGTCGTCCCCTGCGCGCAGGACGATCCCTACCGGCTGCTCCTGGAGCACGACGGCGTTCCCGTCCTGCGGATCGAGGTGCAGGGGCGCACCCGCGCGAACCTCACCATCGCCGACCCGCAGGGCACCACGACGAAGATCAATATGCCAGGGCCCCAGCTGTCGCAGGCCGAGGCATCCGCCCTCGTCGACGGCGTCGTCGCTGCTGCGGAAGGCGCTGACTGGGTCGTGCTCGCAGGGTCGCTGCCCCCCGGCGTCGGGGACGACTTCTACGCTGAGATCACGGCGGCGGTGCGTGCCCGTTGGGGTGCCGAAAGCCCGAAGATCGCCGTCGACACATCGGGTGCAGCCCTGGCGAGCGTCGTCGCGACCGCGCGTCCCGACCTGATCAAGCCGAACGACGAGGAGCTCGCCGAGCTGGTGGGCGCCGGCGCCTCGTCGGGTGATGATGACGTCATCGCCACCGCCATCGCGCACGCCAAGGACCTCGTGCCGGAGCGCGTGGCGGCAGCGCTCGTCACTCTGGGTGCCGCCGGTGCACTTCTGGTGACGGCCGATGGCGTCCTGAGGGCCTCGGCCCCCAAGATCATCGTGTCCAGCACGGTCGGTGCCGGCGACAGCTCGCTCGCGGGGTATCTGATCGCCGCCGCCGAAGGCCAGAACGACACCGGACGTCTGCGCCGCGCGGTGGCGTACGGTGCCGCCGCCGCATCGCTCCCGGGGACGCAGATCCCCGGTCCTGCCGACATCCCGGACTGGGACATCCCCGTCGACTCCCTCTTGCCCTGACGAACAGCCTCGCTCCACCACACTGCAGTGCCCGAAACGACCACGGAGGTCATCGAAATGTCCCAGACCATCACCCCGGAGCTCGTGTCACTCGACACGGACCTCGGCACTGACAAGGCCGCGGTGATCCGTGCCCTCGCGGCACGTGTCGTCGCGCAGGGCCGCGCCACCGACGCCGACGCGCTCTTCGCCGACGCATGGGCGCGCGAGCAGAAGGATGAAACCGGGCTGCCCGGTGGCATCGCGATCCCGCACGCGAAGAGTGCCGCCGTCACGACCCCGTCGCTCGCGTTCGCCCGTCTGACGCCCGGCGTCGATTTCGGCGCTCCGGACGGCCCGGCCGACCTGGTGTTCCTCATCGCTGCGCCCGAAGGAGCCGCCGAGGCACACCTGGCCGTGCTCTCGAAACTCGCGCGAAGCCTCATGCAGTCCGACTTCACGCAGAGCCTTCGCGCTGCGCTCACCCCGACCGAGGTCGTGGGCATCGTGAACAACGCGATCGGCGAGGGCGATGCCTCCGCCGCCCCCGCACCGGCTGGTTCGACGGCGCCGGCCGCAGCCGCACCAGCCGCGGCAGCCGCCGCCGCCGCGGGCTCTGAGCTCTCGGTCGACGGTCATCCGGCGCGCATCGTGGCGGTCACCGCGTGCGCCACCGGAATCGCGCACACCTTCATGGCAGCAGATGCTCTGACGGCAGCGGGCCAGGACGCGGGAATCGATCTGATCGTCGAGCCGCAGGGTTCCAGCGGCTACCAGGCACTGCCGCAGTCGGTGATCGACAACGCGGACGCCGTCATCTTCGCCGTCGATGTCGACGTGCGCGAACAGCAGCGATTCGCCGGCAAGCCCGTCATCCGGTCGGGTGTCAAGCGCGGCATCGAGCAGCCGAAGCAGATGATCGCCGAGGCCGTCGCCGCTGCGAAGAACCCGAACGCCGCGCGCGTGTCAGGTGACGCCGGCGCCGCCGGCGCGACCACGGCCGCTCCCGTGTCGTTCGGTGCACGCATCCAGCGCATCCTGCTCACGGGCGTCAGCTACATGATCCCGTTCGTCGCCGGCGGCGGCCTGCTGATCGCGATCGGATTCCTCCTCGGCGGATACCTCGTGACGCAGGATGCCGCGACCGTCATCGTGAACAACTCGCTGTGGGATCTGCCTACCGAGAACATCACGTCGGACTTCGGACCGCTGGGTCAGTACCTCGGCTCGGTGTTCTTCATGATCGGTGCCACCTCCATGGGCTTCCTGGTCTCAGCCCTGGCCGGGTACATCGCGTTCGCGATCGCCGACCGACCGGGTATCGCTCCTGGCTTCGTGGCGGGTGCGGTCGCGGTGCTGATGCAGGCCGGCTTCATCGGCGGCATCATCGGCGGTCTGCTCGCCGGTGTCGTGGCCTGGTGGATCGGCCGCCTCAACGCTCCGCGCTGGCTGCGTGGCCTCATGCCGGTCGTCATCATCCCGCTCGTGGCGTCGATCGTCGCATCGGGTCTGATGATCCTGTTCCTCGGTCGTCCGATCGCGACGCTCATGCTGTGGCTCACCGACTGGCTGACCAGCCTCACGGAGTCGGGCGGCGCGGCCATCGGTCTGGGCGTCATCCTCGGTCTGATGATGTGCTTCGACCTCGGTGGTCCGATCAACAAGGTGGCGTACTCGTTCGCCGTCGCCGGGCTCGCTGCCGGGTCGGCCGACAACCCCGCGCCGCTGCTGATCATGGGTGCCGTCATGTGCGCCGGCATGGTTCCACCGCTCGCGATGGCTCTCGCCTCGACGGTCCTCGCCCGCCCGCTCTTCACCGCGGTCGAACGTGAGAACGGCAAGGCGGCCTGGCTGCTGGGTGCGTCCTTCATCTCGGAGGGTGCGATCCCGTTCGCCGCCGCCGACCCGCTGCGCGTCATCCCGTCGACGATGGTCGGTGGTGCGGTCACCGGCGCCCTGTGCATGATCTTCCAGGTGCAGTCGTATGCGCCGCACGGGGGCATCTTCGTCCTGTTCGCCATCAACCCGATCTGGGGCTTCCTCATCGCCCTCATCGCCGGCACGGTCGTCTCGGCTCTGCTGGTCGTCATGGCGAAGCGCTTCATCGCGCCGAAGGAGCTGAAGGCGGCCGAGACGTCGTCGACGTCCGTCGCGCCGGTGGCCGTCACCGCCTGATCGCTGGTGCAGGCACCGCGCATGCGGAATGCTGAAGAATAGTTCCACACACTCACGAAGGAGTACTCATGGCAGAGCGCACGGCTACCATCGCAAGCAGCTCGGGGTTGCATGCCCGTCCGGCGAAGCTGTTCGTCACAGCGGTACAGGAGAAGAAGATCCCCGTGACGATCGCGGCCGAGGGTGGTCCCGACCTCAACGCCGGCAGCATCCTGTCGTTGATGGGACTCGGCGCGGCGAAGGGCACCGTCGTCACTCTGAAGGCGGAGGGCGAAGGCGCCGATCAGGCGCTCGATGAGCTCGTCACCCTCCTCGAGACGGATCTCGACGCCGAGTAATCGCGCACGACACGACAGCGGATGCCGCGGACCCCAGGGTCCGCGGCATCCGCTGTCTCATCGTGCGGAGAACGCCGCGCCTTCCTCAGTCGGTGGGAGGTCGACGCAGGCGCTTGACGTCGGTGCGCTGCTGCTTCGCCTGCAAGCGACGCTCCTTCGCGCCGCGGCTGGGCTTCGTCGCACGACGGTTCGGCGAGGGCGGCCGGAGAGCATCTTCGACCACGGCGACGAGCCTCGCGCGCGCCGCATCCCGGTTGCGGAGCTGCGCGCGGTGCTCGGATGCCGCGATCGTGAGCACTCCTCTCACAAGACGACCTTCCAGCCTGTCCAGAAGTCGCTCACGCTGGATCGGCGACAGAACCGTCGAACCCGACGCGTCCCACAGCAGCTCCACGCGCGAATCCGCCGTATTCACGCCCTGCCCACCCGGACCGGACGACCGCGAGAACCGCCACGTGAGCTCGGACTCGGGGATGGTGATCCCCACGGCGGTCCGGAGCCCGGGGCGGTGAGGAGTGGCCATGCACCCATCTTCGCCTCCGCGCGGCGGCGAGAACAGCGCGAGGGCCGGCTCCGCTGACGAACACGGATGCTGCGATCCCCGCGGATCGCCGCATCCGTCCGTACAGTCGCGTCTCTACAGATCGGTCACATCGTTGGGGTCCAGCGGGAGGAACTCGCCGCCGCCCTGCTCGGTGGCCCACTTCAGCCGCGCACGGTGCATGTCACGTCCGATCACCGACAGAGTCATGTCGTGCGTGCCGAATGCCCGCTTCGGTGCCACGGCGAGCACGAAGTCCATCGCTTCGCCGATCTTCAGCCACGGCGCCCCGATGGGCGCGGCGAGAAGCTGCACTTTGGCGCCCTTGGGAACCGTGTAGGAGTCTCCCGGGTAGTAGAACTCATGGTTGATGAGGACCCCCACGTTGTCGACGACGGGCATGGACTCGTGGATGACCGCGTGCTTCCCGCCGAAGAACTCCAGCGTGAACGGGTCGAGATCGACGGTGTCGCCGGGGTTCACAACGATGACGTCGTACCCCGCGGCCGCGTCGGCGAATCCCTGCGGACCGTAGATGGGCGTCCCCGGCACGGCCTTCAGGATGCGGTCGAGATGCTCTGCCGTCCAGTGGTCGGGGTGTTCGTGTGTGATGACGATGCCGATGGTGTTGCCGATGTCGACCAGCGGAAGGGTGAAGGCTCCCGGATCGATGATCAGTGCCTTGCCGGCTTGCTCGATCGTGAGCGCGGCGTGTTCGTGCTTGGTTACTCGCATGACCCGAGTCAACCCGTCGGCGGATGCCGCGGCAAGCGCCACGCCCATCCTCGTCTCGATTTGTCGACTCCGGGCGCGCCGTGGCATAATCGTAGGGTTGTGCTGATCGGCCCCATCGTATAGAGGCCTAGTACGCCGCCCTCTCACGGCGGTAACGCGGGTTCGAATCCCGCTGGGGTCACCATCGAGAAATGCCCGTCCACCGGACGGGCATTTCCTGTTCCGGCGCGTCGAGTGGCTGAGATCTCGATCGCGGTGGACGAGGTTGCAGCGCTCACCGCAGACGTTTGCGCAGATACACCAGCTCCACCTCGGGCAGCACGATCCGTCCGGTCTCGACGTAGCCTTCTCGGCGATACAGGCGCAGATTCGGCTCGCTGAGAGAACCGGTGAACAGCTCGGCCTCCAAGGCATCCGATCGTGCCTCGACCGCCGCGAGAAGGGCTGTTCCGATACCTCGCCCCTGCATATCGGGGGCGACCGCGAGCCGGCTGATCAGCAGCAGATCGCCATCGGTTCTGGCGCGCACGGATCCGACGATCCTGTTCCTGATCAGCGCCACCAGACCACCACTGGCAGCGAGCTCGCTCTCGAGGTCGCCCAGCGACTGCGTCAGCGCCGGGATGTCCACCGTTCGGTAGAGCTCCGCTTCCTGCACGAACGCGGCGCGCTGCAGAGTGAAGATCTCGCCCGCGTCTCCCGCCGCGATGGGGCGGATGAGGAGGTCGCCCTGCACGCCGTCAGGCTTTCGGCCGTCGGATCAACCACACGATCACCGAGACGAAGATACCCACCGCCATGCCCATGCCGACCCCGAAGCCCACCCCGATCGACGGCACGAGGATACCCAGCAGGACACCGACCAGCAGTCCCGCGACCACCCCGCCGACCACATATCGAGCCATGCCGGCGTCGGAGTTCTTCTGAGTACTCATGGACACACCGTAGCGGTGCGCTCGACGCACGCGTCGGTCGGCTCACCGGGGCCGTCCCCGATGTCGGAGACCCGTGTGATCATCGCAGCATGAGCCGCTTCGCCATCGACGCACCGACCGCGCTGAGACTTCTCGAAGACGGTCGCCAGGTCGCTGCAGATCATTCGCTCGTAGCCCCGTCGCTTCTGCGATCGCACGTGCTGTCTCTGCTGTACCGCGCATCGCGAGCGGGTCAGCAGGAGGAGTCCGAGACACGGAAGGCCCTGGAGGGTCTGGCGGAACTCAAGATCCGTCTCCTGGGTGATCGCGTGTCACGGGCCACCGCCTTTCGACTCGCCGCAGATCTCGGCTGGGACGACACGCCCCTCGCGGAATACCTCGCCGTCGCCTCGCTCCAAGCCGATGCGCTGGTGACCGATGACCCCTCACTCCGCGAGGGAGCACGGGGCCTCGTGCCACTGGCCGACTTCGGTGATCTTTTCGCATGACGCCGGTGGCGGCGCCCGTAGCGCGCCGCCCCCTCGCACGCAAGCCTCAGCGGCGCCGGGACTCTCCTCGTAACGTGGGACCGTGACGGCGGAACGCGAGCAACCGGGCGAAGACCTCAGGTCGTACGCACCCATCGGCGACGGTCGAACCGTCGCCCTGATCGGACTGCGTGGACAGGTCGATTGGATGCCGGTGCCCGACCTGGACTCGCTCCCGATCTTCGCTCGCCTCCTGGACGACGCGGATGGGGGATTCATCGAGCTCGAACCCACGGTCGCCTACACCGTCCGGCGGCGGTACCGGGCGAATACGAACGTGCTCGTGACCACGTTCACCACCGAGACCGGTACGGCGAAGGTGACCGACGCGATGGTGACCGGGGTCGCGGGGCGTCTGCCCTGGGCCGAGCTCGCCAGAAGGGTCGAAGGAATCGAAGGCACCGTTCCGTTCGCGTGGCAGGTGCAGCCCGGCACCGGCCTGCAGACCGCCTCGCCGTGGCTCGACGACACCGAGCGCGGCGTCATCATCCGTTGCGGGCGCACAGCGCTCGCCGTCGTCGGATCGGAGCACGGGCCCGACAAGCCCGACTCACGCGGAACCCGTCTGAGCGGCGCGTTCACGACATCGAAAGGGTCGCGGCACATGCTCGTGGTGGCGGCGACCCACGGCGAGCCACTCCATCTGCCGGAAGCCTCCAACGTCGACCGGGGCATCGATCGCACGATCGCAGGCTGGCGGGCGTGGTCCCGGGAGTTCGACTACGAGGGGCCGTGGGCGCCCGACGTGCGACGCAGCGCGCTGGCGCTGAAGCTTCTCATCTTCAGCCCGAGCGGTGCCATCGCGGCCGCGGCGACGACATCCCTGCCGGAGTCTCCGGGTGGCCGCAAGAACTGGGACTATCGGTACGCGTGGGTGCGCGACCTCGCCTACACGGCCCACGCCCTCGTGTGGTTCGGACTGCGCGAGGAGACCCACGCCGCCATCTCCTGGATGCTGCGCACGATCCGCGAGAACGGTCCCGATCTCAAGGTGTTCTACACGCTGGACGGACGCGTCGACCGTGAGACGCAGGAATACGAAGTCCCCGGGTGGCGAGGAGTCGGCCCGGTCGTGACCGGCAATCCTGCGCACGGTCAGCTGCAGCTCGGTGTCTTCGGCGACCTGTTCGCGATCTGTCGGACATACGTCGACGCCGGGAACATCCTCGACATCGACACCGGCCAGATGCTGTCGACCGTGGCGGACCGCGTCTGCGATCTGTGGCGCCGTCGCGACTCCGGCATGTGGGAGCTGCCCGACGAGCAGCATTACACGTCCTCGAAGATGGGATGCTGGCAGGCTCTGAACGATGCGATCATGCTGCATGAGGCCGGGCAGATTCCGGGCGGCATCGATCGGTGGCGGGTGGAACGCGACCGCATCAAGGACTGGGTCGATGCGGAGTGCTGGTCGGACGACCTCGGTGCGTACGTCATGTATCCGGGCACCGACAGGCTCGACGCATCCGTTCTGCTGCATGCGCCGAGCGGCTTCGACCGTGGAGAGCGCATGAGCGCCACGATCGACGCGATCGCGGAAGATCTCGGTGCCGGCCCGCTGCTGTACCGCTACACGGGGGCAGCCCGCGAAGAGCACACCTTCGTGGCGTGCGCGTTCTGGCGAGCGACCGCGCTGGCCTGCGTCGGCCGCCGGGTCGAGTCGATCGCCCTGATGGACGCTCTCGTCGATCTGGGCAACGACGTCGGAATCTACGCGGAGATGATCGCGGCGGACGACAACGCATTCTGGGGGAATCTGCCGCAGGCACTCAGTCATCTCGCGCTCATCAACACCGCCCTCACGCTCCGTCAGCTGGCCGAACCGGAAGAGATCGACGGACACTGAGCTCCGGTGCGGGCGGACGGCCATAACCCGCGATCGCGGCGGTGGCAAGCCCCCGCCGAGTGCGACGGATCGACGTACGTTTGCCCGACGACGTATCGACAGGGAGATCCACGATGGCGTACAAGACGCACCATTCGGTAGTGGTGATCGGTGGGGGCAACGGGGGAGTCTCGATTGCGGCGCGCCTCCGACGCGAGGGTGTCGAGGACATCGCGATCATCGAGCCGCGCTCGCAGCACTACTACAAGCCGTTGTTCTCGCACGTGGGCGGAGGCACCGCGCGGCGCAGCACAACGGTGCGGTCGCAGGCCTCGGTCACACCGAAGGGCGTCGACTGGGTCCGCGACGCCGTCGTGTCGATCCACCCCGGTGAGAACGCCGTGGTCCTCGGCAAGGGCACGCGCCACACGTACGATCACGTCGTCGTCTGCCCCGGCATCCAGCAGAACTGGGAGGCCGTGCCCGGTCTCGTCGACGCCCTCGCCACTGACGCCGTGGCATCCCACTACGACTTCGATCTCGTGCCGAAGACGTCGCAGCTCCTGCACGACCTCACGCACGGCACGGTCGTCTTCGTCCAGCCTCCGGGACCGTCCTCGTGCGCGGGCGCCGCGCAGAAGCCCATGTACCAGGCGTGCGACTACTGGCGGGCCACGGGCGTGCTGGCGGACATCCGGGTCGTGATGGTCGTGCCCGACCCCTCGATCTTCGGACTCGACCACATCGATCGTGAGCTCGAGCGAGTGATCGCGGAGTACGGGATCGAGGTGCGCACATCCACCGCGCTGCGTGAAGTCGACGGCGGATCGCGTGTGATCACGCTCGGTGCCGTCGACGGCACAGGGGAGAGCGAGCAGCTGCGTTACGACGTGCTCAACGTGGTCCCGCCGCAGTCCGCACCGGACTGGCTGAAGGGGTCCGACCTCGCCGCGGCCGACGACGACGGCGGGTTCGTGGAGGTCGACACGCGCACGCTGAGACACCCTCGATACCCGAACGTGTGGGCGATCGGCGATGCCGCGGCCACCACCAACTCCAAGTCGGGTGGCGCCCTGCGGGACCAGGCGTTCGCCCTGGCGAAGAACCTCACGTCGGTGATGCGAGGCGGCCGTCCCACGGAGCTGTACGACGGCTACTCGGTGTGTCCGTTCACCGTCTCGCGGTCCACGGTCGTGTTCGCGGAGTTCGACGACCAGGGCAATGCCGAACCGACGATCCCGTTCTGGAAGTCCATGTACCGGGAGAATCGCGTCTCGTGGATCTTCGACAGGCACATCCTGCCGTGGGTGTATTGGAATCTGATTCTGAAGGGTCGCGCGTGAGGAGACCCGGACGGGCGCGCGTCATGATGAGCGCATGACGACTCGACTGCTGGTCATCTCGGACACGCACATCCCCGGCCGCGCGAAACGGCTGCCCGACGCCGTCGAGCGTGCCGCCGGCGAGGCCGACCTCGTGATCCACGCCGGAGACTGGGTCGCGGCATCCGTCATCGACGCCCTCGAAGCGCACGCACCCTTACTGGGCGTTCACGGCAACAACGACGGACCCGACGTGCGCGCGCGACTGCCCGAGGTCGCGCGGCGGACTCTCGAAGGAGTGCGCTTCGCCGTCGTGCACGAGACCGGCGATGCGAAACGTCGTGAGGTCAGAATGGATGCCGCGTTCCCTCAGGTCGATGTGCTGGTGTTCGGTCACAGCCACATCCCCTGGGACAGCACGACTCCGCGCGGCCTTCGGCTGTTGAATCCGGGGTCGCCGACGGACCGTCGACGTCAGCCCGCCCACACCATGATGACGGTCGTGGTCGACGACGGCGCGCTGGTCGACGTGCGGCTGCACGAGCTCTGAGCTCTACGCGGCTCGATCGAGCCGCACCGAGGCGAGGGCGCATCCGGCAAGCACAGCGCCGAGTCCTCCGACGGCCATGTCACCGATCGTGTCGGTGTAGGTCACGAAGATCTGATCGCTGATGAACGTGAACCCGAACCACTCGACCATCTCCCAGAGTGCGCTGATGGCCAGACCGATCGCCGGGACGATCACCCAGGGCACGCGTCTGCGGAAGCCGCTCTCCTGCGGCGAGGGAACCACCCCCCATCGACTCAGGAGAAGGTAGAGCATGGCTGACAGCACACCGGTGGCGGTGAAATGGACGATGAGATCCCAGCCGGCGAGCGAGGTGTACAGATCGAGGACGTTGCTCCACGCCGCCACGAGCACGGTGATGCCGAAGAAGATGTCGAACCACGGTCGGACGCCGACGAACCGGGGGACCAGCAGCGCGGGGAGCGCGAAGGCGAGGATTCCGGCATCGGTTGCGGTCCAGCCCACCGCCGCCACGATGATGCCGACGACGCCGAGCACGCGCACCGCGTCGGCGATGTACTCGGCGGCGCCGCGAGGGCGGCGGAGGAAGTTCTCGATCACGCCGGTGTGCCATCCGGTGCCAAGAGCACGACGGCCTGAACGGGGAGATGGTCCGACGGCCACCCGCCGCGGTACCTCCGCGCGTTGATGGCGATGCGGTCCACGACCAGTCCGGTCGACACAGCGATGAAATCGATGCGTCGAGTGCCCACTCTCGGACGTCGATAGGCGGCATACGTCTCCCACTCGGGAGTGAGGCGATCGGCTGCCGTGTCCCATGCGTCTCGCATCACACCGCCGTCCCACAGCGCGCGCACCTCTGACGACGCTGCCGGCGCGTTGAGATCGCCCATCGCGATGACAGGGGTCGATGCCGCGGACACCATACCCCGGAGCTGCTCTGCCGCACGAAGCCGAGACGCGCGCGAGAAGGGATCCCAGTGGGTGTTCAGCGCGGTGAACGTCGCGCCCGATGACCGATCTCGCAGGACCGCGCGCACGATCACGCGGGGGACGGGATTGCCCCACGTGCGCGATCCGGCGACGTCGGGGTGATCCGACAAGGCCTGTTGCGCCCAGTCGAGCAGCTCGAAGCGCTGATGGTCGTAGTAGAGCGGACACCCCTCGCCCGAGCGCTGGGCGCTCCGGCCGTACCCGACCGACCGGAAACCCGAGCCGAGGACGTCCTGCAGGAAGGCCGCCTGGTCGGGCATCGCCTCCTGTACGCCGAGCACGCCGGGTCGCTCGGCATGCAGGAGAGCCTGTACACGCGGGGCACGAGCGGACCACCGATCGGCAGCAGGCCACGACAGCCGACCCATGCGTCGGCGGACGTTGAAGGTCATCACGTGCAGTGCCGGGGGCCCGACGTGCCCGACGAGATCATCTCCGGTCACCGCGCGACCGCCCGGAACGTCCGCGGGCCGATGGTTCGCCGCAGAATGAGCTTCGCCCAGCGCACCGGAGGGAAGTCCTGCGGCCAGTGCACCACGACGGTGCGGAAGCCGTTCGCGACCCGGCGAGCGAAGGCCCGCCGATCGGCGAAGGGGCGCATGGACATGCCGACGGCGGCCCGTGGCAGCAGGCGGATCCGGTACCACTCTCCGAGGTGATACGAGAGGTCCAGATCATCGTGCAGCTCTGTATCGCGGCGATGCACCCGGGAGCGGATGCTGCGCCATGCGGTGCGACGGAAACCCATGTTGGAACCGAACAGGGGGAGGTGGCCGAGCGCGGGGAACATCGCGGCGGCGTATGCACCGAGGTAGACCGCGGCAAGAGGCGCCCGCAGGAGCCGCGGACCATCGACGAAGCGGGCGCCGCCGGTGAACGCGGCCACGTGAGGGTTCCGTTGGAACGCCTCGACCATGACCGCCACCCATGTCGTGCTGGGCAGGCAGTCCGCGTCGAGCCGCAGCACGATGTCGCCGTGCGCGAGGTCGTACCCCTGGGCGCTGGCGGCGGAGATCCCGGGGGTGACGCACTGGACGACGGTGGCGCCCGCCTCGCCGGCGACGCGGGCGGAAGCATCCGAGGAACCGTTGTCGACGATGAGGATCTCGTCCGCACGACGAGTCTGCAGCGCGAGCGCGCGCAGGCAGCGGCGCAGCTGGCGGGCGTCGTCCTTCACCGGAATGACAACGGTCACGGTCGGATGCGGGAGTCCGGGTGCACTGATCATCGCATCGCACCGTCCACCCCCTCACGCTAGCCGCGCCGGTGTCCGCTCACGCGCCGGTTGACATCGAACGGCGAGCCGGATAGCCGACCGCGTGAGGTGTGCATCCGACCGGGGATCACTCCGCTTCGGGAACTGTCGCGATCATGCGGCCGTCGGCGATACGCGCCCGTGCCCGATCATGGTTCCGGGTGATCGGGACCGCTTCCGTGGCGGCCGGCAGGCCCATGGGCTTGGTGGAGACGAAGATGCTCTCCGCACGCTCCACCACGAACGTCTCGTGCCAGATGCCCACCGCCCCGGGTGCCTTGCGCGCGGTCTTGTTGAAGCGTGCCCACGCCGGGCGATGCTCCTGGGAAGGATTGGACGCGTATGCGTAGAGCTTCTCCGCCGACGACCAGTACTGCACGACGTACGGACCGCCGGATCCGAGCAGCAGCGTGTAACCGAGAAACCCCGACCCGGGGTCTGCGCTCAACTCGCGGAGCATTTTCGGCATGGCTGCGAAAACCGGCAGCCAGAGGTCCGGCCGCCACGGTTTGTTGATCTGCATGCCGATGTGGAACACCACCAACTCGCCCTCGTAGCGGTGGGTCATTCTCCCTGCGACGACTCTGCTCATGTCCGGCTCCTGTGGATAGCAATGCTATCCAGTCTGGATAGCGTTACTATCGATTGTCAAGGGGGCGCGATGAGAATGTCTGAGCTCGCAGAGTCGACGGGGGTGTCCGTCGCCTCCATCAAGTACTACCTGCGCGAAGGACTGCTCCCCGAGGGCGCCCGACGCTCAGCGACCCAGGCGGAGTACGACGACGCGCACGTGCGCCGGCTGCGCGTCATCCGTGCGCTCATCGATGCGGGCGTCAGCGTCGCCGAGACGAAACGCGTGATCGCCACCCTCGATGATCCGCCCGCGCGCGGGCACGACCTCCTGGGCGCGGCTCACGCCGCCGTCACACCGCTCGTGGGCGACGGCATCGATGTGAGCGCCGCAGAGAAGCTCGTGACGAGGATCGGCTGGCAGCCGGGCATGTGCGACCCTCGCGTGCTCGGCTCGGTGGCCGCCGCACTGCAGGGTCTCGAGCGCGCCGGTTTCACGCCCCCGGGAGAGGTCATGACGGTGTACCTCGAATCGATACAGCGGATCGCCCGTGCTGAGATCGAGGGTGTCCCGACCGAGTCTCCGGAGGCCGCCGTCAACTACGTCGTCCTCGGCTCCGTCCTCGTCGAGCCTCTGCTGCTGGCACTGCGTCGAGTCGCCGAGCAGATCGCCTCGGCCGAGAGGTTCGGCGACGGCCGACCGACGACGCGGACGGACGGCGACGTCAGCGACCGCTGACCGCGGAGGAAGACAGCGGGCCGCCGCAGAGCGACGACCCGCTGCCCGGGCAGTGGCGGTGCTCAGCGGACGATCACCGTGACCGGCTTCGACGCGGTCTCGCCGTTGCCATTCACGAAGACCGCCGTCAGTGTGTGCGCACCCGCCGCGACCCCCGCCAGGGCGAGCGACGCGCGCTGCGCGGAAGGTGAGGACGCGCGGAGCTCACCGGACCCCACGACGACGCCATCGAGCTCGAACCGGTACGACGTCGCGTTCGTTCCCCACCACAGGTCGGCGGTCGCGCGGAACGAGCCATCGCCGTCCCAATTGTCGTGCGAGACCACAGGCACGGCAGGCGCTGCATGGATGACGGTGACGGTCGTCTTCGTCGTGGCGGTCGCGCCCTTCGTGTTGATCAGCTCGGCCGTGTACACGTAGGTGCCGTCGGGCTTGTCTGCGAAGCTGACGCCGGTCGTCTGTGACATCCCGGTAGTCCCATCGAGCACCCGCGTCGTCACCAGGGCTCCGTTCTCGTACAGCCGGAAGATCGTCCCGGGAGTTCCCCACCACAGATTCATCACCACGTCGTAGTCGCCGTCGTGCAGACCATAGGCTCGCCCACTCGTGTTCGACAGGGTCCCACGTCCGGGCGCCGATGCGGCGCCGCTCGCCGGGACGACGAGCACGGAGGTGGTGGCGGTCGTGACGAGCCCCGCGTGATTCGTCGCGGTCGCCACGACGGACACGTCGCCGGCGAGGCCGAGCGCCGCGAGATCGATCTCCGCATCCGCGGCCACCTCGGCCCCGTCGACGCTGACGGTCAGAGAACGGATGCCGCTCTCCGGGTCATCTGCCCTGATCGCGAGCTGCAGCGGCCGGTCGGCGTTCACCGGGCCTTCGGGCAGCCCGGAGATGATCGGTCCCGACTCGTCGACCGCCGGAGCCGCGACGTAGCTGATCGACGCCGGCGGCGGCACCGCCATCCCGGTCCCGATGAAGAACGAGGGGTTCGGCGGTTGGTTGTACGCGGAGTTCTGTCCGGCAACGCCGACCCGGTACTGAGAATCGTGCATGAGCGTCGGCAGACGACTGTCCGTGGCATCCGTCGTCGTATAGATCCGGATGCCGGTGCCGTCCGCGTGTCGAACGGCGACCTCTTCCCGCCAGTCGCCGAACAGGTCGGCCTGCACGACGGGGTTGCCTTTCGTGGTGTTGTTCGTCGACGTTCCGTCCATTCTGAGCAGCTCGGTCTCCGTTTTTGTCGCGGCATCCCATTTCGAGATCGTCGGCACTCCGGTCGACGTCGCCACGTCATAGTCGTGGTCGGTGATCTCCCGCGACAGGTCGCCGTCCCACCACGTGACGAAGTTCGCCGCGGGGATGTCGGTCGACAGCTGGTCACCCGTGGCCGATTTCAGCGAGCCGACGGGCGAGTTCCAGGCAGCGTCTCCGCCGATGTTCCACGCTTCGGCCCCGGGACTCGTCGGGTCGATGTCCGCCGCCACTCCTCGGCCGGTGTCTTTCGCTGCCGTCGTCGTCCACAGCACGCTCCCCGTCTCGGCGTCGCGGAACGATGCTCCGATCCCACCGTTGCCCGAAACGTCCTCGTGCACTCCGAACACCTCCAGGCCGGCGCGCTGCGGGTCGAAGTCGCCCACGTGCAGTGCGTCGCCGTGGAAGAGGCGCGTGTTGTAGAGCGGCGTCCCGTCGTCGTCGATCGTCATCGCCCCGAAGACGATCTCGTCGAGACCGTCTCGATCCACGTCCGCCGGCACGAACTGGTGGTTCCCCTGTCCCTCGTACTGCGTGCCCGCCTCGTCCGAATCGAAGGTCCATCGCTCCACGAGCTCGCCGCCCACCAGGTCCCAGGCCACGATGACCGTGCGCGTGTAGTAACCGCGGCTCGTCACGAGGGAGGGATGCTCCCCGTCCAGGTAGGCGACGCCGGCCAGGAAGCGATCGACGCGGTTGCCGTACGTGTCTCCCCACGAGCCGACGTCGCCTCGACCGGGTGCGTAGTCGACGGTGTCGATCGCGGCCCCGGAGCGCCCGTCGAACACCGTGAGGTATTCCGGACCGCTCAGAATGTAGCCGCCGGAGTTACGGTGGTCCGCCGTCGGGTCTCCGATGACGGCGCCGGTACCGTCGACGGTGCCGTCCGCGGTCTTGAAGGCCACCTCAGCAGCACCGTCGGAGTCGAAGTCGAACACCTCGAGCTGCGTGTAGTGAGCACCCGCTCGGATGTTCACGCCGAGGTCGACGCGCCACAGGCTCGTGCCGTCGAACTCGACCGCCTCCGCGTAGACGTTGCCGGTGTACCCGCTCTGCGAGTTGTCCTTCGAGAGGGAGGGGCTCCACAGGAACACCAGTTCGTACTGACCGTCGCCGTCGACATCACCCACCGTTCCATCACCGGGGGAGTAGGTCACCACCTTCCCGTCCGGGAGCGTCGCATCGGCGGGTTTGCTCAGCGGGATGTCGAGATATTGCTGATCCCAGACGCCGAACTCGTCGGTCACCGAGATCTCGCGGTCACCGTCGGTCGTGGTGACCAGATACCGGGAATCCGTGTCACCGTCCGCGTCGACGAAGTTCGTGGTCTGGGTGATCGGCGCCGTGGTGATCTTCACACCGTCCCGATAGACGTCGAAGGCGAGTGCGCGATCATCCAACCCGAGCAGCCTCCACCCCAGGTAGACACCCTCTGCGGTCTGCACGGCGACGGGAGCGCGGTCGAGGTATTCGACCTGGCGGACGAGAGTCGTCGCCACCTCCGTGGCGTGCGCGGTCGGCTCCGAGGATCCGCCCGCGTTCTGCGCGACGATCTTGTAGAGATAGGGCCGCGTTGTCAGCACATCGGAATCGGTGAAGGTCGGTGCATCGACGGTCGCCACGAGTGCGAAGGGGATGTCCGCACGCGTGGACCGCAGGACCTGCCACTGCGTCGCGTCCTGGGCGTCATCCCAGCGGATGGTCGCACTGTGGCGATCGATCGAGGTCGTCTGCACACCCGTGGGGGCTGCGGGGGGCGCCACGGACGTGTCGACGACGGAGACGGTGACCTGTTCGCCCGCGCGCGAGACCCGTTCGCCCTTCACCGTGGCGACGGAGTAGGTATAGGAGGCGCCGAGTTCCACGCCGTCATCGACGAACGTCGGCGTCCCCGCAGCAGCGACGCGTGCGATCTCGGCAGGCTCGCCGCCGGAGGCGGCTCGGAGGATCGCGTAGGAGGAGGCACCGGCGACGGCCTCCCAGGAGAGATCGACCGTTTCTGCGGCGGCGTCGACGGTCGCGACGAGGGCGGCGGGTGCCGCGAGCGGCGTCTGGACCCTGACCCCGTTGATGCGGCCGTCGCCACCGGTCACCCGGATGTTGAGCTGGCCGTCCGAGACGGACACGGCGGGGAACGCCTGCTCGTGGATCTGGCCGCTCGTCGTGCGCGGCCCGCTGAACGGCGTGCCTTCGATGTCGAAGTTGGTCCCGTTGCCCGCGATCAGGTCTCCGGCCCAGGTCGTCACTTCGTAGGTCCCGTTCGGCACGTCGGCCGCGAACACTTGGCCGTTGCCGATCGTGAAGTCGCGGAGCATGGCGTCATCGCCACCGCGATCACGGAAACCGTTCGCCGCGGGAGCGGTGGTGAACCCGTACCCTCGCTCCACGGAGTACGTGGTGCCGGGGTGAACTCCCGACCAGCCGGACGCCACCGGCGTCGACGGTCCGCCGAAGTCGAAGGCGAGATCGACGTCGTCCGCCGCGTGCGCGGGAGACGAGGAGCCGGCGGCGGATGCCGCGATCAGCGCCGCGACGATCGCCGAGGTGACGAGGGGTCTCGTCCGATGGGAACGACCAGTAGAGCGCACGGAATCTCCTTCGATATGTGACGCGACCCGCTTCCGACATCTTCGCCGGCCAGGAAAGCGTTTCCCGATAAAACGCTTTCTCATCCTCACCCGACCAAGGGCCCACGTCAAGGAGGCTTCGGGTGAAGCCTGTCCGTCCGCAGGAGCGCACGACACATCGCCGGGCGCACGACATCGGTGCGCGACCATCGCGTGCGCCGGCACGGACCCGCGCGCTCGGCGGTGGGCGGTGCCCGCGCGGCACCGGGGCCTGCCGTATCAGGGTCACGGTCGCTACGCTGACAGCGTGCACAGGATCTTCGCCACTCCCTTCGCCGCGGTCTACCCGCACTACGTGGCGAAAGTGGAGCGCAAAGGCCGAACCCAGGAGGAGCTCGACGAGGTGATCGAGTGGCTCACCGGGTTCGACGGCGAGGCCCTCCGGACGCACCTCGACGAGGAGACGACCTTCGAGCAGTTCTTCGCCACCGCGCGCGTGAACCCGAAGGCTGCGCAGATCACCGGCGTGATCTGCGGTATCCGCGTCGAGCAGATCGAGGACCCGCTGATGCAGAACATCCGTTACCTCGACAAGCTGGTCGACGAACTGGCCAGAGGCAAGGCCATGGACAAGGTCCTCCGCGCGAGCTGACTCGGCCGAAGGCCACTCGCGCACGTCCGAAGAAGAGCTCTTCAGCGACCCGATCCGCCCGTCAACGATATATCGTTGTATATCGCTGAACCTTCCGACGGTCCAGCCCAAAGGAGACGATCATGAGCGGTTCATTCATGGGAGACGCGTTCGCCGGACGCGGCAAGGGCAACAGCCAGAGCTGGCCGATGGGCGGCATCTGGGAGGCCATGGAGCAGTTGCGCGGCCAGTTCGAGCAGAAGGCCGGCACCCGCGTCGGGCGCGGAGACGTGCGCGCATCGGTGCTCGCGCTCCTCGCCGAGAAGCCGATGCACGGCTACCAGATCATCCAGCAGATCGAAGAGCGCAGCGCCGGAGCATGGAAGCCCAGTCCCGGATCGGTGTACCCCACCCTGCAGCTCCTCGCCGATGAGGGCCTCATCAGTGCGCAGGAGTCCGACGGTCGAAAGACCTACTCGCTGACCGAGGCGGGGCGAGCCGTCTACGAGGCTTCCGCGGACCGCTCCGTTCCGTGGGAGACCACGGGCCACCGCGACAGCACGCGCGCGGGCGCGCTCCCGAAGG
The DNA here is from genome assembly GCF_042747925.1 of Microbacterium songi. NCBI lineage: Bacteria > Bacillati > Actinomycetota > Actinomycetes > Micrococcales > Microbacteriaceae > Microbacterium > Microbacterium songi. The sequence goes on from NZ_JBHZIE010000002.1 coordinate 138,675, forward strand.
CGGGCATCGACCTGGCTCAGGCCGTCGCCCAGGTGGGCCGGTCGGGTAGCCCGGCGCAGGTGAAGCAGGCGGTCGACGTTCTGGACGAAGCGCGACGTAAGCTCTTCTCCATCCTCGCCCAGGACTGACCGAGTGCCCGCAGCACGTCGGCATCAAGGAGAATCGATGACCGACGTCGGTGACATGCGCGCCCGGTACCGCCGAATCACGCGATTCGCGGCGCGCTATCTGGTCCAGGCGTGGTGGTTCGAACTGTTTCTGCCCCGCCTGGGCCTGTCCTGGGTCTCGGCGCGCCACCGCACCCGCCGCCTGCAGAGGATCGCCCAGCGCTTCCACGTGCTCGCCGTCGATCTCGGCGGACTCATGATCAAGGTCGGTCAGTTCATGTCGTCGCGCCTCGACGTCCTGCCCCCGGAGATCACCAAGGAGCTCGAAGGACTGCAGGACGAAGTGCCGCCCGTGCCGTTCGCGGGCATCCGCCTGCTGGCGGAAGCGGAGCTGGGCGTGCCACTGGAACGTGCGTACGCCTTCATCGACCCCACACCGCTCGCGGCCGCGTCGCTCGGACAGGCCCATCGTGGGCTCCTCGCCGATGCGGATGCGGCCGCGACGGGGATGACGGAGATCGTCGTCAAGATCCAGCGGCCGGGGATCGACCAGATCGTGGACGTCGACCTGCGGGCGCTGCGTCGCGTGGCCGGGTGGCTCAGCCGGGTGCGTCTCGTATCCGACCGTGTCGACATGCCCACCCTCGTCGAGGAGTTCGCGGCGACGAGCCTGGAGGAGATCGACTACCTGCACGAGGCGGCGAATGCCGAGAGGTTCGCCGCGGACTTCGCCGACGATCCGCGCGTGGGCGTTCCCGACGTCGTCTGGGAGCGGACCACTCGCCGCGTCTTGACGCTGCAAGATGTCACGGCCATCAAGATCAGCGACGTCGACGGTCTCCGCGCGGCCGGTATCGACCCGTCCGAGGTGGCTGCGGAGTTCGCCGCGGTGATGTTCGACCAGCTGTTCGCCGATGGCTTCTTCCACGCAGACCCGCATCCGGGCAACATCTTCGTGACCCCGCGCGCGAACGCAGCCGAGGGCACGGATGCCGCGGGCCGGTCATGGACGTTCACCTTCATCGACTTCGGCATGATGGGCGAAGTCCCCGAGAGCCTCCGACGAGGCCTGCGACGCCTCATCATCGCCGCCGCCTCCCGCGACGGCAAGGGACTCGTCGACGGCATCCGCGATGTCGGAGTGCTGCTGCCCTCGGCCGACACAGCCGAGCTCGAACGCGCGATGACCGCGCTGTTCGCGCGATTCGGAGGAATGGGCTTCGCCGAGCTGCAGCAGGTGGACGAACGGGAGTTCCGCGCATTCGCGACCGAGTTCGGCGACGTCGTGCGCTCCCTGCCGTTCCAGCTGCCGGAGAACTTCCTGCTCATCATCCGCGCGATGTCCTTGGTGTCCGGCAACTGCAGCGCCCTCGACCCGGCCTTCAACATCTGGGATGCCATCGAGCCGTACGCCAACCGCCTCATCCGCGAGGAGACCGGCAACGTCGTCCAGGGCTTCGTGAAGGAGGCACGTTCTGCAGCGGGTATCGTCGCTCGCCTGCCGCGGCGTATCGACGATCTCGCGACCCGATTCGAAGATGGTCGTATCGCCGTGCAGGCACCTCGGCTCGAACGCCGCTTGGCAGGCCTCGAGCGCACCGGACGTCGCGTCATCTCGGCCGTGCTCTTCGCCGCGCTCTTCCTCGGCGGCATCCTGCTGCGCGTCGACGACGTGGTCTTCGGCACCGTCCTGATGTCGGTGTCGGCGCTTCCCCTGCTGCACGCTCTGCTGGCGGGCGCCGTGGGCCGACGCGGCGCAGGCTGAACGGCGGAACGCGAACGAAGAAAGAGGCGGGTGACCGGATGCCGCAGCATCCGTCACCCGCCTCTGTACGTCAGGGAGAGATCAGTACCAGCCGACCGACTCCGAGTGGGACCACGCTCCGCACGGAGTGCCGTAGCGCCCCGAGATGTAGCCGAAGCCCCAGGCGATCTGCGTCGCTGCGCTCGTCTGCCAGTCGGCGCCGGCCGACGCCATCTTGCTGCCGGGCAGCGCCTGCGGGATGCCGTAGGCGCCGCTGGGGTTGGCTGCACGCGTGTTCCAGCCGGACTCGCGGTTCCACAACGAGACGAGGCAGGAGAACTGGTCGTCGCCCCAGCCGTAGCCGCCGAGCATGCCCCGCGCGATCGACTGCGCCTCGCCGGCGCTGGTGTTGGCGGACGCGTAGCTCGGAGCAGGCGCGGCCGGAGCGGCGCTCGACGGGGATGACGATGCGGGAGCGGATGCTGCGGCCTCGGCCGCGGCAGCCTCTTCGGCAGCCCGGGCGGCGGCGGCCGCGGCAGCTGCGGCCTCTTCGGCCTCGCGCTGGGCCTTCGCCGCGGCTTCCTGCTCGGCCTTCAGCTGCACCGCGGCGTCGAGGCGTCCGCGAAGGTCAGCGGCGCGCGTCGCGACGGGGGCGACGAGCTCGCTCAGGTCCTCGGTCAACTGCGGCACGAGGGGCGTGGGCACGCCGCGCGCGGCCGCAAGGCGTGCGACGGCGGCGGCGAGCTCGGACGTGTCGACGGATGCGTCGGCGACACCGATATCGAGCCCGGATGCGGCGATGTCGGACGTGACGGACGCGGCGCCGGTGAGGGCGTCGTCCGCGGCGGCGAGGGTCTGACGGGCCTTGACTGACACCGCGTCGGTGCCGCCGCCTGTTCCGGGCACGACGGGCTGCGCGACCGTGTACGAAGCGAGCGCGAAGTATGAGATCGAATCCGACGCGGACGGCTGCGAGGCGGATGCCGTCGCCGTGACGCCGGCCGTCGCGAGGATGCTCACCGCCAGTCCGGCGGCGATGGTCGCAGTGCGACGGCGGGTGCGGCGGGCAGGAGGAGCAGACGTGCTGGAGCGCATGAAACCGGGTTCCGTATGAGTGGCGGCGTCATCGGGCTGACGCGGCGCATCCGCTCGTGCGGACGCAAGTGGCCGAGTATTCACACCTTGTCTGAGTGATTCCCGTGTGTAGCCTGAACGGCGCGGTGCGGCGGGGGCCGGCGGAAAGGCCAGATCAGAGGGCTGACCGCATCACCGATCCGCCGTTCCGCGACCGTAGACTCGCAGCACCGACCGGCGTGAGCAAGGAGCACAGGGTGAATGAACGGGTGACCTGGGTCCTGGTCGACGGGGAGAACATCGATGCCACGCTGGGCTCCTCCATCCTCGGCCGACGGCCTCAGCCCGAGGAGCGACCACGATGGGATCGCGTCAGCGCGTTCGCCGCACGGACGTGGAATCAGCGTGCGCAGGGCCTCTTCTTCCTCAATGCCTCAGCGGGAATCCCGATGACCTTCGTGCAGGCGCTGAAGGCCATGGACTACCGCGTCATCCCGCTTTCCGGAGCCCCCGATGAGAAGGTCGTGGACATCGCGATCCAGCGCACGCTGCAGGCGCTGGTGGAGCGGGACGACGACGTCATGCTCGTCAGCCACGACGGAGACTTCCTCGATGATCTCGCCGTGCTGGCCGATCACGAGCGCCGAGTCGGACTCCTCGCCTTCCAGGAGTTCCGGAACATCGGGTTCTCCACGGTGCCCGGCATCCAGATGTTCGATCTCGAGTTCGATGCGCGTGTCTTCGATGCGCCTCTGCCTCGTGTGCGGGTCATTCCCATCCACGAGTTCGATCCGAACGCCTTCCTGCTCTGAGATCACGCTCCGTCGCGAGTGGGCACGGTCGCGACGCCGCGACGACGGCGCTCGAGAGCGCGCTCGCGCATCGCGAGGAACAGCGGGAATGTGAACGCGAACGCCGTCACGGCGGACAGCACGATGTACAGCCACGCACGCTTCATACCGAGCCTGCGTGCCTCGACCACGATCAGCACGCTGCCCGCCACGGCGACCACGAGCAGGTCGACACCGATCGACGAAACGGCAGGACCGCTGCCGAACACGTCGGAGAGGTAGTTGCGCGCCTCCACGACGCTCCACACGTTCAGCACGAACGTCCCCACGAGCCCGATGATCGCGAGCACCAGGTAGGCCACGGCCAGCGGTGTCCATGTCGTCTTCACCGGGTCTCCTCGCTCCGACCGCCGCGCACGCAGCGATCACGTGCATCGTATCCGCGTGCACGGAGACCGCGGCTGCCGGACGGGCCTGGGATAGCATCGCGGCGTGCCCCCTACCGTCCGCCACACCGCCCGCATCATCGTGCTCGATGAAGACGATGCCGTGCTGCTGATGAAGACCCACTGGGACCACCGCATCCTTCCCGAACGGTGGTTGACTCCCGGCGGGGGCGTCGACCCGGGGGAGGACGTGCACACCGCCGCGGTGCGCGAACTCCACGAAGAGACGGGCCTGCGCGTCGAGTCGCTGGGGGAGCCGATCTGGCACGAGCGGCGGGCGCTTCCCGCCGGTCACGAATACGACGAGACGGATGCCACGTACTTCCTGCTGCGTGTGCCGCGATTCGAGCCGCTGTCAGAGCATTGGACCGATTCCGAGCTGGACGATATCGTCGACGTTCGCTGGTTCAGCGCGACCGAGCTCGCCGCGTCCGAGGATGACTTCGACCCGGAGGACGTGAGACGGATCCTGTCGCACCTGCCGGGTCGCGCTCCGTGAACGCGGCCCCGCACGACGTCGATCCGACGGAGTGGACGGCCGCAGACCTGGTCGCTGCGGTCTCCGGGCGCAAGATCTCCGCCGTCGAGGTCGTGGAGGCCCATCTCCGGCTGATCGACCGTGTCAATCCTGACCTGAATGCGCTCACCGTCGTGTTCTCCGAGCGGGCCCGCGCCGAGGCATCCGCCCTCGATGACGCGATCGCTTCGGGCGTGCCCGCAGGACCACTCGCGGGCGTGCCCTTCTCGGTGAAGGAGAACATCGACCTGACCTGGTCGGCGACGACCAACGGATGGCGCGCACTCGCCGACGCGGTGCCCTCGCGTGACGCCACGATCGTGAGACGCATGCGGGCTGCGGGAGCCGTGCCGATCGGCAGGGGCAACATGCCGGACTTCGGCATGCGCTGGGACACCGACAACGATCTCTTCGGCCGGACGATGAATCCCTGGGACCGAGGGCGGAGTCCCGGCGGGTCGAGCGGCGGCGACGCCGTCGCCGTGGCCACGGGCATGAGTGCCGTGGGACTGGGCAACGACTTCGGCGGCTCACTGCGCCTCCCCGCCTACGCGGTCGGCATCTGCGGTCTGCGGCCGTCGAGAGGCCGGGTTCCCCGTGCGGCGGTCGCGGGGCATCCGGTCGCCCTCACGCTGCAGCAGTTCTCGGTGAACGGCCCGCTCGCGCGCACCATCGACGATCTCGCCCGCGTATTCGACATCATCCGAGGGGTCGACCTCGACGACCCCGTGTCGGCCGCCGTGGTCGGGCTGCGCGCCGATCGGGTGCCACGCCGCGCAGGGGTGCTCCGTGCCGACACCGACATGGCGCCCGACGTGGCTGCGGGACTGTCGCGCGCCGCCGCGTCGCTGCGCTCCGCCGGGTGGGACGTGATCGACGTCGACGCTCCTCGCCTCGAAGACGCCGCCGCGATCTGGCGCCGGCTCGCGTGCACCGACATGCTCATCTCCCTCGATCCCGAAGTTCTGGGATTGCCGCTCGGCAGGTCTGCGACGTCGTTCCTCCGCGTGAGCACCGCGGCCGCCCAGCCCTACGAGACCGCCCATGACTACGCCTCGGCATGGGCGGAGGTCGCGGCCATCGCTTCGGAGTGGGCTCGACTGCAGCGAGATGTGCCCGTCCTCCTAGGTCCGGTCTCGACAGCACGAATGGGTCCGCCCGACTACGACCTCGGCGGTCCCCACGAGGCGACGCGCGCCTGGCACGACATCCGTCTCACGGTCGCGGTGAACCTGCTCGGGCTGCCCGCTGTGGCTCTGCCGACGGGCCAGGGTGGTGACGGCATGCCGACCGGCGTACAGCTGATCGGGCCCATGCACGGGGAAGAGGTCGTCTTCGCAGCCGCGCGCGACCTCGAGGCGGGAGTCGGTCGCGGGGCTCGGCCGACGCTCGGCTGACGGCGCCGCGGCTGACGGCGCCGCGGCGAGCGACGGCCGGGGAATAACTGCATCGCCCCCCGGTTATCGGCTTCATGACCCGTATCGGAAACAGCTCCCTCGACGTCCTTCCCCTGTCGCTCGGCGGCAACGTGTTCGGCTGGACAGCCGACCGCGAAGCCAGCTTCGAGATCCTCGATGCGTTCGTGGCCGGCGGCGGCGACTTCATCGACACCGCGGACGTTTACAGCGCGTGGGTCCCCGGGAACTCCGGGGGTGACAGCGAGCTCATCATCGGCGAATGGCTCGCGTCACGCCGACCCGAGGGTGTGGTCGTCGCAACGAAGGTGAGCCAGCATCCCGACTTCCCCGGGCTGTCTGCCAAGAACATCCGCGCCGCGGCGGAGGCTTCCCTCCGTCGTCTGGGTGTCGACACCATCGACCTCTACTACGCACACTTCGACGACCAGGACGTCCCGCTCGAGGAGACCGTCGCGGCCTTCGGCGAGCTCGTCGCAGACGGCCTCGTGCGCTACACGGCCGTGTCGAACTACACACCCGACCGCATCCGTCAGTGGGTCGACCTGGCGCAGGCTGCCGGCTCCGCCCTCCCGGTCGCCATCCAGCCGCACTACAACCTCGTGCACCGCAACGAGGTCGAGGAGGGCATCATCCCGGTCGCCGAGCAGTTCGGGATGAGCTTGGTGCCGTATTACGCGCTGGCGAGCGGATTCCTGACCGGCAAGTACCGTTCGACGGATGCTGCGGGCCAGGGTTCGCCCCGTGCCGAGGGCGCTGCGAAGTACGCCACGCCCGCGGGCCTCGCGATCGTCGACAAGCTCGCCGAGATCGGCGACGCGCACGGGGTCTCGATCGCCGCCACGGCTCTTGCATGGCTGCGGGCTCAGCCGACGGTCGCGGCCCCCATCGCGAGCGCGTCACGGGTCGAGCAGGTCGCGGATCTCCTCGACGGAGCCCGCGTGGAACTCACCGCCGACGAGGTCCGGGCACTCGATCTCGTGTCCACCTGGGATCCCGCCCGCGCCTGAGACGTCCTCGGGCGGTCCACGGAGGGCCGCGTCGACGACGCGGCCCTCCGTCTCTTGCAGGGCGTTCGACGACTCGCTGTCAGGTCAGTCGTCGGACGGTGGCGTCGCGACGCGTGCGCGTCGACCGCGCACCGCTCGGGTGATCGCCCAGACGACGCCGCCGATGATGGCGATCACGACGAGCCAGGGAAGCAGGAAGCCGAGCGCCACCACGATGCCGTTCAGTGTCGCCACCAGCCCGTTCCACCCTGCGGCCAGCCCATCGCCGAAGCCCGCCGGATCAGCGGTCACCGCTTCCGTCGCGGGGACGACCGTGACCGTCAAGGTCGACATCTCGACCTGGCCCTGGAGGTAGTCGAGCTGCTGCTGGTACGACTCCAGAGTGGCCTGCCGCTCGGCGAGGGCGCCCTCCGCGGCGATCAGATCGCCCACGCTCGTCGCCTGAGCCATCAGGTCGGTGAGACGGGCGACAGACGCTTCACCCGAGGCGATGCGTGCCCGCAGGTCGATGCTCTGGTCGGTCACGTCCTGGCGGCTGATCGACGACGCCGTCACCTCGCCGGAATCGCCCAACGTGTCGATCAGGGCCGGCAGCTCATCCGACGGCACGCGGACCGAGATCCATCCGCCGTCGGTGGGGGCGGGTACCGGCAGCATGTCGTAGGACGCTCCACCGGAGCCGTCGATCGGCGTGACGACTCCCGATCGACCGATCGTCATCGACTCGACGAAACCGCCCGATGCGACGGCTGCGTCACCGATCTGGCGGATCGCCACGCGGATGTCGTCGACCGCCACCGTCGCCGAACCGGTCGCGATGATCTGCCGCGTCTGATCGCCGTCGGCCGCGGGCAGACTGGCGGACTCACCGCCCGCCAGGTCCGACACCGAGGACCCGGCATCCGTCCCCGACTCAGCCCGCCCCGAAACCTCGTCCTGCCCGACGGCCGGCGCGGCCACCGACGACGCCGCGCCTGATGAGCCCGACACGGCAGTGAGCACCATCGGCGAGATCACCGCCGCCACGATGACGACGGCTGCGGCTGCGCCCACGCCGGTCCACGCGCGGCGGCGTCGACGATGACGACGCGCGGCGTCTTCGGTTGCGCTCGCCCGATCGCGGGCGATGTCGGCGAACAGCGCGGACTCCATCTCGTCGATGCGTGCGGCGCTCAGGACCGGTAGATGGGGAGTGGCCGAGGCATCCGCCCCTCGTCCCGGCCGGCCGGCCTGGGGTTCACCGTTCTCGGGATCGGACGTGTTCATGAGCTCTCCGTTTCGCTGACGACGGTCCGCAGCTGGGTGCGGATGCGGGAGAGACGATTGCGCACCACGCCATGGGTGACGCCGAGGTGGTCGGCAGCGGCTTGATAGCCGAACCCCTCGGTGGCGCACAGCCGGAAGATGTCACGATCGAGGTCGCTCAGGCCGCGTACCTCCCGCAGGATGCGTTCGGCTAGTTCGCCGTCTATGACCTGCTGCGCGACGTCCACGGTGTCCGGCACGGTGTCGTCGACGGCCGTCGTCGTGTGACGACGTTCGCGCTGCTGCCGCCGGATGCGGTTGGCGCACTGGAAGCGGCAGATGGTGATCAGCCATGGCAGCGCGGACTCGCCGGCCAATTCCATGCCGGGCAGCTTCCGCCACGCCGCCAGGAACGTCTCCTGCGTGACATCCTGCGCGTCCGCGTCGTTGCCGACGAGTCCGTGCGCGAGCCAGTACACCGGACGCACGTAGGCGCGGTACAACGCGCGGAAAGCGTGCTCGCTGCCTCCGGCCGCTTGGGCCATCAGCAACGCGTCGCCACGCTCCTCGTGTACCGGCATCTCCGTCCCTCCATCGACGACCCGAGCGGAACCATTCTCGCGATTCGTCTCTCACCCGGTAAGTGTCGACCGACGACGGATCGTCTCAGTCGGCGGGCAATCCGTTCGACGGCGCACTCCGAATATCGCGTATGACCGCCAAACCCGAGGCGTCCGCGCGTCCCTCCGCGTCGAAGAAGTCCCCCTCCCGCGCGCCCAGCGGCGCGACCTCGTCTGTAGACGGGGCTCCGGCGCCCGCGCAGGGATCCAGCCGGAAACCGCCCCGGAAGACCGCCGCGAATCAGCGCGACGCGAAGAAGCCGGCTCCGTCGCGTCCGGGCGCGGCGGCCCGCGTGGCGAGCCCGACTCCGGCGACGTCGCCGTCGTCGTCGTCGTCGAAACCTACGGCCAAGCCGACATCGAAGTCGGGTTCCAAGAAGCCGCCGCAGAAGCCCCGCGCATCCTCGAAGAAGCCCGCTCGGCCCCGCGTGGCCGCGGCTCAGAAGATCGACGCGACGCCGGTGCATCCGGCGCAGGATTCGCCGATCGAGCAGTCGCAGGTCGACGCGTCAGTGGTCGACGTGTCGTCCACCGTGCACGCGCCGGACCCGACGGCATCCACCGACGTTCCAGACCGCCGCGAGGGCCCTGCGCGGGCGGCTGCGTCCCCACCACAGGTCGCCGCACTTCCGCCGATCACGTGGTGGCCGGTGGATTCTCCCCGCGCCGAACCCGAGCGACCGACGACTGAGCATTCGGGTGCGTTCAAGGCGAAGAAGCCGACGGATGCCGCAACCCCGTCGAAGACCTGGCCCCGACAGAACGAGTTCGGCACCCGGCCGTCACGTGTTAAGAAGTGGCTGCCGGCGATCATCATCGCGCCCATCGTCACGGTCGCCGCGGTCGTGCTGACGATCAACGGCGCGAACGTGCCGCCGCAGCAGGCGCTGTCCGACGGCGGGTCGTCCGTGTCGGCGGGGGCGTCCGGCGATGCGGGCGCGGCGGCAGCGCAGTCATGGATCTATGACAACGTCTCGGCGAGTGAACGGGTGATCACTGATCCGTCGACCCCGGTCGCGAATTGGAGGGCCGTCGATTTCGTCGTCGCCACCGAAGAGATGCGCACGACGGGTGTGCCCGCCATCTCGCAGGCGATCCAGAACTCCTCCGTGGTCGCGGCGTTCGGGGAAGGCGCGCAGCGCGTCGAGATCCGCAGGGTGTCCCCGGAAGGCGCTGTGGTCGCGGCGGCGACGGCTGCCCGCGCGACCGCCACACGCGCGGAGTACGGCGCGGAGGTCTCGCGCAACCCCGGCCTCGCCGTCTCCGACATCGACCGCGTGCTGCTGTCCGCGGGTCGCGTCGACAGCCGGATCGCCCTGATCCTCGGATCGCTGGCCGCGGGGGGCGAGGTCCTCGTCGACGGCTTCCCGGTCATCGACGGCGAAGAGGGGTCCATCGTCAGGCAGGTCGCTCTGGCCTCGGTCGGCGGCGCTCCACTTGTGGAAGCGGGCCAGTACACCGCGGCGGGAACGTCCGTGATCGACAGTCTCACGGGCGCGTTCGCCCCTTCCGAGGTGCTCGTAGACGGCGGAAACATCGTTCTGCGATATTCGCTGACCGTCGACCCGCTCGGCGACTGACCATCGATCTCCTGCTCGTCGAGGCGCCCACCGGGTCCGTGCCGCGGGGCTCGCTATCGAACAATCGCGTGACGGAATCGGTCGCGACCGCGACGGATGGCGAGCGCGCGGTATCCTGAGGGCCGCGAGGGGGAGTATCCCGTCCTTGCGCGTCCGTCATCACGGACTCCGTCGTCGGGGTCCCGGGCGCGCACCGCGGCATCGCGACTCGGATGCTGCGGGGGAGAGACTCTCGATCTGCTGTGCACCCCGGAAAGGCCCGTATGGACCTCGAATTGCCCCTGTGGTTTGAGATCGGCTCGCTTGTCGTGCTGGTTCTCATTCTGGCCGCTGATCTCCTGATGATCCTGAAGCGACCGCACATCCCGTCGACGAGGGAATCCACGCTGTGGGTGGTGTTCTACGTCACGCTGGCGCTGATCTTCGCCGGGCTGATGTGGATCTTCGCGGGCGGCGAGTTCGCCGGGCAGTTCGTGGCCGGGTGGCTGACCGAGTACAGCCTGTCCATCGACAACCTGTTCGTCTTCGTCCTCATCATGGGACAATTCGCCGTACCGCGCCGCTACCAGCAGGAAGTGCTGATGGTGGGCATCATCATCGCCCTGATCCTGCGCGGCGCGTTCATCCTCGTGGGCTCCGCGGTCATCGAGAACTTCAGCCCGATCTTCTACATCTTCGGCGCGTTCCTGGTGTGGACGGCCTACCGGCAGGCGTTCCCCGGGGGAGACCACGACGACGAGGTGAAGCGCGAGAACTTCATCGTCCGCCTCATCCGGCGCACCGTCGACATCAGCGATCACTACGACGGCGCGAAGATCCGGACCGTGGTGAACGGCAAGAAGATGTTCACTCCGATGATCATCGTGTTCGTGGCGATCGGTGTGACCGACCTGCTCTTCGCGATCGACTCGATTCCGGCCATCTTCGGCATCACCACGAGCCCGTTCATCGTCTTCACGGCGAACATCTTCGCCCTCATGGGTCTGCGTCAGCTGTACTTCCTTCTGGGCGACCTCCTCGATCGCCTCCGCTACCTGCACTACGGCATCGCGTTCATCTTGGCGTTCATCGGTCTGAAGCTGATCTTCCACGCGATGCACGTCAATGAGCTGCCGTTCATCAACAACGGCGAGCACATCGAGTGGGCACCCGAGATCTCGACCTGGATGTCGCTGGGAGTTATCATCGCCTCCATGGCCGTCGCGACGATCGCGAGCCTCATCGCGTCCAAGCGCGACGCCGACAAGGCTCCGGCCGCGGAACCGCCGGTGGCCCCGGCGACACCGGTGGATGCCGCGTCCTCGGTGGCGGACGAGAAAGGCACCCCGACCACCGTCGACCACCCCGACCCGTCCGGTCCGCGCGGCTGATCCCGCGCCGACCGGGGCGCCTCGCGCGCGGTCGACCTCGGCGAACGGTCGCGACGTGCCGTGTCGCGCCCCGGCAGTCCGCCACCTACGGCATGTCGCGCCCGTTCGCGCCGAGGACCGGTCGCTCGACCGCGCGAGAGGTCGTTCAGCGACTCGGCACCGGAAGCCTCGCGAACGGTCGCGACGCGCCGTGTCCTGCCCCCGCGGTCCGCGACCTACGGCGTGTCGCGCCCGTTCGAGTGCCCAGGACGGGGTCCGCCTCCTCGGATCACCCCGTCCACCCGCGCACACGCAGCGCACGACGTGCGCGCGACGCGAGATCAGCATCGGGGAGGAATCGCGACGCGCGGATCAACAGCCAACCAGCCTCCGCGAGATCGTTGTAGCGCTCGAGATCGTGCGCCCACTGCCAGGCATCCGTGCGGTGCTGATCCCCCTCGTATTCGACGACCACCCGCCACGAACGGAACACGAGGTCGCCGTGCACGATTCGCCGCGGCAGGACGATCTCGCCGTTGACCTCCGGTTCCGGCAACCCGGCCCGGACGATCGCCAGTCGTGCCCGACTCTCCCGTGGCGACCGCGAGCCCACCCTGATCAGCGGCATCGCTTCGTGGAGCGCAGCACTTCCGCGACGGCCGGCGTGCTCGTGAACCGCCTGCGCCAATTCCGAGCACGTGGAGATCGACACCGGTGGACCCACCAGCGCGTCCCCGATGATCACCAACTCGTCGACGGTGAGCACCGTCGACAGATCAGCCCATGTGCGGGCGGGAGATGTTGCACGGAGTGTGCGGATCGTCTCCGTCGGCGGATTGCGTGTCGTGGTGTGGCCGACCACGCCCCGACCGCGAGGGGCGCGAGCGTCCACGGCCGTCACGTGCATCCGTTCGTCCTCCCGGTGGTGCTGCGGAAGTGGCATCAGCCAGAGACGCGCGGCCGTCACGTGTGAGAAGACGACGGTCTCCGGCATCCGCGTCGCATAAGCCGCGCAGCGGGGCTGCCATCCGTCGTCGGCGATCGCGAGGCGAACGCCGCGGAAGGGGCTGATCAGGTCGCCGCGCCGCAGTCGAGACGCTGGTACGCCGCACCGCAGCGCCTCTGCGACCGAAAAGGCTCGACCGAGCTGCTCCGAGGGAAGAGGTCGGGGTCGCGGCATCGGGCGAGTCTGTTCGACTCTCCGGCCCCACACTCATGCCGTGTCGAGGATGGGGACACGGCATCCATCGCGCTGGTTGGGGAGGAAGTGGCACAGTGCCCGGATGCTGCGGCCTTGCCCGTGCTCACGCCGACGTTCGCGCACCCCGGCCCGCCGCGAACGGTCGCGACACGCCGCAACCCGCCCGCAGCCCCCGCCGCACACGGCGCGTCGCGCCCGTTCGCCGGCGGGCCGGCGGGCGGGCGTCCGGAGGGCGCGGCGCGGAGCGTCGCCGCGAACGGTCGCGGGCACGTGGTCGCGGCGCCGATGCCGAGGCGTGCCCGGCGGCGGTGGTAGCCTCTGTGGGTGCGGATCGCTCGACTCCTTAGCGGCCGCGACGAGTCCTAGTTCCAGGCCTCCCTCGTCGCGGAGTTTTCTCGCGGGCTTGATCCCACCAGAGGAGAGCATCCAGAACAATGAGCACACCCATTCCCGAAGCATCCGTCATTCCGGACCGCCCGCTGACGTTGGCGGAGAAGGTCTGGAACGACCATCTGGTCGTGAAAGGCAGCGGCGACGAGCCCGATCTGATCTACATCGACCTGCATCTCGTGCACGAGGTCACGAGCCCTCAGGCCTTCGACGGTCTCCGCGCGGAAGGGCGACCGGTGCGCCGTCTCGACCTCACCATCGCGACCGAGGATCACAACACCCCGACGCTCGAGATCGACAAGCCGATCGCTGACCTCACCAGCCGTACGCAGATCGAGACGCTTCGCCGCAATGCAGCGGAGTTCGGCGTGCGCCTGCACTCCCTCGGCGACAAGGAGCAGGGCATCGTGCACGTCGTGGGACCGCAGCTCGGTCTCACGATGCCGGGAGTGACCGTCGTGTGCGGCGATTCGCACACCTCCACCCACGGCGCGTTCGGGGCCATGGCGTTCGGCATCGGGACGAGCGAGGTAGAGCACGTGCTGGCGACGCAGACGCTGCCGCTGAAAGCGTTCAAGACCATGGCGATCACGGTCGAGGGCGACCTCAAGCCCGGGGTCACCGCCAAGGACGTGATCCTCGCCGTCATCGCGAAGATCGGGACCAACGGCGGCCAGGGCTATGTGCTCGAATTCCGTGGGAGTGCCATCCGCTCGCTCTCCATGGAGGGCCGCATGACGATGTGCAACATGTCGATCGAAGCGGGCGCCCGTGCGGGGATGGTTGCGCCCGACGACATCACTTTCGAGTACGTCAAGGGCAAGCCGCACGCGCCGCAGGGTCAGGACTGGGACGACGCCGTCGCCTACTGGCGCACTCTTCCGAGCGACGAGGGCGCCGTCTACGACGCCGAGGTCTTCCTCGACGCCGCCGAACTCGAGCCTTTCGTGACCTGGGGCACGAACCCCGGCCAGGGCGTGTCGCTGAGCGACGTCGTGCCCACACCGGCTGATTTCGACGACCCCAACGATCGTGCGGCAGCCGAACGGGCGATCGAGTACATGGATCTCGTCCCCGGCACGCCGCTCAAAGACGTCGCCGTGGACGCGGTGTTCATGGGCTCGTGCACGAACAGTCGCATCGAAGATCTCCGCGCATTCGCGTCGATCGTCGAGGGGCGCACCAAGGCCGAGGGCGTGCGCGTCATGGTCGTGCCCGGATCCGCGCGCGTGAAGCTCGAAGCCGAGGCCGAGGGCCTCGACAAGATCTTCCTCGACTTCGGCGCTGAGTGGAGATTCGCCGGGTGCTCGATGTGCCTGGGCATGAACCCCGATCAGCTGGCGCCGGGCGAGCGATGCGCATCCACGAGCAACCGCAATTTCGAGGGCCGGCAGGGCAAAGGCGGTCGCACCCACCTGGTGTCACCGCTGGTGGCCGCCGCGACCGCGATCCGCGGGACGCTCTCGAGTCCGAGCGACCTCGAGGAGTCCGCCCCGGCGGGGCTCCCGTCCGATGCGAAGGCGGAGGTCTGATCGTGGAGAAGTTCACCACGCACACGGGCATCGCCGCGCCGCTGAAGCGCTCAGCCGTCGACACCGACCAGATCATCCCCGCCGTCTTCCTCAAGCGCGTCACCAAGACCGGCTTCGAAGACGCCCTGTTCGCGAACTGGCGGCAGGACCCGGAGTTCGTGATCAACCGGCCGGAGTTCCAGGGCGCGAGCGTTCTCGTCGCCGGGCCGGATTTCGGTACGGGCTCCAGCCGCGAGCACGCCGTGTGGGCGTTGCGCGACTTCGGCTTCCGCGTCGTCCTGAGCCCGAAGTTCGCGGACATCTTCCGCGGCAACGCCGGCAAGCAGGGCCTCGTCACCGGAACGATCGCCGAAGACGATGTGGAACGGATCTGGGCGGCGATCGACGCGCAGCCGGGCATCCGCATGACGGTGGATCTGGGGGAGCGCCGCGCCGTGATCGGCGACCTCGAGGTGCCTTTCGACATCGATGATTACACTAGGTGGCGGCTCCTCGAAGGACTCGATGACATCGGGTTGACACTGCGCAACGCAGACAAGATCGCGCAGTTCGAGGCCCGCCGCGAGGCGTGGCGGCCGCGGACGCTTCCTGTTCCGTAGCCTGATCCGACGGTCCCACGAGGACCGTCGACCATCAGCACTGCCCTCGAGACACACAAGTGAGGTCGACCTATGAAGACGCTTCTCAGCGATGGATCCACCCCCCAGGCGGGGTCGAGAGAAGTAGCAGGTGAGACTCTCGCCATCCGCGGAGGACGACCCCTGAGCGGGGTCGTCGACGTGAAGGGTGCGAAGAACCTCGTCACGAAAGCCATGGTGGCGGCGCTACTCGGGGAGACCCCGAGCGTCCTTCGCGACGTCCCTGACATCAGCGACGTGAAGGTCGTGCGCTCGCTGCTCGAGGTGCACGGTGTGACGGTCAAAGACGGCGACGAAGAGGGCACCCTGATCCTCGACCCCGCGGGCGCGGTGTCGGCGCACTTCGAGGAGATCGATGCGCATGCCGGAGCGTCCCGCATTCCGATTCTGTTCTGCGGCCCGCTCCTGCACCTTCTCGGCGAGGCGCTGATCCCCGATCTCGGCGGCTGCCGCATCGGTGACCGGCCCATCAACTTCCACATGGATGCACTGCGGGCATTCGGGGCGGTCGTGGACAAGAGCTACGAAGGCATTCGGATCACGGCGCCGAACGGCCTGCACGGCGCCGACATCGAACTGCCCTATCCGAGCGTCGGGGCCACGGAGCAGGTTCTGCTCACGGCCGTGAAGGCGCGCGGCGTGACCGAGCTCCGCAATGCCGCTATCGAGCCCGAGATCATGGACCTGATCGCCGTTCTGCAGAAGATGGGCGCGATCATCTCCTACGAGCCGAACCGCGTCATCCTGATCGAGGGCGTCGACTCCCTGCGCGGCTACGACCACCGGGCGATCTTCGACCGCAACGAAGCCGCCTCGTGGGCCTGCGCGGCTCTGGCGACCGACGGCGACATCTTCGTACGGGGCGCGAAGCAGCAGGAGATGCTCACGTTCCTCAATGTGTTCCGCAAAGCGGGCGGCTGGTTCGACGTCCGCGAGGACGGCATCCAGTTCCGACGCGACGGCGCGCTCAAGCCGGTCGTGGTCGAGACCGATGTCCACCCTGGATTCATGACCGACTGGCAGCAGCCCTTGATCGTCGCGCTCACGCAGGCACCGGGCGAGTCTGTGGTACACGAGACCGTCTACGAGAACCGCCTCGGCTTCACCGAGGCACTCGTCCAGATGGGCGCCGACATCGTGGTGCACCCGCAGGGGATCGATTCCGCCGGACGCCGTGTCCCACGCAGGGCGCTCGAACAGGCCGCCGTCATCAATGGGCCCACCCCCCTGCATGGTGCCGACGTCGAGGTGCCCGACCTGCGCGGCGGATACAGCTACGTCATCGCCGCTCTCGCCGCCGAGGGGGAATCGATCGTCCGCAACGTCGGCATCATCCGCCGTGGGTACGAGAAGTTCTTCGCAAAGCTCGACGCCCTCGGCGCCGACTTCGACGTCATCGGCTGACACCGCGGTGGATCGCACGTCACAGGCTGACCCGCCACACGGCGGTCCCCGAGAACCTCGCCCGTTCGTCTTCTGGTTCCTGGCATCGATCGTGGTTCCGCTCGCCAGCATCCTCATGAAGATCCGCGTGCGTCCCGGGGATTCGATGCCTCGCAACGGCGCCTACGTCCTCGCTCCGAACCACTACACCGAGATCGACCCGATTGCGGTCGCCATCGCCATCTGGCGTCTCGGTCGGCCGCCCCGCTTCCTCGCCAAGGAGAGCCTCTTCCACGTGCCGGTGCTCGGATGGGCGCTGCGCGTGACGGGCATGGTGCCGGTGGCGCGAACGTCCTCGAGCGCGTCCGCCCGCAAGACACTCGACGCGTCCGAGACGCTCGTCCGCCATGGTCGAGGTGTGGTCGTCTACCCCGAGGGCACGCTCACGCGTGACCCCGGTATGTGGCCGATGCGCGGCAAGACCGGTGCGGTCCGTCTTGCTCTGGAAGCCGACATCCCTCTGATCCCGATGGCCCACTGGGGAGCGCAGAACGTGATGGCGCGCTACGGCAAGAAGGTGAGCTTCTGGCCGCCGCGCAAGCTCGTCACCGTGGCGATCGGGGCCCCGGTCGACCTGTCCGACCTGAAGGGGCAGCACGCCAAGCCCGCCGCGTTGGCCGAGGCGACCGACCGTCTCATGAGCGCCATCACGCTGCTGCTCGAAGATCTGCGTGACGAGAAGGCACCGGCCGAGCGCTGGAACCCGTCGGCGCACGGCCAGAGGGAGACGGGGCGCCTTGAGCCGTAAGTCCGATGCCGCGCTGCCACGGGTGACCGTCCTCGGCGCCGGCAGCTGGGGTACCACGTTCGGAAAGGTGCTGGCCGACGGCGGCGCCCACGTGACGATGTGGGCACGCCGGCCGGAGCTCGCGACCGAGATCAACGAGGCGAAGCGCAACAGCGAGTACCTGCCCGGCATCAACCTGCCCCGCGAGATGTCAGCCACCCACCACCTCTCGGCGGCGCTGGACGGCGCCGACCAGGTCTATCTGTCCATCCCCAGCCAGGCACTGCGTCAGAATCTCAAGGCGGTCCGGCCCCTGGTGTCGTCATCGGACTCGCCGATCGTGTCGCTGATGAAGGGCGTGGAACGCCGTAGCGGCCTGCGCATGAGCCAGGTGATCGAGCAGGAACTGGATTGCGACCCCGACCGGATCGCCGTGGCATCCGGTCCCAACCTCGCTCTCGAGATCGCGCGGGAGCAGCCGACCGCAGCCGTCATCTCCTCAACGAGCCAGGAGACGGCCGACGCGGTCGCCCGCCGCGCGCGCAATCACTACTTCCGCACCTTCGTCAACACCGACGTCATCGGCACTGAGTTCGGCGGCGTGCTGAAGAACCTCATCGCCGTCGCGATCGGCATCGTCGACGGCGTCGGGTACGGCGAGAACACGAAGGCGTCGATCATCACCCGCGGCCTCGTCGAGATGACGGACTTCGCTGTCGCTCAGGGCGCGCAGGCCGAGACGCTGCAGGGTCTGGCGGGACTGGGCGACCTGATCGCGACGTGCCAGTCGCCGCTGAGCCGCAACAACACGGCGGGCCGTCTGCTCGGCCAGGGTTACAGCTTCCAGGATGTCGTCAAGCAGATGAACCAGACCGCGGAAGGCCTCGCCTCCGTGGCACCCATCCTGCAGCTCGCCCGCGAGAGCGGGGTCGCGATGCCGATCGTCGAGCAGGTCAAGCGTGTGCTCGACGGCCAGATGAATCCGCGGGAGATCGCCCCGCACCTGACGACAGACGATGATCGGCCGAAAGGCGAGAGGACTCAGAATGGACAAGCCGGCGGTGGTGGTGCTCTTTGGAGGTCGCTCCAGCGAACACTCGATCAGTTCCGCCACGGCGGGGGGAGTGCTGCGCGCGATTGATCGCGAGCGGTTCCGCGTCATCCCCGTCGGCATCACCCGGGAGGGGGCCTTCGTCCTCGAGGAGGACGACCCCGACAAGTTCACTCTCGACCCCGCCCACATGCCCGAAGTCGCCGACAACGGCACGCGGATCCTGTGGCCGGAGGCGGCCGGCGAGCACGGTCTGCGCGTACGGCAGGTGGACGGCGCCATCGACGATCTCGGCGACGTCGACGTCGTTCTGCCGATCCTGCACGGACCGCACGGTGAGGACGGCACGATCCAGGGCTTCTTCGACACGCTCGAGCTGCCCTACGCCGGCGGTGGTGTCCTCGATTCCGCGCTGTGCATGGACAAGCACTTCATGAAGATCGCGCTGCAGGCCGCCGGCGTCCCGGTCGCTCCGTGGGTGACGGTCCGCAAGCGCGAATGGTCGGGAGATCCGGATGCCACGGCCGACGTCGCCCGTCGTGCCGCCGCGTTCTCGTTCCCGTGGTTCGTCAAGCCCGCGCGGGCGGGTTCGAGCGTCGGCGTCTCGAAGGTCCATGGTCCCGAGGAACTCGCGGCGGCTCTGGAGATCGCGTTCGCCGAAGACGACAAGGTGCTCGTGGAGGAGGGCCTGCGCGGGCGTGAGATCGAGGTGGGTGTGCTCGAGGGCCGAGGCGGGGCTTCCGACCGCGCCTCGCTGCCCGGAGAGATCGTCCTGACCACGCGCGAGTTCTACGACTTCGAGGGCAAATACCTCGGCGGCGACGGTGTCGACGTCGTCTGCCCGGCGGAGCTCGCGGAGTCGGAAATCGATGCGCTCCAGCGGATGGCGCTCGAGGCGTTCGAGGCGGTCGCCGGCCAGGGGCTCGCGCGCGTGGACTTCTTCCTGAGCGAAGACGGCCCCGTCGTCAACGAGCTGAACACGATGCCCGGGTTCACGCCGATCTCGATGTTCCCGAAGTGCTGGATCGCGAGCGGGCTGACCTACTCGGCGCTGATCTCAGAGCTCGTCGACACCGCACGGGAGCGCGGCGCGGCCTGACGGGCTCCGACCGGCGCTCAGCTGGTCGGGCGGGCCGTGCATACGCTGCCGTCTGTGGGCAGTGTCGACACGGCGCTGCTGAGTTCGGACAGGGTGTCCGCACCGCCGACGACGTCGTAGTCGAGGTAGACCTCGACCGCCGGCGATCGACCGAACGTCGTGAACCGGTACTTCGGGGCATCCGCGTCGTCGATCAGCCAGTCCACGCCGCCGACCGTCTGGCACGGCAGCGTCGAGGGGCCGGGAGCCGCGAGCCCGCAGGTCAGGATGACGGCGGCCGGATCACCCCATGCGCCCGTGGCCTGGGCGTCCGTCCACCGACGGGCTTCTCCGCCGACGGTGGCCGGAAGCCGCACGGAGACGTCTGCGCATGCAGGGTCGTTCGCCGACGCGGCGGGTTGCAGCGACACCGTCGCGGCGCAGCTCGAGACCGAGAGCGAGGCGAGGAGCACGAGCGCTGCGGCAAGGGGACGGACGAAGCGGCGCACCACTCCAGGCTACCGTGGGGCTATGAGCACGAGGACCGGGCGGACGGGCGATCCCGTCGTCGGCGAGCTCACCGAGGGCGCGGTCCTGCGCGCGATCCTGAACGTGTTCGGTCCCTCGGACGCGGAGGTCGGCCCGGGAGACGACGCCGCCGTGATCGCCGCGCCCGATGCCCGCGTGGTGGCGACAACCGACACCCTCGTCCACGGCCCCGACTTCCGGCTCGCCTGGTCGAGCGCGTTCGATCTCGGCTGGAAATCCGCCGCCGTCAATCTGGCCGACATCGCCGCGATGGGCGCGAGGCCGACCGCTCTGCTGGTGGCGCTGGCGATGCCCGAGACCACGCGACTCTCCTTCGTCACCGGTCTGGCCGAGGGCCTGCGTGCCGCGTGCGAGGCGCTGGCACCCGGATGCCGCGTCGAAGGGGGCGACCTCACCGTTTCGCACACCCTCACCGTCGCGGTCACTGCTCTCGGAAGTCTCGACGGGATCATGCCCGTCCGCCGGAGCGGAGCACGAGTGGGCGATGTCGTGGCCGTCGCCGGCGACATCGGTCGCGCGGGACGCGGCCTCGCGCTGCTGTTCGGCAGGTTCCGGGATGCCTCGTCCCAGCCGGTGCCTGTCGATGTCGGTGCCCTCGACGCCGAGCAGCGGGCCGACCTGGCCGCTCAGCTGCGTCCGACGCCGCCTCTCCGCCTCGGGCCGGTGGCCGCTCGCGCGGGCGCGACCGCCATGATGGACGTGTCCGACGGGCTGCTGCTGGACGCGACACGGATGGCCGAGGCATCCGGAGTCACCCTGGATCTGATGAGCGACGCCCTGGGTCCCGACATCGACGTCGCTCTCTCCGGGGGAGAGGACCATGCGCTGCTGACGACGTTCCCCGCGCACGCACCCCTGCCCGCCGGCTTCCGAGTTATCGGCGCGGTCCGCGCGACCGCGACGACACCCGTCCTGGTGGACGGTGCGCCCTGGGCCGGGCGGGACGGGTGGGACCCCTATCGCGACTGGGACTCGTCGTCGGGCTGACTCCGGTCGAGCGGAACCGTGGCGCCCTCGCGCCGCTCCGATTCCGACGGGTGGACCCACCACAGTGTGGTGTCCCCGTACCGCTTGTGCCGCGCGTGCGTCAGGCTCTCCGGCAGCGAGGGCGAACCCGATCGGGTCGCGCGCTCGACGATGACGGTCGCAGCGGGCGTCAGCGAAGGGCCGAGCAGGCCGAGCGCGTCCCTCAGTGCCGCGTCGTCCAGGTCGTACGGAGGATCGAGGAAGACGATGTCGAAGGGTCCGCGCGGGATCGCCAGGTACGCCGCGACCGCCGCCCTGTGCACGCGGACGATCCCTGTTCGACCGACGGACTTCGCGACCTTGTCGGCGTTGCGCTGCGCGACGGTGGCGGCGTGCGGGGACTTCTCGACGAGATCCACGGATGCCGCGCCGCGGCTCAACGCTTCCAGCCCGAGCGCTCCCGTGCCTGCGTACAGGTCGAGCACCGCGGCCGAGCGCAGCGCCTCCGCAGACTCGAGCGCCCCGAACAGCGATTCGCGCACACGATCGCTGGTGGGGCGGGTGCCGGCGTCCGGGACTTCCAGCGGGATGGAGCCCGCGCGGCCGGCGATGATGCGAGTCACCCGTTCACGATAACCGAAGCGGTCGTCGCGGGACCCGGCCGGGCCATGACCGGACACCGCCGTCGGCGGGTCTGCCTAGACTCGGAGGATGCCGGGTTTCACTCTGGAGTCGCGTCTGGACGGCGTCGTGGGCGGCAAGACCGCGGCCCCGCTCCAGCGTGCCTTCGGCATGCATACGGTGGGTGATCTTCTCGCGCACTACCCGCGGCGCTACGTCCTGCGCGGGGAGCTCACCCCGATCAGCTCGCTCCCCGTCGGTGAGACGGTCACGATCGTCGCGGAGGT
Organism: Microbacterium songi; assembly: GCF_042747925.1. Classification (NCBI taxonomy): domain Bacteria; kingdom Bacillati; phylum Actinomycetota; class Actinomycetes; order Micrococcales; family Microbacteriaceae; genus Microbacterium; species Microbacterium songi. Next base: position 161,056 of record NZ_JBHZIE010000002.1, read on the forward strand.
CACCCGCGCCTCCGAGCGACGGATGCAGAACCGCAAGGGTTCGCTCATGGAGGTGGCGATCAGCGACGGCAACGGTGAACTCACGCTCACCTTCTTCGGTCAGGCCTGGCGCCTGCGTGAGCTGGCTCCGGGGAGACGCGGCATCTTCTCGGGCAGGGTGGGGGAGTACCGCGGGAACAAGCAGCTCGCGCACCCCGACTACGAGCTGTTCGAGGACGAAGCCGAAGCGCGGATGAACGCCGAAGCGTACGCCCGCCTGCCCATCCCGATCTACCCGGCGACCGGTGCGCTGCCGAGTTGGCAGATCTCCAAGATCGTGCGGCACGTCCTGGACGGTCTCGGTCCGGTGCCCGACCCCCTTCCCGAAGCCTTTCGCGTGCAGCGCGGTCTTCTCGACGCGCGCACTGCCATCGAGCGCATCCACCGTCCCGATTTCGAGGACCAGATCGCGCCTGCGCGCGCCACGCTCCGCATGCACGAGGCCCTCGTTCTGCAGGTCGCCCTGCTCCAGCAGAGGCAGTTCGTGCGGGCGCTGTCGGCGACCGCGCGGCCCGCGCACGCCGGCGGGCTGCTCGAGCGGTTCGATGCCGGTCTTCTCTTCGATCGCACCGACGACCAGATCGGCGTCGGCGCGCAGGTCGCCCACGATCTCGTCGGCGATTGGCCGATGAACCGGCTGGTGCAGGGCGAGGTCGGTTCCGGGAAGACGCTGGTGGCACTGCGCGCGATGTTGCAGGTGGCCGAGTCGGGCGGTCAGTCCGCCCTCATCGCGCCGACCGAGGTGCTCGCCGGCCAGCACGTGCGGTCGATCGCCCGGATGCTGGGGCCCCGTCTGGCGCCGGAGGTCATGCCGATCCTCCTGACGGGGCAGATGCCCGCGGCGGAGCGGCGAAAGGCGGCGCTCCGCGCGGCATCCGGCCAAGCACTCATCGTCATCGGTACGCACGCTCTGCTCAGCGAGACGACGACGTTCGCCGATCTCGGCCTGGTCGTGGTGGACGAGCAGCATCGCTTCGGAGTGGAACAGCGCGAACTGCTTCGCGCGAAGGGGATGGCGCCGCACGCTCTCGTCCTCACCGCCACACCGATTCCGCGGACTGTCGCGATGACCGTTTTCGGTGACCTCGACGTGTCGACCATCCGCACGCTCCCGGCGGGGCGTGCAGGCATTCAGACCTTCGTCGCCCCCCTCGCCGAGAAGCCCGCGTGGTTCGGGCGCGTGTGGGAGCGCATCGCCGAAGAAGTAGGCAAAGGCCACCAGGCCTTCGTCGTGTGCGCGGCGATCGACGCCGATGCCGGCGGCAAGGACGGGCCCGTCACCGACGACGCCGTCGGGCCGCTCCCGGCGCCGGTCGACGGTGAGACGCCCGTGACGCGATGGGGGGTCGTCCAGGCGGCGGACTCCCTCTCGCGGCATCCGGCCTTCACCGACATCCGTGTCGAGATCCTCCACGGCCGCATGCCGTCCGACGAGAAGGACGCCGTCATGCAGGCGTTCGCCCGCGGCGAGATCGACGTGCTCGTGGCCACCACGGTCGTCGAGGTCGGCGTGGATGTGCCCAACGCATCGACCATGGCCATCCTGGAAGCGGACCGATTCGGCGTGTCTCAGCTCCATCAGCTGCGCGGTCGCGTGGGCCGCGGGGGAGTGCCGGGGCTCTGTCTGCTCGTGACCGAAGCCGCCGCGGGAACGCCCGCCCGCGCTCGCGTCGATGCCGTCGCCTCGACGACGGACGGCTTCGAGCTGGCAGAAGTCGATCTCGAGCTGCGCGGCGAGGGAGATGTCCTGGGTGACGCGCAGTCCGGCGCCCGTTCCTCCCTGCGTCTTCTGCGGGTGGTCAAGGACGCCGATCTCATCGCCGAGGCGCGCGCCGAAGCCGAGACCGTGCTCGCCGAGGACCCCGCCCTGACGCGGCATCCGGGACTCGCGGAAGCGATCGAACGACGCGTGGGTATGGAGGAGCGCGCGGCGCTCGCGAAGAATTGACGTCAGGCGGCATCTGTAGGCTGTCGGCATGAACAGCCGGATCGCCGTCGTACCGGGATCCTTCGATCCCCCCACGCTGGGCCACCTCGATGTCATCCGTCGAGCCGCCGGCCTGTACGACCAACTGCATGTCCTGGTGGTCCACAATCCCGGCAAGGAGGCCATGTTGCCCATCGCGCAGCGCCTCGCTCTGCTGCAGCAGTCCATCGAGGAGGACGGCATCGACGGCGATGTGGTGATCGCGTCGTGGAGCATGGGCCTTCTCGTCGACTACGCCACCGACGTGGACGCGGGCGTCCTCGTCAAAGGCATCCGCTCCCAGGTCGACGTCGCGTACGAGACCCCCATGGCGATCGTGAACCGTCATCTCGCGCATGTCGAGACCGTCTTCCTGCTTCCCGACCCCTCTCATGCCCTCGTGTCCAGCTCCCTCGTCCGCCAGGTCGCGTCGCTGGGCGGCGATGTCTCACCGTTCGTGCCGCCTGCGGTGGCACGCTTCCTGGACACCGGCGCCCCCAGGGACTGATCGGGCTGCGCCACGCTCGGGTCCCGTTCAGCGCATCGCCGGTACGATTGACCCTCGTGAGAAAGCAGAGACCAGGTCCGTTCGCATTGCAGGTGCGCGACATCGTCCACCTTCCCGGCGAGATGCGGGAGTTCACGCTCGATGTGCCGTCGCCCGAGAAGCTCGGAGAGGGTCTCGTGTCCGTCCCTGAGGGGGCCGAGATCGCGATCGACGCCCGGGCGGAGTCGGTCCACGAGGGCATCCTCGTCTCGGGGATGGCCTCGACGAACTACACCGGCGTCTGCGGTCGTTGCCTGAACGATGTCGACGCGCCCGTCGAAGTCGAGTTTCAGGAGCTTTTCGCGTATCCTGAGAAGGAGACAACTGACTTCGAGGTTCAAGACGACCACGTGGATCTTGAAACTCTGGTCAGAGATGCGATCGTCCTATCGCTTCCGTTTCAGCCGATATGCCAGCCGGATTGCCCCGGCCTTGATCCGGTCACGGGTGAGCGCCTGGCCGTCGGCACCGAAAAACCGCAGCGCGAGAACATCGATTCTCGCTGGGCTGCGCTCCAGGACTACACACCAGACCACGACGACGTCGGACCGCGCCTCACGGCGGATCGCGTTCGCGTCGAGAACACAGAAGAGAGCTAGCCATGGCAGGTAACCCCCCGAAGCGGAAGGTCTCCCGCTCGAACACCCGATCGCGTCGCGCGCAGTGGAAGGCAGAACCCACCACGCTCGTCAAGACCGTCGAGAACGGCAAGACCGTCTACAGCCGCCCGCACCAGGCGAAGGTCGTCACCGACTCGCAGGGCACCGAGCTGTTCCTCGAGTACAAAGGCCGCAAGGTCGCCGACGTCTGATCGTGAGTGACGCCGCATCGCTGCACGCGGTGCTCACCGACAAGCTCGGGGTCGACATCGACCCCGAGCTTTTGTCGCTGGCGCTGACTCACCGCTCCTACGCCTACGAGCACGGCCAGTCCCCGCACAACGAGCGCCTGGAGTTCCTCGGCGACTCGGTGCTCGGCCAGGCGGTGACCGTGCGTCTGTTCACCGCGCATCCCGAGCTCGAAGAGGGCGCGCTCGCCAAGCGGCGGGCCAGTGTCGTCTCGACGGTGGCCCTCGCCGAGATCGCCCGTGGGATCGGCCTGGGACAGTTCATCCTCCTCGGTCGCGGTGAGGACCAGACCGGCGGGCGCGACAAGGACTCGATCCTCGCCGACACCATGGAGGCGATCATCGGTGCGACCTTCCTGTCCACGGGACCGGATGCGGCGACTGCACTCGTTCTGCGACTCGTGGAGCCGCTCCTGGCCAATCCCGAGCGCTACGGTGCGGCCATGGACCCGAAGACGAGCCTGCAGGAACTCGCCGCCCACTCGGGGGAGCACCCTCCGACGTACACCGTCACCTCCTCCGGCCCCGACCACGACCGCAGGTTCACGGCGACCGTGAACGTCGGCGCGACCTCGGCCCAGGGGTCGGGTTCGAGCAAGAAGCAGGCGGAGATGGCCGCGGCCCTGACGGCGTGGTACGAGTTGACCTCGGTGTCGACCGCCCTCCCGGCTGACTGATCATGCCCGAGCTCCCCGAGGTGGAGGTCGTCCGCGCCGGCCTCGCACCGGCGGTCACCGGCGCGGTCATCACGGGCGTCGCCGTGCGGGACGAGCGGGCGCTCACGCGGCACGCGGGGAGTGGTCTGCATTTCGAGGGTCTGCTCACGGACCGCCGCATCGTGGGGGCCGCTCGCCGAGGCAAGTTCCTGTGGCTGCCGCTCCACGATGCCGTCGGAGCGCGGCCCTCTGCCATCGTCGCGCATCTCGGCATGAGCGGGCAGATGCTTCTCCGGGAAGCAGACGCCGCCGTCGAGAGGCACGAACGCGTGCGAGTGAATATCGAGCACCCCGATCACGGGGAGCTCGCGATCGTCTTCGCCGACCAGCGCACCTTCGGTTCGCTGGCCGTGGACGAACTCGTCCCCACCGCTGACGGCGCGCCCGGCGGCCGGGGTACCGACGTGGCCGCTGTTCCGACACAGGTCGCTCACATCGCCCGCGACCCCCTCGATCCCGCTTTCGACGACGCGCGGCTGCGCAGCGCGATGGCCAAGAAGGGCTCGGCCGTCAAGCGGGTCCTCCTCGACCAGACGACGCTCAGCGGTGTCGGCAACATCTATGCGGACGAGGCGCTGTGGGCCGCACGCATACATCCCGGAACACCGGCTGCCGCCCTCTCCACCCGCGCCGTCAACAGGCTGTTGAGCGAAGTCCGCGGTGTGCTCGAGCGAGCGCTCGCTGAAGGCGGCACGAGTTTCGACGCGCAGTACGTCAACGTCAACGGCCAGGCGGGCTACTTCGCCCGCTCCCTCCATGCCTACGGCCGCACGGGTGCACCCTGCGACCGATGCGGTCGGCCGATCGTGCGTGTGTCGTTCATGAACCGGTCCAGCCATTACTGCGCCTGGTGTCAACGGATGCCGCGGGTCGCGGCATCCGCTCTATGACAGCACCTTCTTCCAGGCGCCCGCATACGAGGCCGGTACGAAGCCGATGGCCTCGTTGATGTCGAGCATCGGGCGGTTCTCCTCGGCATTGAAGGTGGAGACCCGTGGAGATTCGGGCACCAGGTCGTGCCAGCGCAGCAGATTCGCGCACTTCACGATCGTGCCGAGGCGGTGGCCGCGATGCTCCTTCACCACCAGGGTTCCCCATTGGTGCGTGGTGCCGGAATGGTCGGCGCCGATCATCAGCTCATTGAACGCCACGATGCGACCGGTCGGAGCGTGTGACACGGCGGCGACCGACATCGTGTTCCCGGCGGCGAGCAGCCTCCCGTCACGGCGGGCGACACGCGCGGCATCCCACGTCTCCTCCTCCCACACCATCCCGCCGCTGGGGACGTCGGTCGCCATGCGTGAGAGCGTGTAGGCGAAGCCATCGGCGTACTCGGGCGGTGTCGGTGCGGCCCACGTCAGCAGACGATAGTCCGGACCGGCGAAGGCGATGGCTTCCTGCAGAGCGTCCGCGACCGATGTCAGATCTCCGTGCAGATCGAGGGTCGAATTGCGTTCGACCTGCTCGAAGGCGAACCCGTGGGCCGATAGGAACAGCGCGTGAGGATCGTCGGAAGGGATCGCGCCGTACCCGGTCGGCGGAGTGAGCGTTTCGCCCACGGCGTCGCGACGGTGCAGAGTCCAGGTCTGGATCACCGACCGCTGGTGCTCGCGCGCCGCCTTCTCGACCACGTCGAGGAGCGTGTTCCACACATCTTCGCCGCGCAGCGCCGGCTCGACCATGAGCTCGAATTCGAGCGTCGATGCACCCGGCTCGTTCGGCAGGACCAGAGTGGCGATCCCCGCCACCGACCGGTCGTGCTCGACGATGAACCCCAGACGGGTGTGGTCCGTCTGGTCCTGCCAACCGGGCAGGACCTCTTTGACCGTCTGATCGAAGAACGGGTGACCCGCGTCGTGGCGGTTGACGGCGTTGCCGAGCCGCACGAGCTCGTCCATGTCACCGCGCCGGGGGTCGTCGCCGGACCTCGGCACCACCAGAGGGCGGACCGTGAGCGTCGGTGGGGTCCGGCTCATGTGAGCACCTTCTTCCACGCGCCTTCGTAGGCGATCGGCGCGAAGCCGATCGCCTCGTTGATGTCGAGCATCGGACGGTTCTCCTCGGCGTTGTAGGTGAGCACCCGGGGCGAGAGCGGCGCGATGTGCCGCCACTCCAGCAGACCGGCGCACTTCACCCGCATCCCGAGCCGGTGGCCCCGGTGCTCCTTGAGGACCAGCGTGTCCTCCTGGTGAGTGGCTTCGGTGCGGTCGTTCCCGATGACGAGCTCGTTGAAGGCGCACAGCTCCCCGCTGTCGATGTGCTGAGCTGCGGTGACCAGAAGGGCTCGTCCCGCGTCGAGATAGGGCCTCTCATGGCGGGCGAGACGCGCCGCGTCCCAGACCTCCTCGTCGAATTCGATCTCGGCCGACGGGGCATCGGTCACCATGCGCGACTTCATCCACGCGTATCCCGCCACGAACTCCGGCGGTGTCGGCAGCTGCCAGCTCACCACGCGGTAGGCGGCGGATGCCTCGGCGGCGGTCTCGAGCAGGTGTTCGAGCCTCGGCGCGGCGTCGGCGAGCACGAGGGCGCTGTTGCGCTCGACCTGCTCCAGCGTGTACCCGTGGCGGCGGGCGAAGCGCGCGGCGTGGTCGTCGGGGATACTGCCGAAACCGGTCGGCGCCATGATGCGCGGCCCTTCTCCGGCAGGATGTGCGGTCCATGCCTGCAGCACCGTGCGCCCGTGCGCCCGTGCGGTCTGCTCGATGAGCTCCAGGACGGCGCTGCCGACGCCTCGACCCCAGATGGCGGGCAACAAGTCGATGTACCAGAAGGCGAGGATCGAACCGTCCTCGTTCGGGATGTCGACGCCGGCGCGGCCGACGGCCACGCCGTCGAGGAGCACCAGCCACAACGAGCGCTGCTGATACTCGTCGGGCTGGAACACCGCGAGAAGTTCCCGGGGTGTGATGCTCTCGTCGGCGTGACCGTTGACCTCGGCGAGCACGGCGTTTCGAACCTGGACCATGGCGACGAAATCGGCCGCGTCAGGCGAGTCGATCGTCGGCACGATGGAGACGGGCCGGATCTCCAGGCCCTGCGGTGCGTGTGTCATCTCTTTCTCCGTTCGGTCGGTCTCAGCGCCAGGCCCGTGAGGACTGCAGCATCTGGACGTGCGCCGCTTCGCGTTCGTGAATGTCGAGGATCGCCCGATGAGCAGCGCTCCTGGCTCGTTCGAGGCGTTCGGCTGATGCGACGCGGCGGCGCTCGGCGCGCAGCAGCAGCCACAGGCCGAGGCGCAGCTCGAGGCGATCGCCGAGACGCTGCGGCGTGCCCTCGGCGGGCAGTCGTATGTCGATGTGTTGTTCGTACCGCTCTGCGGCACGCACAACCGTGGAGGTATGCATGGTTCTTCTCGTTCCGGGAAGGAGGGAGGGTGGTGGCCTGTGCGGCCGGAGTGCCGAAGCCGCGCTCGGGTCAGAAGACCGGACGAGCGCGTCGGCGGGAGGCAGACGGGGGACGGAGTCCGCACACAGGGCGGAGTCCTCCTGAGCAGCTGCTACGCGGTGGCAGGCGTGGCTGCGCGCGCGCCCAAAGAGCGGGTCACCCCGCCGACGAGTCCGTTGACGGACGCGTAGGCGATCGGCGCGACGACGGGACGGGTGTCCGCGGTGCCGGTGATGGTGTGCATGAGAATCATGTGGGGTGACCTCCTTTCGACTTCTGACGCGAACAGTGACGCTAGCGCGCCGACGGTGTGTCCGTCAAGCGTTCTCCCAGAATCGCCGGTCGCCCGGGCGTGTCGGGTCCGAGCGACCGCGCCTTCCGGCTCGCCTACACAGCGCTCGCCACCTCGTCGGGTAGCGTTGCGGGCGTATCGATCGGGGCAGAAGGGCGCAACCATGCACCTGAAGAGCGTGACGCTCAAAGGGTTCAAATCCTTCGCGCAGCCGACGACGTTCGCTCTTGAGCCCGGGGTCACGGCCATCGTCGGCCCCAATGGGTCGGGCAAATCGAACGTGGTGGACGCACTCGCCTGGGTGATGGGCGAACAAGGCGCCAAGACCCTGCGCGGCGGGAAGATGGAAGACGTCATCTTCGCCGGCACCGCGACGCGCGGGCCGCTGGGGCGTGCCGAAGTGCAGCTCACGATCGACAACAGCGATGGCGCGTTGCCCATCGACTACGCCGAGGTCACGATCAGCCGCACGCTGTTCCGCAACGGCGCGAGCGAATACGCGATCAATGGAGAGACCTGTCGGCTCCTGGACCTGCAGGAGCTGTTGAGCGACTCCGGTCTTGGCCGCGAGATGCACGTCATCGTCGGGCAGGGACGACTCGACGGCGTTCTCCAGGCGACTCCCGAGGACCGCCGCGGCTTCATCGAGGAAGCGGCGGGCATTCTCAAACACCGTCGCCGGAAGGAGAAGACGCTCCGCAAGCTCGAGGCGATGGAGACCAACCTCACGCGGCTGAGCGATCTCGCGGGAGAGCTGCGCAGGCAGCTCAAACCGCTGGGCAAGCAGGCCGAGATCTCCCGCGAGGCTGCGGGGATCGCGGCTGTCGTGCGCGATGCGAAGGCACGCCTGTATGCCGATGAGCTGATCGATCTCCGGGCGCAGCTCGACGGCCACGCTCGCAGCGAGCAGGAACGCCACGCCGAGCGGATCGTCCTCCAGGACCGTGCGGACACACTGCGACGGCGCATCGCCGACCTGGAGGCCGATCAGCGGTCCGACGCCGTCGATGCTGCGCGCAGCACCGCATTCGCGCTCGAGCGCGTGCAGGAGCGTCTTCGCGGTCTCTACACCCTCGCCGGACAGCGGCTGGCGCTCCTGGGCGCCGACGATGACGTGGCCCCCGACCCGCACTCGGTGTCTTCTTCCGCGATCGACGACGCGCGCGGCGAGATCGGCGCGATCGCGGCGGGGCTGGACGAGGCACAGGACAAAGCGGCCGCCGCCACGCGCGAGGTCGTCCGCGCACGAGCCGAACTCGATGCACTCGACACCGACATCGCCGCGCAGAGCGCTCTGGTGTCGGCCCACGATATGACCATCACGGCGTTGCGGGGACGAGCCGAGGCGGCGGCATCCGCTCTCGGGGCCGTCCGCACCGCGGTCGATCGTCAGCAGCGGGCGCTGGATGCCGCCACCGCTCGTCGCGCCGAGACCGAAGAGATCCTGGCGGGTCTCGATCCGCAGGTCGTCCCCGAAACCTCTTCGGCCGAGCATGCCGCCGAGTACGACCGCGCGCAGAAGGCCGCAACGGAGGCCGAGGCCGATGTCGCCGCTCTGCGCGATCGCCTGCACGGGGCGGAGCGCGAGAGTGAAGCACTGACCGCACAGACGCGTGCCCTCGGTCGTGCCCTGGACGTGCGCAACGGTGCCACCGAGTTGGTGGAACGCGGGGGAGCGGGCATTGCGGGAGTGGTGGGCGACGCGATTCAGGTGACGCCCGGCTACGAGGCGGCCATCGCCGCGGTTCTCGGCCCGCTGGCCGAAGCAGTGCTGATGGATCATCGTTCCGACGCCCTCAACCTCGCCGACGCCGTCCGCGGGGGCGATGTCGGCGTCGTCGACCTCGTGATCGCGGATGCGACGGGCTCGTCCGGCACCCTGCCCGTGGTCGACGGTCTCCGACCGGCAAGCGATGTCGTGACCGGCCCGGCAGGTGTGGTCGCGCTGCTGTCATCCGTGCTGATCGCGGAAGATCTGGCCGCCGTGCGTGATGCGGGCGAGGCGCTCTTCGCCCGCGATCGCGCGGTCACAGCCGTCACCCGCGCCGGCGAAGTCGTCACCGCCTACACGCTCCGTGCCGGTTCGGGTTCCACCCGATCGCGCCTCGAACTCGCCGCGGAACGCGACGCCGCCCGCGATCGGCTGGCCGAGATCACCGTCATCGTCGACAGTCTGCGCGAGTCCCTCGCTGAGCGGGTGGAGGCGCTCGGGACGGCTCGGCGTCGCACGACCTCGGCGCTCGACACGCTGCGCGCCCACGATGCGGCGTCGGCCGCGCATACCGAGAAGCTCAACCGGGCCACGGTCCGGCACGAGGCGGCCGTCGCGGAATGCGAGCGTCTGGCGCTCGGACTCCGCCAGGCCGAGGGAGCCGTCCGCGATGCCGAAGAGGCGGCTCACGTTGCCGAAGAGCGTCTGCTGCGCGCGCGTGAGGAGCCCCGACCCCTGTTTGATGCATCTGCGCGAGACGGCGCGCTGGAGGCGTTGGAGGCTGCGCGCGATGCCGAAATGCGGGCGCGCCTCGACGTCGAGACCCTGCGCGAGCGGGTTCGAGCGGGTGAGGCGCGGGTCATCGCGCTCGAGCGGCAACGCGAACGGGAGCGCGCCGCGGCCGAGGATGCCGCCCGGCGAGCGGTGATCCGCCGACGACACCGCGCGCAGGCCGCCGATGTGGCAGGTCAGCTGCCCGCGCTCATGGATTCGGTGGATCGCTCGGTGAGTCAGGCGCGCGTCGAACTCGTCACGGCGGAGTCGGCTCGCACGGCGATGAACGCCGAGCTCGCCGATCTTCGGCGCGAGGAGAACGCGGTTCGCGAACGCCTCGGGAAGCTCACCGACTCCGTCCACGGCCTCGAGCTGCAGATCCACGAGAAGCGGCTGCACGTGACGAGCCTGCTCGAGCGTGTCGCCTCCGAGCTCAGCCTGGACGAGAATATTCTCGTCTCGGAATATGCTCCTGCGTCTGCCGATGGCACGGCGGAAGAACCCCACATCCCGTTCGATCGCGCCGCCGAGCGACGACGACTGCAGGATGCCGAGAGGAAGCTCGGACAGCTCGGCCGTGTGAATCCGCTGGCGCTCGAAGAGTTCGCCGCGCTCGAGCAGCGGCATGCCTTCCTCACCGACCAACTCGCCGATCTCGCACGGACCCGTGCCGATCTCCTCACCATCATCGACGAGCTCGACGAACGCATGCAGACGATCTTCCTCGCGGCGTTCGAGGACACTCGCGTGGCCTTCGGCGAGGTGTTCCCCGTGCTCTTCCCCGGTGGCACGGGCAGCATCTCGCTGACATCTCCGGACCAGCCGCTCACCACCGGCATCGAAGTCATGGTGCGACCCGTCGGCAAGAAGATCGAGCGGCTCTCGTTGCTCTCGGGTGGCGAGCGATCTCTGGCCGCGGTGGCGCTGCTGACCGCGATCTTCAAGGCTCGACCCAGCCCGTTCTACATCCTGGACGAGGTCGAAGCGGCGCTCGACGACGCCAACCTCGGCCGTTTGCTGGGCGTGTTCGAGCAGTTGCGCGAGAACTCCCAGCTCATCGTCATCACCCACCAGAAGCGCACGATGGAGATCGCCGATGCGCTGTACGGGGTGTCGATGCGCCAGGACGGAGTCTCGGCGGTGGTCGGCCAACGGGTCGTCCGTCGAGAAGCGAGCTGACGCCGACGAAGCGTGCGGAGCCCGCGGGCGTCTCGCGCGCCGCCGGTAGGCTGACGGCATGGCAGAAAGCTCCTGGTCGCTCGGACGAGCGCTGCGCAACGTCTTCGTCAAGCCGACGATCGACGAGACCACGTGGGATGACCTCGAAACCGCTCTCATCGTCGCCGACTTCGGCCCTGACATCACCGAGCGCATCGTCGACGAGCTCCGTCAGAAGGTCGACCGATACCGGACGACCGACCCGCGGGACCTTCAGCGCATGCTCAAGGAGACCCTCGAAGAACACTTCGCCAAATTCGACACGACCCTCCGTCTCTCCGAGCGGCCGGCGGTCGTGCTCGTGGTGGGCGTGAACGGCGTCGGCAAAACCACAACGATCGGCAAGTTCGCCAAGTTCCTGCAGCGATACGGACGCTCCGTCGTGGTCGGCGCCGCCGACACATTCCGTGCGGCGGCGGTCGATCAGCTGGCCACATGGGCGGAGCGCGGGGGAGCGGCGATCGTGCGCCCGCAGCAGGCCGGTCAGGATCCGGCATCCGTTGCCTTCCAGACCATCGAATACGCGAAGAAGACCGGCACCGAGATCGTGCTGATCGACACGGCGGGACGACTGCACACCAAAGGCGGTCTGATGGACGAGCTGACGAAGATCCGCCGCGTGGTCGAGAAGCAGGCGCCGATCAGCGAGGTCCTTCTCGTGCTGGATGCCACGACGGGACAGAACGGGGTGATGCAGGCGCAGGCGTTCCTGGAGCATGCGGGTGTCACCGGGCTGGTCCTGACGAAGCTGGACGGTTCGGCTCGTGGGGGCTTCGTGCTCGCTGTGCAGGAGAAGACCGGCATCCCGGTCAAGCTGCTGGGTCAGGGCGAGGGAATCGGCGACCTCACGGGCTTCACCCCACACGTCTTCGCGGCGTCGCTCGTCGACTGATCCGCACGCGGATCCGCGGACACGCGCACGCGGACTTCCGCCGCGAGCCGCACGCTGGTTTCATGGGAGGCATGGCGATCGAGCACGACTACTTCGGACTCCTCGAGTCCGGACCCGACGGATCGATCTTCTGGTCGGAGAACATCGAGTTCGGCGACCAGTCGGTCACCGTCGACCTGACCGCGCCCGATCAGGACGACGTGTCGCAGGCTGCACTCGATGTCGCCGCCGCAATGGTCTCCTCGCTCGAGGAAATCGACATGACCGCGCGCAATGCGATGGTCAACGAGCTCGACGATCGAACCAGCGAGGTCACGGAATACCTGCTGCAGCAGCAGGCGACCTTCGGCGATGACCTCGAAGCCCTTCTCGTCGACATTTCGGGCGACACCCACATCGACATCATCCGGTCGCTGCAGCTGATGAGCATGACGATCCTCGCCGACGAGCACGGCGGCACCGATCCGTTCGCCGTCCTCGAGTACGCTCTGGACCCGGATGCCACCGACGACGTGCTGCTCGTCAATCTCGCGTCCGACGGCGCCGTGCAATCGGTCACCAGCGCGGACTGACGCTCCGCTCCGCGCCGAACCTCAGACCGCCTGAGCGAAACCCGCCTCGACGTGGACGTCGGCGGCGATATGCGCCAGATGCGGCGGGATGTCACGGCCTTTCGAGATCATCGACTGCGCCCACAGCCGTCCGGCACGGTACGACGAGCGCACCAGTGGCCCGGCGAGCACGCCGAGGAAGCCGATGCGCTCCGCCTCCTCCTTGAACTCGACGAACTCCTGCGGCTTCACCCACCGTGCGACGGGCAGATGCCGCGGTGTCGGACGCAGATACTGCGTGATCGTGATGATGTCGGTGCCGGCGTCGTGCAGATCCTGCAGCGCCTGAACGACCTCGGCCGGCTCCTCGCCCATTCCGAGGATGAGGTTCGACTTGGTGATGAGGCCGGCATCCCGCGCCTGCGTCAGAACATCGAGCGAGCGCTCGTACCGGAACGCCGGGCGGATGCGCTTGAAGATGCGGGGCACCGTCTCGACGTTGTGCGCGAACACCTCGGGACGCGAGGCGAAGACCTCGCCGAGGAGGTCGCGGTTGCCCGAGAAGTCTGTGGCGAGGATCTCCACGCCCGTCCCCGGATTGTCGGCGTGGATGCGTCGCACGGTCTCGGCGTGCAGCCACGCCCCCTCGTCGGGTAGGTCATCTCGGGCCACTCCCGTCACCGTGGCGTAGCGCAGACGCATGCGGGTGACGCTCTCCGCGACGCGACGGGGCTCATCGGTGTCGTAGTCAGCCGGTTTCCCGGTGTCGATCTGACAGAAGTCGCACCGGCGTGTGCACTGCGACCCGCCGATGAGGAACGTGGCCTCGCGATCCTCCCAGCACTCGAAGATGTTCGGGCATCCCGCCTCCTGACAGACGGTGTGCAGTCCCTCCTCTTTCACGAGGTTGTGCAGTTCCCTGTACTCGGGGCCGAGCTTGGCTCGTGTCTTGATCCACTCCGGCTTGCGCTCGATCGGGGTCTCCGCGTTGCGGATCTCCAGGCGCAGCAGCTTGCGGCCGTCGGGAGCCGCGTTCTGTCCGGCCGCCCCCGCCGACGTGCCGCACGCGCTCACGCGGCGACCCCGGCGTACTCGGCTTCGAAGACGCGAGTGATCGTGTCGACGATGTCTGCAGGAGCGGTGTCGACGCCGACGATCTCCGAGACCGTCGTGACCCCGGCATCCGTGATTCCGCACGGGATGATGCCGCGGAACCCCGACAGACTGTTGTCGCAGTTGACGGCGAACCCGTGCATCGTGACACCCTTCTCCACCCGCACGCCGATCGCGGCGACCTTGTCCTCCGAAAGCGGGCGGCGGACCCAGACACCGCTTCGACCCTCAACCTGGTATCCGTCCACGCCGTGTTCCCGGAGTGCCGCGATGAGTAGTCGCTCCAGTTGCCGCACGTGAGCCACGACGTCCATCGGCTCGGGAAGGCGGACGATGGGGTACCCGACGAGCTGGCCCGGTCCGTGCCAGGTGATCTTGCCGCCGCGATCGACATCGACCACGGGCGTCCCGTCGGTCGGGCGCTCGTGCGGCTCGGTGCGCTTGCCCGCGGTGTAGACCGCTTCGTGCTCGAGGACGATCAGTGTGTCGGGCCTCGTGCCCGAGACGACACCGGCGTGCACCTCTCGCTGGAGGGCCCATCCTTCGAGGTAGGGCACATACGCCGGTGCGAGACCGGCGGTGACGATGTCGAGCATGGGTCTCCCGGGTCGAGCCGATTGTTGGATCGCGTTCAACAATACGCCGCCGGTGCCCCCACCGCGTTCCGCACTGCGTCATGCCTGTGGCGCGTCTTACGCTGGTGGCCATGACCTCCCCGTCGCGCAGCGGCCGGCCGCGCGCATCATCGCGCGAGACGCTGGCCGAGGCTGCCTGCGAGCTCTTCCTCGAGCAGGGGTACGAGTCGACATCGGTGCTCGACATCACCACGCGCGCGGGCGTCAGCCGGTCGAGCTTCTTCAACTACTTCGCATCCAAAGCCGACATCCTCTGGGCGACGTTCGACGAGCGCCTGGAGGCGGTTCTGACCGCTCTCGCAGACACCGCTGATCCTCGGGGCGTCCTGGTCGCGCTCGCGGCCGACTTCGAGCCGGACACCCTGGCCCTCGGCATCACCCAGGCGACGGCGATGGGCATCTCCGACGAACTGGAGCGGGAACGGGCGGTTCGGCAAGGACGCCTGGCTCAGTCGATCGCCGCGAGACTGCGCGCCGGGGGCGCGGACGGCCTTGTTGCGGACGTGGGCGGCGCGTCGCTGAGCGGCGCCCTCTTCGCCGCCATCTGGCGATGGGCCCAGGACGGCGCGGGCCGTACGGATCTCCGGCCGATCGTCGAGCGCGCCCTCCGAGCCGTCGCGGCGACGTCGCCCGAGCTCCGCGCACCGGGATGACTCGCATGCTCGCGTAAACTGGACGGATCATGGCGACTTTCGGCACCCTCTCCGACCGGCTTACCGAGACCTTCCGCAACCTTCGCAAGAAGGGGCAGCTCACCCCGGCGGATGTCGACGGCACCGTTCGCGAGATCCGGCGCGCGCTGCTCGACGCCGATGTGGCGCTCACCGTGGTGAAGGACTTCACGGCCAAAGTGCGCGAACGTGCGCTCGGAGACGAGGTCAATCGAGCGCTGAATCCGGCGCAGCAGGTCGTCCAGATCGTGAACGAGGAGTTGGTCGCGATCCTCGGCGGTCAGCAGCGGCGCCTGCAGTTCGCCAAGACCGCGCCGACGGTGATCATGCTCGCCGGCCTCCAGGGGTCGGGCAAGACCACGTTCGCCGGCAAGCTCGCCAAGCTCCTCGAGAAGGAGGGGCACACTCCCCTTCTGGTCGCCGCCGATCTGCAGCGGCCGAACGCCGTCAATCAGCTCCAGGTCGTCGCCGGCCAGGCAGGCGCGGCGGTGTACGCGCCGCAACCCGGCAACGGCGTCGGCGACCCCGTGCAGGTGGCGCGCGACGGCGTCGAGGTCGCTCGTCGCCAGCAGCACGACGTCGTCATCATCGATACGGCGGGACGACTCGGCGTCGACGCCGAGCTCATGAAGCAGGCTTCCGACATCCGCAGGGCCGTCGACCCCGACGAGGTGCTCTTCGTCATCGACGCGATGAGCGGACAGGATGCCGTCAACACCGCGAAGGCCTTCCAGGAGGGTGTCGACTTCACGGGCGTCGTGCTCTCCAAGCTCGACGGCGATTCGAAGGGTGGCGCGGCGCTGTCGGTCACCTCGCTCACCGGTCGCCCCATCATCTACGCGTCCACCGGCGAAGGCCTCGACGACCTCGAGCCCTTCCACCCCGACCGCATGGCGTCGCGCATCCTCGACCTCGGCGACATCCTGACCCTGATCGAACAGGCGCAGTCCGCCTTCGACGAGGCGGAGGCGCTCAAGGTCGCGGAGAAGTTCGCGACCGACAGCTTCACCCTCGAGGACTTCCTCGAGCAGATGCAGCAGATGAAGAAGATGGGCTCGATGAAGAAGATGCTCGGGATGCTCCCGGGCATGGGCCAGATGAAGCAGCAGCTCGATGACTTCGACGAGAAGGAGATCGACCGCACCGAGGCGATCATCCGCTCGATGACGCTCGGCGAGCGCCGTAATCCGAAGATCCTGAACGGCTCCCGCCGCCTGCGCATCGCTCGCGGTTCGGGGATGACCGTCACCGACGTGAACGCCCTCGTCGGGCGGTTCGACCAAGCGGCGAAGATGATGAAGACGGTCGCCCGAGGCGGTGTGCCCAACATCCCCGGCATGGGACCCGTCCCCGGAGCCAAGCCCGGCGCGTCCGCCAAGCGGGGCAAGCAGGTCAAGTCGAAAGGCTCCCGATCAGGCAATCCCGCGCGCCGGGCGGCAGAGAACGCCGGTATCGCGGCGACGACCCCCGCCGCGCCGACGGGTTCGGGTTTCGGTCTGGGCGGCGCGGGGCTGGCTGCAGGCAAGGGTGCGCCGAGCGAGGCCGACCTCGCCGAGCTGCAGAAGCTCCTCGGCAAGGGTTGACGCTCGACTGCAGAGCACACCGTAGGCCGATGTCCGGCGACGCAGGTGCTCAGTTGTACCGTCAGTGGCCGAGGGCGGCCAGATGTTCCCTCAGCGTCGGCCCGGCCCGGAACTCCCGGATGAGGTGCTGCACGACCTCTCGAAGATCGCCGTCCGCGGCATCCGCCACCAGCACTTGACGTGTCGAGCTCGCGCCCTGCGTGAGGATGGATTCGAGGCCGGCGAACTCGCGCGCGCATTTCAGCTCGACGGCGGTCTCGGCGAGGCGGTCCATGGTTTCGCGAAGATGCTGCTGCACGCCGGCCTCCGTGCCGTCCCGACTGACGATCACGCGCGCGTCGAGTCCGTATCTGGCCGCACGCCACTTGTTCTCACGGACGAACCACGGCTGGATCGTCGGCAGCTCCCGCCCGGCATCCAGCTCACGGGAGAAATGCTCGACGAGAACCTGCACGAGCGCCGCCACCGCGGCGAGCTCGGGGAGCGTGGACATCCCGTCGCACGCACGGACCTCGATCGTGCCCCACCGCGGCGCCGGACGGATGTCCCACCGCACTTCGGAGGAATCGGCCATCACCCCGGTGCGGGCCATGTCGTCGAGGTAACCCTCGAACTGGGCCCAGTTCTCGAGCGGCCACGGCAGGCCGGCGGTGGGCAGCTGCTGGAAGACCAGGGATCGGTTGGAGGCGTAGCCGGTGCGCTCGCCCGCCCAGAACGGGCTCGACGCCGACAGAGCCTGCAGGTGCGGAAGGTAGACCGACAGCGCGTTGATGATCGGGAACACCTTGTCGACGTCGTCGACGCCGACGTGCACGTGTATTCCCCAGATCATCATGTTGCGACCCCACCACTGGGTGCGCTCGATCAGGGTGTGGTAGCGCGTCTTGTCGGTGACGGTCTGCTCGTACCACTGCGCGAACGGGTGGCTGCCGGCGCACAGCAACTCGATCCCCATCGGGTCGGTGATCGTGCGCACCGAGGCGATGGCGTCCGCGATGTCGTCGACGGCGGCGGCGACCGTGTCGCCGATCCCGCTCGTGACCTCGACGGTGTTCGTGAGGAGCTCTCCCGTGACGGTGTACCGCTCCAGCTGCGTGCTCTCCTCCAGCGCGTCGATGACGTCCGGACCCCTGGGCACGAGATCTCCGGTCTCACCGTCGGCAAGCATGATCTCCCACTCGATACCCACAGAGGACCGGGCGGATGTCGCAAAGGGCACCGTCATCCGCACATTGTGACACGCAGATGCCGCCCGGTCGCGTATCCGCGCGCGGGCCGGGTGTTCGCGGAGGGTCCTGCGATCTGGCGGGCCGGGTGTTCGCGGGGGGTCCTGCGATCTGGCAGAATAGAGGGTCGGACGTGGTGCTCGACCCTCTATCCAGCGCCGCTGTCCTCCTTTCGAGCTTCCGCCGGGTGTGCACCCCACTCTCCAGGCGATCAGTTCCTTCCGCACAACACACCATTCAGGAGAATTGTGGCTGTCAAGATTCGTCTCAAGCGCCTCGGCAAGATCCGCGCCCCCTACTACCGCATCGTCGTCGCCGACTCGCGCACCAAGCGCGACGGTCGTGTCATCGAGGAGATCGGCAAGTACCACCCGACCGAGGAGCCCTCGTTCATCGAGGTCGACTCGGAGCGCGCCCAGTACTGGCTCTCCGTCGGCGCTCAGCCGACCGAGCAGGTCGCTGCGCTGCTCAAGCTCACGGGCGACTGGGGCAAGTTCCAGGGCGACCCCGACGCCGTGTCCACCGTCAAGGTGGCGGCCCCGAAGGCCCCGTTCGAGGTCGATGCCTCGAAGAAGTCGGTCATCCAGCCCAAGGCTGAGAAGAAGACCGCCCCCGTCGAGGAGTCCGCAGACGCCACGACGAGCGACTCCGCCGCCAACGCGGAGTAGTCCGTTGCTCTCCGCCGCGCTCGAGCACATCGTCAAGGGGATCGTCGATCACCCCGAAGATGTGACCATCCGATCCTCCACTTCGCCCCGAGGCGACGTGCTGGAGGTTCGCGTGCACCCCGACGACCGGGGACGCGTCATCGGGCGCGGCGGACGCACGGCCAAAGCTCTTCGCACCCTCATCGCGGCCCTGGCCGACGGGCGGCGTGTCCGCGTCGACGTCACAGATGACTGACGTGGCCGCCAAGAACCAGCTGCGCGTCGGACGCCTCGTCAAGGCCCACGGCCTGAAGGGCGCCTTCAAGCTGGAGCTGTACACAGACGACCCTGACGGTCGTTTCACACCCGGGTCCGTCTTCACCCTGCAGGTTCCCGATTCCTCTCCCTGGCATGGCAAGACGCTGACGGTCCGCGAATTCCGCTGGATGAACTCGCACGCCGTCGCGTTCTTCGAGGGCATCGACGACCGTGATGCCGCCGAAGAGCTCATCAAGGCGATCCTGTGGATCGACGAGGACACCTCCGCCCCCGCGGAAGACGACGCGTGGTACGACCACCAGCTGGTCGGACTCGACGTCGTGCGCGACGGCGAGGTCATCGGCAAGCTGATCCGGATCGATCACCTGCCCGCGCAGGACCTGCTGACCGTTCGCGTCGCCGGGGACCGCGAGGTGCTGGTTCCCTTCGTCAAGGCGATCGTCCCTGTCGTCGACGTCGCGGGCGGCAAGGTGGTGGTCACGCCCCCCGCCGGCCTGTTCGAAGACCTCCCGGACAGCGACGACGAGGGCGCCTCGTCCGACCCGCGGCCCGTGGCCGTCGCCGAGGACGCGCCGCCGGAGAACTGACGTGCGCATCGACGTCGTCTCGATCTTCCCGTCGTTCTTCGACGTGCTCGAAGTCTCCCTGCTCGGCAAGGCCCGTGGCGCCGGTCTGCTCGATGTCCGCGTGCACGATCTGCGCGACTGGGCGTACGACCGCCATCGCACCGTCGATGACACGCCGTACGGGGGCGGCGCCGGAATGGTGATGAAGCCTGCCCCGTGGGGCGAGGCACTCCAGTCGATAGCCACGGATGCCGCGGCATCCGGCACCGGCACGCCGACCTTCATCTTCCCGTCACCGGCCGGAGCGCTGTTCACCCAGGGCACCGCGCGCGAGCTCTCCGAGCGATCGCACCTCGTGATCGGATGCGGAAGATACGAAGGCATCGACGAGCGGGTCTTCGACTACGCCGCGACCCTCGGCGACGTGCGACTCATCAGCCTGGGCGACTATGTCCTCAACGGCGGAGAGGTCGCCGCAATGGCCATGATCGAGGCGGTCGGCCGGTTGATCCCCGGTGTTGTCGGCAACCCGCAGAGCCTCGTCGAGGAGTCGCACGAGGACGGTCTGCTGGAATATCCGTCGTACACCAAGCCCGCGTCGTGGGAGGGGCGCGACGTCCCCCCCGTGCTCCTGAGCGGCAATCATGGCGCGATCGCCGCCTGGCGTCGCGATCAGCAGATGGAGCGCACGCGGTCGAGACGACCCGATCTGCTGGACACATGAGCGTTACCTGCGGGCAACCATCGCGACGCCCTCGGCGGGCAGACTGAACTGGTCGACCCGCGACGAGAGGACTTCCTGATGCGCCGTGCCAAGATCGTCGCGACCCTGGGCCCGGCGACGTCTTCCTACGAGTCGATCGAGGCCCTCGTGCGCGCGGGGATGGACATCGCCCGCCTGAATCGCAGTCATGGCGACTATGCCGATCACGAGCAGTGGTACGCGAACGTCCGCCGGGCGAGTGAGAGCACCGGACGAGCGGTGGGCGTGCTCGTCGATCTGCAGGGGCCGAAGATCCGTCTGGCCCGCTTCGCCGACGGGCCCCACAGGTTGGAACCCGGCGACGTCTTCACGATCACGACCGAGGACGTCGTGGGCACGAAGGACATCTGCGGCACGACCTTCCCCCAGCTGGCGGCGGACGTCGCGGTCGGCGACGCCATCCTCGTCGACGATGGAAAAGTGCGCCTGCGTGTGGTGGACACCGACGGCGTGCGCGTGCGGACCGAGGTGGTCGTCGGCGGTCTGGTCTCCAACAACAAGGGGTTGAACCTCCCGGGCGTGGCCATCAGTGCGGCGGCGCTCAGCGCGAAGGACGAGGAAGATCTTCGCTGGGCACTGCGCCTGGGCGCCGACATCATCGCCCTCTCGTTCGTCCGCAGCGCCAAGGATGTTCACCGCGCGCGCGTGATCATGGCCGAGGAAGCTCGCCATGTGCCGGTGATCGCCAAGATCGAGAAACCCGAAGCGGTCGAGCACCTGCAGGAGATCATCGACGCCTTCGACGGGGTCATGGTGGCCCGAGGCGACCTCGGCGTGGAGCTGCCGCTGGAAGCGGTCCCGATCGTGCAGAAGCACGCGATCGAGCTCGCGCGTCGATGGGCCAAGCCGGTCATCGTCGCGACGCAGATGCTCGAGTCGATGATCGTGAACCCGGTGCCCACGCGCGCCGAGACATCCGACGTCGCGAACGCGGTCATCGACGGAGCGGATGCCGTCATGCTCTCCGGCGAGACGAGCGTCGGCGAGCATCCCGTGACGGTGGTGGAGACCATGGCACGCATCGTGCGCTCGACGGAGGAGCACGGTCTCGAGCGCATCCCGAAACTCGGCACGAGACCCCGTACGCAGGGCGGGGCGCTGACCCTCGCGGCAGCCACGATCGCCGACTTCGTCGGCGCCAAATACGTCTGCGTGTTCAGCCAGTCCGGCGATTCCGCTCGGCGAATGGCCCGTCTGCGTCACGCGGTTCCGATCATCGCGTTCACGGATCTGCCCGTCACCCGATCCCAGCTCGCGCTGACGTGGGGGGTGGAGGCGTTCCTGGTGCCGCGGGCGGGCAACACCGACGATCTGATGGCTCTGGTGGACGACACACTGCTGGCCACCGGTCACGTGCAGCCGGGCGACAAGGTGATCGTGACCGCAGGGGCGCCTCCCGGGATCGCCGGATCGACCAACAACGTGCGCGTGCACACGATCGGCGCCGAGGTCGGCGCCTGAACCGCCGTCGCCCGGTCAGTCGACGCCGAGGAAGGACCGATCCGTCAAGATGATCGGTCCGTCGTCGGTGATGGCGATGGTGTGCTCGGAATGCGCGCCGCGGGAGCCGTCGGCGCTGCGGAGCGTCCAGCCATCGGGGTCGGTGACGAGTTCATCCGTGGTGGCCAGGAACCACGGCTCCAGTGCCATGACGAGGCCGCCCCGGAGCGGGTACCCGCGGCCGGGTTTGCCGTCGTTGGGGACGTGCGGGTCGCCGTGCATGACTCGTCCCACCCCGTGCCCGCCGAAGTCGGTGTTGATCTCGTAACCGGCTCCGTGCGCGATCTGCGCGATCGCGGAGGAGATGTCGCCGATCCTGTTGCCCACGGTGGCCGCCGTGATCGCGGCGGCGAGGGCGCGCTCGGTCGTGTCGATGAGGGCGAGGTCCTCGTCTCGAGGCGTGCCGACGACGAACGACACGGCGGAGTCTGCGACCCACCCGTCGACCGATGCGGCGAAATCGAGCGAAACCAGATCGCCGTCGCGCAGCGTGTAATCGTGGGGGAGCCCGTGCAGCACGGCGTCGTTGATGGAGGTGCAGAGCACCTTGCCGAAGGGGCTCGCTCCGAACGAGGGGTGGTAGTCGATGTAGCAGGATTCCGCGCCGGCGCGGCGGATGAGTTCGTGCGCGCGACGGTCGATCGCCAGCAGGTTCATCCCGACCTTCGTCTCGGCGCGGAGCGTCGCCAGCGTCTCGGCGACGAACCGACCCGCTGGTCGCATGGCGTCGATCTCGGCGGGTGTGCGCAGCTCGATCATGGGGTTCCTTCCCTTCTCTCCCATTCTGTCGGATGCGTCGGCGCCGGGTTCACTCGCGAGGCCCTGTGAATAGCCCCCGGGTCCTCTGCGACGGCTCCCTTGCGGACGGCGCGGCGGCGTACCATCGGGGCTATGTGGGTACGACGTGTCTTCTATGGATGGCTCTTCCCTGCGGCTTTCGTGCTTCCCCTGTGGCTCTTCGTGGGCTGGGGGATCTTCCAAGCCGGGGGATGGGCCTTCCTCTGGGTCCTGTTCGTCGCCATTCCCTCGGTGTTCGTCGGTCAGCTGGCCCTCACGCTCCTGGTGCGCGCTCGGGGAACGGTGCGCGCACAGCGGGCGGTCTCATGGTGGGATGTGCTCGGCTTCACGGTGTGGCACGCGCTGACGATCTCTCTGGGCTTCTTCACCCAGAGCTGGTGGGCGCCCGTGATGGTGGCGACGGTGATCGTCGGACTCGCGCTGTTCTGGATGGAGCTCTGGCAGCTGTGGCGCGAAGCGCGGGGATCGGCGGCGCTCGTGCTCAAGACGAACGAGGGGCTGGCCTACCTGCCCCCCACTCGCGAGGAGCGGGTCCGTGCGAAGGCGGACGAGCACGCGGAGGTGTTCGTGATCAGCGAAGGCGGCGGGCCGCAGACGGGCTACCCCCATCCGGGCAACGGGCGCTGACACGTCTGCGCGCCGCGTTTTGGCGCGGCATCCGATCCGTGGCAGAATGGCTGATTGTGCCTGACTCGGCTCTGCCTCAGGGGAGTCCACCGTTCGACTTGTCGGCGGCGCCTGCACACCTCAACCTCAACAACTCTTCGCGGTCGACCTGTGGCGGCCGCAGGAAGTGATCGACCATGCACATCCTCGACTCCGTCGACGCGGCATCGCTGCGTACCGACATCCCCGAGTTCGCCCCCGGCGACACCGTCAAGGTGCACGTCAACATCACGGAGGGCACCCGCTCCCGTATCCAGGTCTTCCAGGGCATCGTGATCGGCCGCTCGGGCGACAGCGTTCGTGAGACGTTCACGGTTCGCAAGATCAGCTTCCAGGTGGGCGTCGAGCGCACCTTCCCGGTGCACAGCCCCGTGATCGACCACATCGAGGTCGTCACCCGTGGCGACGTCCGTCGGGCGAAGCTCTACTACCTCCGCGCCCTGCGTGGCAAGAAGGCCAAGATCAAGGAGAAGCGCGACCGCTGAGTCGGCTTACGCCGACGCGGAGCATCCGCTCTCTGAAAAGCCCTGCGACCTCGGTCGCGGGGCTTTTCCCGTTGCCGGGCGCTCCTGCGCTGCGCATCGACGCGGCGCGCGTCACGGTGACACGAGTGTGGGATCCTTTATCGTGGCACTCCCGACGGGCGGCGGGCCACGTGAAGGAACTGATGACGACCGACCAGACGCCACTCGCGTCGCCCACTCCCGCGGATTCCGATCGACGCGTGCGGACCGGCTCCCGCAAGCGCGGATGGGCGTCGTTCCTGCGGGACGTGCTCGTCATCGTCCTGATCGCGATCGTCGTGTCGTTCCTCGTGAAGACGTTCCTCGTACGTTCGTTCTACATCCCCTCGGGATCGATGGAGAACACGCTGCAGGTCAAGGACCGCATCCTCGTCGACGAGATCACGCCGCGGTTCGGTGAGTACGGCCGTGGGGACATCGTGGTCTTCCGCGACCCGGGAGGATGGCTGCCTCCGGCCCCGCCGTCCGATCAGCCACCCGTCGTGCAGGGCATCGACTGGGTACTCTCCCTCGTGGGCCTGTCGACCTCCGACAGCGACGATCACCTCATCAAGCGCATCATCGGCACCCCGGGCGACCACGTCGTCTGCTGCAACCCGATCGGTCAGATCACGGTCAACGGCGTTCCGATCGACGAATCGTCGTACCTCAAGGTGAACACGGGAGACCCCGCGTCGGCCATCCCGTTCGACGTGACGGTGCCGAGCGGCTCGCTGTGGGTGCTCGGCGACAACCGCAACCAGTCGAAGGACTCGCGATACAACACCGAGGAGCCGGGTCGCGGCTTCGTCCCGATCGAGAACGTCGTCGGCCGGGCCTTCCTCATCACCTGGCCGTTCGACAGGTTCGGGATGCTCGACTTCCACCACGAGGTCTTCGCGGGGGTGCCGACGGCGGACGCCGTGCCCGCTGCCAAAGACGCGACGCGGGCGTCGGCCGGTCCGTGACCGTCATCGAGCCACGGCTGACCATGGAGCGTCGCATCCTGCGCGATCGGCCGATGATCATCGCGTGCGACGAGGTCGGCCGCGGAGCGCTGGCGGGGCCGGTCGCCGTCGGGGCCGTGATCGTCGACGCGCCCCGCGCGCGGAAACGAGTGCCCACGGGCCTGCGTGACTCGAAGCTCGTTCCCGAGGCTCGCCGGGCGGATGTCGCCGAGCGGGCTGCGTCGTGGGTGAACGCGAGCGCGGTCGGGTGGGCGAGCTCGGCGGAGATCGACGACGTCGGCATCATGCGTGCACTCGGCAATGCCGCGCTCAGGGCGATCTCAGAGCTCCGGGGCGTCCTCGCCGTGCCCGTCGACGCACTGATCCTCCTGGACGGCAACTACGACTACATCACCCCGGCCGGCTCCACCGGCCTGGCCGTCCAACCGGTGATCAAAGCCGATCGCGACTGCGCGAGTGCGGCCGCGGCATCCGTCATCGCGAAAGTCGCGCGAGACGCGCTCATGACAGGTCTGCATGTCGATGAGCCCGTCTACAACTGGGCTCGCAACAAGGGGTACGCGAGCGCCGATCACCGCCAGGCCATCCGCGCGCACGGCCTGAGTCCGCACCACCGCGCGTCCTGGGCGATCACGGATGCGCCGACGCTCTTCTGATCCCGCCTCTAGGATGGAACCACCATGGACGACGAGGTATTCGAAGACTACGACCGTGAGCTCGAGCTCGCCCTCTACCGCGAGTACCGCGATGTCGTCTCGCAGTTCCAGTACGTGATCGAGACCGAGCGTCGTTTCTACCTCGCGAACGAAGTGAATGTCGTCCGCAAGGACACCGAGCATGACTTCTACTTCGAACTCTCCATGACCGACGTCTGGGTCTGGGACATCTACCGCGCCGACCGGTTCGTGAAGTCGGTCAGGGTGCTGACCTTCAAGGATGTGAACGTCGAAGAGCTCACGCGACGTGACTTCCACCTGCCGGAAGAACTGTCGCTCGATTCCTGACTGGTCTCAGTCCGCTCGCTCACAGGCGGGACGGAACGAGATCTTCCCGCATCCATCCCCGATCGGATCGATCGGCCCCGCGGTGGCCCGTGCCGCCTTGCGACGATGCCGGTATGGCAGACAAGGACGAGCTGGGGCGTGCGGGGGAGGACCGCGCCGCCCGCTACCTGGAGACCCTCGGCTTCACCGTGCTCGATCGCAACTGGCGCGCGAGCGACGGCGAGATCGACATCGTCGCAGGCAGTACGGACGTTCTCGCCGTCGTCGAGGTCAAGACGCGCCGGAGCGAAGGGTTCGGCCACCCGTTCGAGGCGATCGACGCGCGCAAGCGCCGCCGGCTGCGGCGCTTGGCGTTCGCCTGGCTCGCCGCTCACCCCGAGGCCGCCCAGCACCGATGTCTGCGTATCGACGCGATCGGCGTGACCGGCCCGGAACCGGCCGATGCCCGGATCGAGTACATCAAGGACATCGCGTGACCGTCGCGCGCACGTGGGCCGTGGCGCTCACGGGACTCGACGGCGAGATGGTGGACGTCGAGGCCGATCTGTCGCAGCAGCTTCCGGACTTCAAGATCATCGGGCTGGCCGATCGGGCCCTCGGCGAGGCCGTCCAGCGCGTCCACAACGCCTGCGCCAACAGCGACCTGCCACTGCCTCGTCGGCGACTGACCGTCAACCTCTCACCCGCGAGCCTGCCCAAACAGGGTTCGGGATTCGACGTCGCCATCGCGGTGGCCGCGCTGGCGACAGAAGTGCCGATGGATGCCGCGTCCGTCGCGTCGACCGTCCACATCGGCGAGCTCAGTCTCGACGGGCGCCTGCGACCTGTGCCCGGTGTGCTGCCGGCCGTGGCCGCGGCCGTGCGCGCGGGGTTCACCCGCATCATCGTGCCGTGGGCCAATCGCCGGGAGGCGGCACTGGTCTCGGGAGCGGACGTCCTCGGCGCCGTCGGCCTCATCGACGTCGCTCGTCGCCACGGCGCCGACCTCGAGGC
Organism: Microbacterium songi; assembly: GCF_042747925.1. Classification (NCBI taxonomy): domain Bacteria; kingdom Bacillati; phylum Actinomycetota; class Actinomycetes; order Micrococcales; family Microbacteriaceae; genus Microbacterium; species Microbacterium songi. The sequence continues at coordinate 187,911 of NZ_JBHZIE010000002.1, forward strand.
GCGGGAGCTCGCACCCGTGCAGGCACCGACGCTGGAGATGCTCGAGCCTCCGCAGCTCGAGCTCGCCGATGTCATCGGACAGCGCGACGCCGTCGAAGCCCTCGTGGTGGCCGCGGCGGGCGGTCATCACCTCCTGATGAGCGGGCCACCGGGCGCCGGGAAGACCATGCTGGCCCGCCGCCTCCCCGGGATCCTCCCGACACTTGACGACGAGGCCGCTCTCTCGGCCGCATCGATCCGATCGTTGTCCGGCGAGCCGATCGTCGGCCTGTCGCGCATTCCGCCGTTCGAGGCACCCCACCACAGCGCCAGCGCGGCTGCGCTCGTCGGCGGTGGCAGCAGGGTGATCCGCCCCGGCGCGATCGCCCGGGCGAGCGAGGGCGTGCTCTTCCTCGACGAAGCGGGGGAGTTCGCCTCGCACGCGCTCGATGCCCTTCGGCAGCCGCTCGAGACGGGGACGATCGTCATCCACCGGGCGGGTGTGAGCGCGGCATTCCCCGCCGCATTCCAGCTCGTCCTCGCCACGAACCCCTGTCCGTGCGGCAACTACGGCGTCCCCGGCGGCGCGTGCGTGTGCCCGGCGCAGGCGATCCGGCGCTACCACGCGAGGCTCTCGGGCCCGCTGATCGATCGCATCGACATCGAGCTCTCGCTCACGCGCGTGTCGACGACACACGCGGGGGCGCTCGGCGTGGGTACCTCGACCGTGCAGGCGCGCGCCCGCGTCGTCGCGGCCCGTGAGCTCGCCCGCGAACGGCTTCGCGGTACCGGGTGGCACCTCAACGCCCAGGTATCCGGAACCTGGCTGCGACAGGGTCCCCGGGCGCTCGCGCCGGTGGTCCGCCGACCTCTCGACGCCGCGCTGCACCGAGGCTCGCTCACTCTCCGCGGTTACGACCGTGTGCTGCGCGTCAAGTGGATGTCGCTAGGACGTAACTACCCGAACGGCTTGATCGCGCCATCACTAATGACGGTGATGAGCCAAGGCACCGCGGCCAATGACAGCATCACCAGGAAAAGAAAGCCAAGCCCGAGGGCGTACCTGAGGCCCGCCCGGCCGCCCTGCTGTCGTTGCATCTCGCGCGCCGAGCCAATGGTCAACAGCGTCATCACGACTGCCAGGACCGCGAGCGTAACGCCGACGATGACCATGGTTGCCCGAAAGCTCGAGTTCTCGCCGGTCGGGTCGAGATAGCCTGCGGCGCCCGCGTACAGCAGCACAATGAACGCCACGACTCCAGTACCTGACGCCTGCACGGCTATGTCACGCCAGAATTTCTCATCCCGGACCCAATTGAACGGCCAGAATGGCGAGCGCTTGGGCTGTTCGCGTTCCTCGGTGTTGCTCATGCGCCGAGCCTAGAGCCGCACCAATCCGCAGTGCGGACACGCCCACCGCTCTCGACCTTGCTCCGACACCTCGGGCTCAAGCCGCTCGAGGCACACCGGACAGTGGGGCGCCGCATCGCTGAACTCGTCGCCGGGCTTAGGCATCTCACCAGCATGCCCTAGACGCGGCGAGAGGCCCCCGAGGTTTCCACACCCTCGAGGGCCTCTCTCATCGGCCCGTAGGCCGGTACACACGGCCGGGTGGCATCACTCACTTGCCCCGGCCGGGGTCTATCCGACTTCGCGACGGTGCATCGCTCGGTGCTCGTGAGCGATGGTGAGCGCTCGCTCGTGGTCCTGCAGGGGCCCGAGCACCGCACCACAGGTGCACACGACGAGCGTGCCCGTAGCTGCCGACCTGTCGGTGCGGGTCGAGTGACCGTCAAGCGCTTGTGTCACGGTCGTCGCCTACGCATCGGCGGGCGCGTCGGCCCACACGAGTCGATAGTCGGCAAGGACACCGAGACCGACGCAGTGAGGCACTCGCGTGCTGCCCTGCTGAGTCCACCCGTGGGTGTGGCGCTTGCCGCAATGCGGGCACTCGACGGTCACCACGTAGCGATGCCCTTGGCCGCCAATCTCGCGCACCCTCGTGGCATCGACTACCGGCGCCTTGAGCAGCTTGCTACCCATCAGGCGTCACCCCCGAGCAGGTATCGCGCCTGTGCGGCGCTGACGTCCTCGGCGGGGTCGTACTCGGGTGCCTCGCTCCGATAGCCGAGGATGTCGGCCGCCTGTCGCTCACTCGGGGTGAGGCTCTCGAGTTCTTCCTCGAGTTCATCCTCGACCTCTGCCTGACGGGCGCGCAGGTCGGCGAGTTCCTGCTCGAGGGCTGCCTGTGCCTTGCGGCGCTCGAGAACGGCGGCGGCGGTCAGCTTGGTGGTTTTCGTCATGGTCGTGCCTTTCAGTCGTTGTCGGTGATTGGTCGGCGTATCTCGCCGGTGATGGGATCGAACCTTGCGATGACGCCGACAGGGCGTGGTCGACGTCGCCGCACGGGGACAGCGGGCTCAGACTCCGGGCCAGGCGACGCCACGACGGCCGTGCGCGCCCTAACAGCGCGACTGCCTCGCCGTGCCGCCTGGCGCGGCTGGATGGCCTCAGCGCTCGCCTGCTCGTGCTCGACGCGCTCTCGCTCGGCCTCGAGCGCCCGAGCTTTCTCAGCCTCGGCGGCAGCCTTGAGCACGGGCTTGAGCAAGTAGGCCACCCAGTCCGCACCCTCGGCGGCGGTCTTGGGCTCGTGCCCGTGCCGCTTGACCCACTTGGCGAGGCGTCGGTCATACTCCACACCCACCCCGGCGAGGTTCCGCCGACGAGCGACATACGCCCGATACCGCCCGATGGCGTCGGCCTCGTCGGCCGCGGTGAGGTTTTCGCGGGTGAGGTCGGCGCGGATGGTGGCGAGCGCTGCAGCGTCCCACCCTGCAACCTCGGCGATCATCGCGTCGAGTTCTTCAGCCCCAGCTATCTCGGTGGGCGTGCGCCGGTCGATGACGCCGTGGGAGCCCCGCACGACGCGCCTAACCATCAGACTCGCCACCCTCGTCGGGCGTGCCGCTCGGAATGTTGACCCCGAGCAGGCGTGCCCGCTGTGCCTCGGCAGCGAGCAGCAGCCGTAACAGTGCCGTGCGCTCGCTCTGAGATTGCGCAATGCGCAGGTCTTCATGGGCGATGCGGACGATGTTGTCGATGCGATCCTCAACGGCCGCTCGCACCTCGTCGCCGGTTTCCTCGATCATCTGCGCGTATCCCGCTCGGGCGTACTCGACGGCCTCGGTGACGGTGATGTTGAGGCGGCGGGCGACGTCGGTGAACGGCCACCCTTGGCGGCGCATCGACAGCGCCTCGTACACCGTGCGGGTGCGGTCGATCCGCTCGAGGTCTTTGGACTTAGCCACGAGTCACCTCGGTGTTCTTGTGTCGGCGCACGTCGCTGACACCCTCGCCGATGGCGTCAGTGAGTCGAGCGAGCGCCTCGTCGACCACCACTGTCGCAACCGACCCGGTCGGGGCGATGATGCCGTCGTTGCGCTCGATGAGGGTGATGGCGTCGAGCGCCCCGGCGAGCTTGATGTTGGCGTTGACGATGGAACGCCGATGCGAGGTGACCGCACCGATGGCGCTCTCGGCCTCGGCGACGGCGAGCTTGTGCCACTCGCTGGCGTGCACGTCGATGGTGCCTCGAAACACCGTCGCGAAATGCAGCAGCGCGCGCTCTGCCGCGACCACCGCGAGCTTGGCATCCTCGAGGTCATCCTCGGCCGTGCGGATAGCCCTACGCAGTCCCTTGGGCACCTTGCCGTTGGCGATCTGTTCCTCGGTGGCGGCGAGTTCGGCCCGCTCGGTGGCGAGGCGCACCTCCTCATCGAGCGAGACCGCCGACCGGCGAGCATCGCGCAGGGCACCGTGGGCGGCGATGGTGTCGCCCCACGCCTTGGCGATGGCGGGCACCGGGATGAGTTCGGGGTTGGGCGCGGTGAGGAAAATGCCGGACTCGCGCTCGTTGACAGTGATGGTCATGATGACGTGCTCTCTTTCTGATTGGTGGTGCGGTTGTTTTCGGGGTCGATGGGGAAAGAGGAACTCAGGTGCTCGCGGGCGGCCTTGAGTGCCGCGTCGGCGCGGTCTTTCGCCCACCCCTTGCCGGTCTCGGCCTTAACGGCGTCGATGACGCCCAAGCGCGAGGTCGGCAGCGGGTCGAGGCTCAGCACGAACTCGAGGTCGGCACGGGCGCGGTCGTCGAGGCGTCGCTCGTCGCTCTTGCCGGGCCAGAACTCCCACGTCATCGCGCCGCCTCGGCTGTCGAGTCGGAACACGGCAGCGGTGTCGCCCTCGGTTGCCGCTCGCACGCCGCCGTGTCGGTCCTTGAGGATCTTGAGAGCAGCAGCGCCGCCGACCCCCGGGCGGAATGCCTCGACGATGTTGATGCCGTAATACGCGCCATCCATTGCTCTTTTCTTGGCGCCTGTGCCCGAGGCATAGCCCGTCGTGAGAGCGGTCTTGGCGAGGTGGTCGAGGACGAGCACCGCGGCACCTGCGTCGGCGAGCGGAGTGAACACCGCGCGGTGTACGCGGGTGTAGTCGCCGTCGTCGTTGGACTTGGCACCGTGCATCGACATCACCTCGCCGACGCTGTCGATGACGGCGAGGGTGGGTGGCGTGGCGGCGGCGCTCCTGATGGCTGCCGCGAGCACGTCGCGACTGTCGGGCACCGCGAGGCGGAACCGCTCGGGGTTGCCGAGCACATCGTCGGCGACGCCTGCCTCGCGCAGGCGGCCGAGTATTGAGGCGGCGCCGTTGTGGTCGACATCGACCCACACGATGCTGCCGCCGCGCTGCAGCTCGTCGGTCGCCATCGCGGTCGCGGTGAGCCCCTTGCCCGCCTCAGGCTCGCCCACGATGCCGTTGACGGTCCCTCGGTACAGCATCCGGCTGCCATCGGCGCGGACACCTCCCGCATCGGGCGCGGGTGGCGTCATGTCGCCGCCGAGCGCCTCGCTGACGTTGACCCAAGGCGATACCTCGGCCTGGGTGGCACGCTGTCGCTCGGCCGGTGACAGCAACCCCTTGGCGGACTCTCGAGGTAGGGGGAGTGTCGACACCTCGGGCGCGACGATGAGGTCGGGCGTGGGGCGGGCCTTGTCGCCGATGGTGGCGAGCGCCGCTTTCCACTTGGCCTCGGGGTCGAAACCCCCGTCGCGGGGGGCGTGCTCGATAAATGCCTCGTAAGCCTGCTCGTGGGTGAGTGTGTTCCACTCGGCGTTGGCAAGCTCGACGAGGTTGCAAGCGACCTTGTGCGTCGTGGCATCCCAGGGCTCGCCACGGTAGCTCGCCGGGTCCGGGGTTGCGCCGTCCCGCATTGCGTCGAGCCGGTCAAGCTCTGCAGTGAGGGCGGTGTGCAGGTAGCCGCCACGACGACCGTGGTCGAGCTTGGTCGGCACCGGCCGGTGCTCGGTCGCAGGGGCGACGTAGCGAGCCACCGTGAGCGCCTCGAGCCACTTGCGGGGGAGCAGTGGCAACTCGTCGACGTGCGGCGGCAGGTCGGTCACGCGGCCGCTCGGGTCGTACCAGCGATACTCGGCACCGTTGTCAGGGTGCACCGAGGGCGCGACGACGCTGTAGCGGTGGTCGTGGTGGATGACCTCGACGTCGGACCTGCTGCCGAGGTCGCTGACGAGCTTGCCGTCGAACCCCTCGGGCAAGCGAAAGAATCGCTGACGGGTGGGGGAGTCGTCGCCGCGTGCCGTGCTCGAGTAGGTCGCAGGCAGCGCACCGAGCTTGCGCTCACGCTTGGCGAGCGTCAGGTCGCCTCGCTTGCCACCGTGGTCGGCCCCGTCGACGTCGAGAGCGATGGTGCCGTCGTGCCTGATGGCGACGTTGCGAGAGCGCCGCGAGTCCACGAGAGCCTTGGCGCTGTCAGCGGTGACGGTGCCCTTTTTGCCGGTTGTGCCGGGCTCGGGGTAGGCCTTACCTGCGACAGGGACGGGAAACCACCCGAGCTTGAGGTAGCGCTTGGCTGTCGAGCCGTAGGGCGCTGAGGGGTCGCTCACTGGCCCGCCCTACGCTTGGCAGCCTCAAGGGCGGCAAGGGCGACGTCGCGACGCTGACGGATGATGGCGTCGCGGATGCGCTGCTCGTATGTCCAAGGGGTCTCGCGGGGCTCGGCGTCGATGGCCTCGAGGTACGGCTCGAGTTCTTCCATCGAGGGCATGACCGTGCGAGGGGTCGACTTGACGACGTACCCGGCAGCCTCGCGCTCAGCGCGACGCTTGGCAGCAGAGGCGATGCCAGCCTTGCGGGCGATGGCGCTACGTTCCTCGGCGCTGAGCTTGGCCGACCGGGCAAGCCCACCCACCGCCCCGCGGAGGCGCTGCTGCTCAAGCTCGTCAGGCGTGAGCTTGGCGCCCTTGCGGCGGCGGGTCACTTGGCACCCCGCAACAGCGTGGCGACGGTCGCAACCTGCGACTCGGTGAGCCGAGGCGATGTCTGAGCGGCGGTCTTGACGACGGCGCGGGCCTCAGGGGGTAGAGCCAGGTATTCGACGGCGGTAGCCATTTCGATCACTTTTCGTTGGATATGAAAAGTGACCGAGGCACTCGCCGGCCTAGCGATTCCTCGTCCCACTGTCTGAACCCGCCGATAGTGCTGGCGGGGCCGTGCGGTGAACTTGACCGAGGCGAACCTCGGGGCCTGGCTCAGACGCTAATTCACAATGGCGCGCAACGGCAAGCTCTGGGCAACTTGCGGCGTGTCGCGTACAGCCTTGCGCCCGGTCAGGTCGGCACGGGCGGGGTGATTGTCGGGGCGGCCCTTGTGCCTGCTGGGGTCGCAGGCGGGGACACTGTCGGGGTCGGCTTAGTCGAGCGAAAAAGCTACCCACCCTGCGCGTGTGGGGGTTAGGCGTGCCCTCAAACCTCGTTCTAGGTCTGAGGTCATGTCCCCATGTCCCCACCTAAAGGTGTGGGGACACGGGACAAGAACTATGCAATGTCCCGGGGCATGTGTCCCGTGTCCCGGGACACGATAAGAGCCTCATTTTTCAGGCCCTTAGCGTCGCTCGAGGTACGCCCGTTGGATGCATGGCGGTCGCTGTACCCCGAGGGTGTACCTCAGGCGGGTGTCGCGAGGATGGTGCGCGCCGTGTGCGCCATCCGTCCCGCGGCATCCCGCGGTGGCCTCGAGCCCTTGCCCGGGCTGGCCAGCTCGATGCTCGACCACAACGCCTTGACCACCGCGCGCTGCTCGTCGAGGCTCGAGGCATCCCACAGCTCGGCGACCTCGTCGGCCTCGAGCCACGGCCCGAGCACGTCACTCGTGCCTGCCTCGGCCATGCGTCCCTCGAGGGTGGCGATGCGGTGCCGCACGTCGCGCAGGGCAGCCTCAGCCTTGGCCATCGAGGTCAGCCCCGAGGCCACCATCGACAGCACGTTGCTCTCGCCCTGCTGAGCTGCCAGTAGCTCGGCGCGCATGCCCTGCACGTCGGGCGCGGCGCTCTCTTGCATAGCTGCCTTGAGGCGCCCGGCCTCGTCGGGGTCGGTGAGGCGCTCGATGACCCGGCCCACGATATACAGGTCAGCGTCATCAGCCTTGCGTGCGAGGTGGTTAGCGGCGGTGCACTTGTACACCCGCGCCCCCTTGGGTGTTGCGCCGATCTTCATGGGCGCGCCGCATATCCCGCACGAGGCGATGCCTGACAGTAGCCACCGTCGTGTGGCACCCGGCGACGAGCGGCGTGCCGGGTCGCGCAGGATGGCGCACGCGGCGAGCCAGGTCTCTAGCGGCACGAGCGGTTCCCACGACCCAGGCGTCACATCGTCGAGCCCGAGGTAGTGCCCCGTCGACGCGGTGCCCGAGGCCCGAGGTGGTGCGACCTGCGCGGCATATCGAGGGTTGCTGAGCAGGCCTCGCACGGCGCTCGGCGTCCAAGGCCCGCCCTGGGTAGTGGTGAGCCCGCTGTCGTTCCATGCCCGTGCGATAGCTCGGATGGATGACCCGGCGAGCAGCAGCTCGAAACCGCGGCGCACAGCGCTCGCCTCGGGCTCATAGGGCTCATGACCGTACGCGGGGTACTCGAGGCCATCGGCACCGAGGCGGGTGGCGCGCGTGCTCTTAGCGCCCGCCGCGAGGGTGGTGTAGCCGAACGCTCGTCGACCGCCCGGGGGAACGCCGAGCTTGCGCCCGTGCTCGTTGGCCCGGAGCTGCCGCTCGCTCTTGCGTCGCACCTCGAATCGAGCGAGCCCCGCCGAGAGCGTGGCTCGGAACTCGCCGTCAGCGGTCGTGAGGTCTAGCTCGCCGTCGACGGTCGCGATGCGCACACCCAGGTCGAGCAGGGTGACGAGGTCTCGGAGTCCGCGCAGCAGGCGGTCTTGGTCGACTGCCACAACGACATCGATGCGGCCGGTCTTGGCATCGTTGACGAGGCGGTGCCACGCGGTGCCGACGCCTCGTGGCTTACTCGCCGACACGTCGTTGTCGATGTACTCCTCGACGACGTCCCAGCCTCGCGCGTCGGCGAGCCCGCGGGTGCGCTCACGTTGCCGGTCGATGCCCTCTTGCCTGTTGTCGCGGTCAAGGGACTGCCGCATGTATACGCCTGCACGGGTCATTCCCCAAGTATGTCCTGATTGTATCCAGCGCGTGGCGTGGTCGCTCGCGGACCTGGCCGGCAGGGATGCGCCGAGCGTCCACGACGTCGGTCGCGCGCTGTACCTGAAGAAGGGCATCGCCTCGTGAACGCACTTGACCTGCGACCTGACACCGCGAGATCCGCGCTCAGCGGTCTCGTCAGGCGACGGGGAAGCGACGACGACGTCGTCGAGCGCTACGCCCGCGCGCTCTGGAGCACGCTGACCGAGCCCGGCGACGGCATCGCCGCGCACGTGATCGCCCACGAGGGCGCAGCGCACGGCATCCGCCTTCTCGAGGGGTGGTGCGCGGGGGTGCAGGCGGCCGTACCGGGCGTGTCCGACGCCGACTTCGTCGCCGGCTGCAAGCGGTGGGCGCCTCGCCTCGCGGCCGCCCCGATCTCTGTCATGGCACCAGCCGCGCGCGCCGCGGGCGTGCAGATGATCGTGCCCGCCGATCCGTCATGGCCGCACTCGCTCGACGACCTCGGGATGCACGCTCCGCTGTGCCTGTGGGTCCGTGGCGACGTCGACGCGCTGAATCGTCTGCAGCCGTCCGTGGCCCTGGTGGGTGCGCGCGCCGCCACCGGCTACGGGGAGCTCGTTGCGGCGGACCTCGCGTCCGACCTCGCCGGGAGCGGGGTGCCGATCGTCTCCGGGGCCGCGTACGGCATCGACGGTGCCGCCCATCGCGCGGCGCTCGCCGTCGGCGGCCTGACCGTCGCACTCTTGGCCGGAGGCGTTGACCGCGCCTATCCCGCCGGTCATGCAGACCTCCTCCGACGGATCGCCGACAGCGGCGCCGTGGTGAGCGAAGTCCCGTCCGGCGCTGCTCCGACGAAATGGCGGTTCCTGCAGCGCAACAGGTTGATCGCCGCCCTGAGCGACGCCACCGTCGTGGTCGAGGCGGGATGGCGCAGCGGTTCGCTCAACACCGCCGGTCACGCCGCCGCGCTGTCCCGCCCGTTGGGAGCCGTTCCGGGACCGATCACCAGTGCAGCTTCTGCCGGCTGCCACCGTCTCCTGCGGGAGTACGACGCGCGCTGCGTGACGAGCGCAGCGGACGTCCGCGAGCTGATCGGGCGAGGAGGGCTCGACACGCGGCAACCGGTCGGCCCGTTCCCGACTCGCGGCGGATCGGCCACGGACGACCGCTCCCGCGTGCGTGACGCTCTCAGCACGCGCACGTGGCGCGGCACCGACGACATCGCTCAGCGCAGCGGCATGAGCCGCGACGATGTGGAGATGATCCTGGGCTTCCTCCGTCTCGACGGGGAGGTGCGTTCGAGTCCCGACGGCTGGCGCCGGGCGACGTGAGCGCCTGCTGATGAGGTCGGGAGCCGGATGCCGGTCGGGAGGATTGAGCTCGGGGGCTCCGATTCCCGCCGCGTGGCGGCGGAGGCGGGCGGGCGGGGGCGCGGCATGCTGGTGACGTGCGTATCGATGACGCGGTGCTGGCCTGGCGGAGCCACCTCGCCGACGTGCGTCGACTCTCGGCCGCCACGGTGCGCGCATACGGCGCCGACCTCGCCGACCTGTCCGAGACCATCGGCATCATCCCCCTCGAGGAGGTCGACCTGGAGCACCTCCGCCAGTGGCTCTGGGCGGGCACGAGCGCGGGGCGCGCCCGGTCCACACTCGCGCGCCGGGCGGCGGCCGCGCGGGCGTTCTTCGGCTGGGCAGCCGAAAGCGGGCTCGTCGCAACCGATCCGAGTCTGCGGCTGATCGCGCCCAAGCGCGGCCTGACCCTCCCCAGGATCGCGACCGCGGATGCCATGACCCAGGTGCTCTCGGGCGCTGCCGCCGCAGCGGCCGGCGGAGACCCGGTCGCCCTTCGAGATCATGCTGTCCTCGAGCTTCTCTACGGATCGGCGGTCCGCGTCTCGGAGCTGTGCGGGTTGGATGTCGGCGATCTCGACACGGCACGGTCCACTGCCCGGGTGATGGGCAAGGGGTCGCGGGAGCGGGTGGTGCCGTACGGCGTTCCCGCGGCGCGCGCCGTCGAAGCGTATGCGGCCCACGCGCGGCCGGTACTGCTGGCCCGCCGTCGAGAGGCCGCCACCTCTGTCGGCGAGCACGCGCTCTTCCTGGGCGTCCGGGGCGCGCGACTGGGCGCGCGATCCGTGTACGACCTCGTCGCGCGCACGATCGGACCGACGGTCGGTTCCGGTGCGGTCGGTCCGCACGCACTGCGGCATTCCGCCGCCACCCACATGCTCGACGGCGGCGCGGACCTCCGCGCCGTGCAGGAGATGCTCGGGCACGCGAGCCTCGGAACGACCCAGATCTACACGCACGTGTCGAGCGAGAGGCTCGCGGCGGTGTACCGATCGGCCCACCCGCGGGCCTGATCCCGCCGGGCCGAGCGGCGCCTGTCACCCGACCGCGGCGCCGCACCGGCGTTGTCCGACCGCGGGCCGACCCGCGCCCGGGTCGCTGCGCGTGCAACGCGACGTGTCAGCAGCAGGGGAGCAGCACGGCGCGCGGCACCCCGCCGAGCAGAACGAGCGGATTGATGTAGCGACCGTCGAGTCGGACACCGAGATGCAGCGCACCGGCGGGCGTATGACCGCCCGCCGCCAGCGTCGCGACCTCCTGTCCCCTGTCGACCGCCGTGCCCGCGACGAGCTCGGATGCCACGGGTTCCAGCGTGGTCACGAGTCCCGCTCCGTGGTCGATCGTCACGATCCCGCGGCCCGCGATCGCCCCCGAGAACGCGATGACCCCGCTGTCCGGCGCGCGCACCGCGACGCCCGAGCCGCCTAAGAGATCGATTCCACGATGTCCCGGGCCGTACGCGTGCGCAGGCGCGGCATACGGTCTTTCGATCCGCGCACCGGCGATCGGCCACACCCACCGCGCAGCGTCCGGCGCAGAGGCGGAAGCGCCGACCATGCCGACGTCGACCGAGACCACGGCGTTCGCCGGCCCCGCCACGCCCACCGCCCCCGCGGCACAGATGACCGACAGAACCGCGGCATGCCACCCGGTCGCCGATCGGCACGCGCGAAGACGAAGCATCCGTCCAGGATCGTCCGCCCGGCCATCGCGTGGGAGCGGCGCAGGCCCCAGGCGTGGGAAGTCCGTGCTCCTCGCGGTCCGCCGCCCGCGGGGGAGGAAGGGACGCGCGCCCTCGACCCGAGCGCGATGCCGCGACGGCGTCGGCGCCCTGGTAGACTGAGACAGCACCTCGCTTGTCGGGGTGACTACGCGTGCCTTCAGCACCCGCACCCGTTCCGGCTCTCCGAGTCCGATCCGGGTCAGCGTGCGGCATCCACTCCCATCGGTCTGCTCGAGAAATTGGGCGAGCGGGAGTTCGTCAGGCACCAGGATCGCCGGTCATTCGATACGGCGGAAGAAACCGCAAAAGGCGTGCGTGCGCGCCAGAACAGGAGTACGGCCATGGCCGTCGTCACCATTCGCCAGCTGCTCGACAGCGGCGTCCACTTCGGACACCAGACCCGTCGGTGGAATCCGAAGGTCAAGCGCTTCATCCTCACCGAGCGCAGTGGCATCCACATCATCGACCTGCAGCAGTCGTTGGGTTACATCGACAGCGCTTACGAGTTCGTCAAGGAGACGGTCGCCCACGGCGGCACGATCCTCTTCGTCGGCACGAAGAAGCAGGCTCAGGAAGTCATCGCCGAGCAGGCGACGCGTGTGGGCCAGCCGTACGTGAACCAGCGTTGGCTCGGCGGTCTGCTGACCAACTTCCAGACGGTCTCCAAGCGCCTGGCGCGCATGAAGGAGCTCGAGGAGCTGGACTACGAAGACACCGCATCCAGCGGCTTCACCAAGAAGGAGATGCTCATCAAGAAGCGCGAGCTGGACAAGCTCCACAAGTCGCTCGGTGGCATCCGCAACCTCACGAAGACCCCGTCGGCCATCTGGGTCGTCGACGCCAAGCGCGAGCACCTCGCCATCAACGAGTCGCGCAAACTCGGCATCCCCGTGATCGGCATCCTCGACACGAACGCCGACCCCGACGAGTTCCAGTACCCGATCCCGGGCAACGACGACGCGATCCGCTCCGTGGGCCTGCTCACGCGCATCATCGCCGACGCCGCAGCCGAGGGACTCATCCAGCGCCACCAGCCGACCGACGAGGCGGCCGAGTCCGAGCCCCTCGCCGACTGGGAGCGCGCACTGCTCGAGCAGAACACGGAAGAGCAGGGCTCCGCCGAGACCGAGAAGGTCGCCGACGAGGGCATCGCCGCCGCGGACGCCGCGGATGCCGTCGACGTCGAGGCCGAGACGATCGCCGCCACGGAGTCCGAGGCAGATGTCGCCGGCGCCGAGGCACACGACGAAGCAGTGGCCGTCGAGACCGCCAACTGACCATCCTCATCACCCGCTGATCACCCGTATCACCAGCAAGGAGCCACCACCCATGGCCAACTTCACCATCGCCGACATCAAAGCGCTGCGCGAGCAGCTCGGCACCGGAATGGTCGACACCAAGAAGGCGCTCGAGGAGGCTGACGGCGACGTCGAGAAGGCTGTCGAGATCCTGCGACTCAAGGGCGCGAAGGGCAACGCGAAGCGTGCCGATCGTTCCACGAGCGAGGGCCTCATCGCCGCTCGTGAGGGCGACGGCAAGGTCACGATCATCGAGCTCGCGTGCGAGACCGATTTCGTCGCGAAGAACGACCGCTTCATCGCACTGGCCGATAAGGTCGCGGATGCCGCGGCCGCTGTCTCGGCCGACTCGGTGGAAGCGGCACTTGCCGCCCCCGCCGGCAACGGCACCGTCGAGCAGCTCATCTCGGACGAAGCAGCGATCATCGGCGAGAAGGTCGAGCTGCGTCGCGTGCGCACCCTCACGGGTGAGCACTTCGAGGTGTACCTCCACAAGACGAGCAAGGACCTCCCGCCCCAGGTCGGAGTCGTGCTCGCCTACACCGGAGCCGACGCCGAGACGGCACGAAGCATCGCGCAGCACATCTCGTTCGCCAACCCGTCCTACCTGACGCGCGATGAGGTTCCCGAGGCGGACGTCGATCGTGAGCGCGAGATCGTCACGGAGATCTCACGCAACGAGGGCAAGCCCGAAGCGGCGCTGCCGAAGATCGTCGAAGGCCGCGTGAACGCGTTCTTCAAGCAGGTGTCGCTCCTGGACCAGGACTACGCAAAGGACAACAAGCAGTCCGTGGCGCAGGTCGCCAAGGCCGCAGGCATCACCCTGACCGGGTTCGCCCGCTTCAAGGTCGGCGCCTGACTCAGGCGATGAGGCCCGCATCGGTGACGGTGCGGGCCTTTTCCGTGCGCGGGCCACGCCCGCCTTCGATAGCTTTGTATCAGCGATGAGAGGACACCTCGTGACCAATGGATCGAGTGGGCGCCGACGCGTGCTCCTGAAACTGTCCGGAGAAGCATTCGGCGGGGGCCAGCTCGGGGTCAACCCCGACGTCGTGGGCCAGATGGCGAGGGAGATCGCCGCGGCGGTGGACCAGGTCGAGATCGCCGTGGTCGTGGGCGGCGGCAATTTCTTCCGCGGTGCCGAACTCAGTCAACGGGGAATGGACCGCGGCCGCGCCGACTACATGGGCATGCTCGGTACGGTGATGAACGCGCTGGCCCTCCAGGACTTCCTCGAGCAGGCGGGCGCGGCCACACGCGTGCAGTCGGCCATCGCCATGACGCAGGTCGCCGAGCCCTACATCCCGCGTCGCGCGGAGCGCCACATGGAGAAGGGTCGCGTCGTGATCTTCGGCGCCGGCGCCGGTCTGCCGTATTTCTCCACCGACACGGTCGCCGCTCAGCGCGCACTGGAGATCGGTGCATCCGAGGTGCTGGTCGCCAAGAACGGGGTCGACGGGGTCTACACCGCCGACCCGAACAAGGACGCCTCGGCCACGCGCATCGATCGCATCACCTACATCGACGCACTGCAGCGCGGATTGAAAGTCGTCGACTCCACATCGTTCAGCCTCTGCATGGACAACGGCATGGACATGCGCGTCTTCGGCATGGAGCCGGCGGGCAACGTGACACGGGCTCTTCTGGGCGAATCCATCGGCACGCTCGTCACGGTGTGACGGACGGTCGCCGACTAGACTGAACGCTGCAGGATCTACCGAATGGAGTCACCGTGATCGCCGATGTCCTGGCTGATGCCGGAACGCGCATGGACCGTGCCGTCGAGGCTGCGAAAGAGGATTTCGCGACCGTTCGCACGGGCCGGGCCAACCCTCAGCTCTTCCAGAAGATCCTGGTCGACTACTACGGCACGCCCACGCCGCTCGCGCAGCTCGCGTCGCTGAACAACCCGGAAGCCCGGACCATCGTGGTGACGCCGTACGACAAGTCGGCGCTGAAGGCCATCGAGCAGGCGATCCGCGACACCCCCAATCTCGGCGCGAACCCCACGAACGACGGCTCGCTCGTCCGGGTGACCCTGCCGGAGCTCACGCAGGAGCGCCGCAAGGAGTTCGTCAAGATCGTCCGCGGCAAGGGCGAAGACGCCAAGGTGCACGTCCGCGGCATCCGTCGCAAGTCGAAGGACGATCTCGACGCGCTCAAGAGCGATGTGGGTGAGGATGAGCTCGGCCGTGCCGAGAAGGAGCTCGACGCTCTCACCCGTGTGCACGTCGACGCCATCGACGAGGCGCTCAAGCGTAAAGAGACCGAACTCCTCGAAGTCTGAGGCCGCGGGCTCATGACCGACGCATCCGGCGGTCCGCCGGTCGGGGATCGTCCCGGCGAGGGCGAGGCCGGGCCTCCGCCTCCGCCTCCGGGAGACCCATCCCAGGCGTTCCAAACGCATGTGCGGGCCGCGCGCGCCGAGTTCGAGAACCAGGTGGCGCACGCCCGCGCCGAGTTCGACCAGGCGAACGAGCGACTGAAAGAACGCACGGGCCGCGATCTGGTCGTCGCCATCCTGATCGCGCTCGGCATCGGTGCCGCCCTGCTGGCGTCGCTGATCTTCTTCAAGTGGGTGTTCGTCGTCTTCGCGCTGGGAGCCAGCACGCTCGCGCTGTTCGAGATCACCCGCGCCATGCAGGCAGCGGGCCGCCGTGTCGATCTGGTGCCGCAGCTCATCGCCGGCACCCTGCTCGTCCTCGGCGGTGTCTTCCTCGAGCTCTGGCTGCTGTGGGTGGCGATCTTCGCCGCGGTCGCGTTCGTCATCGTCTGGCGGATGGTCGGGCAGATGTTCGACGGCGACGGTCGCACCTACGGCGAGGTGCTGCGGGATGTGCTGACAGCGGGTTTCATCCAGCTGTACGTCCCGTTCTTCGCCAGCCTGTGCGTGCTGCTGGTCCGACAGGAGGGCGGGGAATGGTGGGTTCTCGCGTTCATCATCGTGACCGTCGCATCCGACACCGGCGCCTACGCCACCGGACTCTCCTTCGGCAAGCATCCGATGGCCCCCCGCATCAGTCCCAAGAAGACGTGGGAAGGGTTCGCGGGAGCGGCTGCCGCGTCCCTCGTCGCCGGCGTCCTCCTGGCATTGTTCATGCTGGGGCTGCCCTGGTGGACGGGCCTCGTGTTCGGCGCCGTCATCCTGGCGACGGCCACCGCAGGAGACCTCGGAGAGTCGATGGTCAAGCGCGACCTCGGCATCAAGGACATGAGCTCCTGGCTGCCCGGCCACGGGGGAGTCCTCGATCGTCTCGACTCGATCCTTCCCTCGACCGTGGGCGCCCTCGCCCTGTACTACCTGCTCACCCCTCTGGCGGCCTGATGACCATCGACGAACAAGACGACCGCGACGACGCCGTCGCCGCGCAGGACCCCCAGTACGCGCTGTTCGCGGTGACATCCGGGCGCACGAAGGGCTATGAACGACGCGCCGTGGACGCCTTCATGGCACAAGCGCGCGCGGCATTCGAATCGGAGGAGCACGCGGATCGTGCACCTGAGCAGGGTGGTACGGATGCTGCGACCACCGGCGCCGACGAAAACTCGGGGACCACGACGCTGTTCCGTGCCGAGCTCGTGCGCCGGGTGGCGTTCCCGCTCGTGCGACACGGCTACGCGATTGCGGCGGTGGATGCCGCCCTGTCGCGCATCGAGGACGCTTTCGCCGCTCTCGAACGCGAACGCGTCGTGACCGCGGTCGGCCCGGCCGAGTGGGTGGGTGCGACGCGGGCCACGGCTCAGGTCGTACTGGACCGCCTCAGCCGCCCACGGGGGCAGCGGTTCGAGAAAGTCGGTGTGATGCGCTACGGGTACCGCGTCGACGAGGTCGACCTCGTCGCCGACAAGATCGCGCGCTACCTCGCAGCGGGGGAGACGGTGACGGTCGAGCAGGTCCGGGCGGTGGCGTTCCGCATGCAGCGCGGCGGGTATCGCGAAGCCCAGGTCGATGCCGTGCTGGATTCGGTCGTCGAAGTGATGCTCGCCGTCGCCTGAGCGCACCGCGAGCGGATGGCGTGCCCGCGGGCGCCCCGGTAGACTCGGGCCACTGTGACCCCCGGCGATGAGATGACACCCGGCCCGTCGCGCGCCGTGCGCCGGGCCGCGGATGCTCCGCCCCTGCGCAGCGAGGTCGGACGGACTCGGCCGCGGTGGTCTCGCAGCCGCGGTGTGCTGAGTGTGTTCGCCGCGATGGCCGCTGTCGGCTTCGTGGCTGCGTACGTCGGACCCATCGGGGTCTCCCTCTCGAAGGCCGAAGCCGTCGAACCGCCCGCGACGCTGTACTCGATCACCCTCGGCGACGCGCAGTCGCTGCGGGTCAGCGGCACCGCCGCAGAGGCAGACGGACCCGAGCTGGCGCGGGGCAACTACGAGGTGTACGTCACACCGACACCGACCCCGACCCCTACGCCCACGAAGAAGGCGACCGGCACGTCGTCGTCCGAGTCCGAGTCCGAGCCGGAGTCGAGCTGGACACCGCCGTTCGCGTCACCGGACCCCGGGAGCGCGCAGTCGATAGCCTTCGACATGGTGATGGCCCGCGGATGGAGCAACGACGACTTCTCCTGCCTCGTCGCGCTCTGGAACCGGGAATCCGGATGGCGCGTCAACGCCTACAACGCCGGCAGCGGAGCGTATGGAATTCCGCAGGCGCTTCCCGGCAACAAAATGGCCAGCGCGGGCGCGGACTGGGAAACCAGCGCCGCGACGCAGATCGCCTGGGGCCTGGGCTACATCGGCGGTCGCTACGGCACGCCGTGCGGGGCGTGGGCGCACTCGAACAGCTCCGGCTGGTACTGAGCTCGTGCCGCGGTCGAACCGCCGTCATCCGTCTCCCGAGGACGATGACGCTCTGACGAGGATGATCGCGGGGTGGAAGCGCACCGAGGTACGCCGTGGTGTCGAGTGGGTGGTGCAGCCCGTGGCCGCATCACGGGCGCAGAAGTCCTACGTCTGCCCCGGTTGTGGACGCAACGTCGAATCGGGCGCGGCGCACGTCGTCGCGTGGCGTGCGGACGGTGTGCTCGGCGACACGGCAGACCTGGCCGCACGGCGCCACTGGCACACGCACTGTTGGAGGATTGCCTGATGGAGATACGTGGACCCCGACTGCTTCCCGCCCACCGGGAGGACATCGAGCTCACCACCGTGGACGGGCTGACCCTCGTCGGCGAGCTGGCGACCCCGCGGGACGTCGAGCCGGTGGCGACCCTGGTCACCCTGCACCCCCTTCCGACCGCAGGTGGTTTCATGGACTCGCACATCCTGCGGAAGGCTGCCGCACGTCTTCCGGCACAGGCCGAGGTGGCGGTCCTCCGATTCAACACACGCGGCACCGTCTCACCGCGAGGGACGAGCGAGGGCTCGTTCGACGGCGGTCGCGCCGAGGCGTTCGACCTGGCCGCGGCGATGGACTTCGTCCGCGAGCGCTCGCTCCCGCATCCGTGGCTCGTCGGATGGTCCTTCGGCACGGAGATCGCCCTCAAGTACGGGCGCGATCACGATGCGGAGGGGGTGATCCTGCTCTCGCCGCCGCTCCACCGCGCGACTCCGGAGGAGGTGGCGGCGTGGGCCGGGGATCCCCGTCCCCTCATCGCGTTGATCCCCGAGTTCGACGACTATCTCCGGCCGGCGGAGGCCGTCGCCCGCTTCTCGACCGTTCCCGGCGCCGTGCTCATTCCCATCGAGGGCGGACGACACCTCTGGGTGGGGGAGACGCAGACGCGGCGGGTGCTGACCGAGATCGTCGCTGCGGTCAACCCCGACGCCCTGCCGCTGGCCACCGAATGGGCGGACGAGGCCTAACGCTCGTTCATCCGCGGGATGACGACCTGACGGTAGATGATCAGGATGCTGGCCGCCACCGGGATCGCGATCAGTGCGCCGAGCAGACCCAGCAGCGAACCGCCCGCCAGCGCCGCGATCACCACCACAGCGCCCGGCACGGAGACGGCCCGGTTCATGATGCGCGGCGAGATCACATACGCCTCGATCTGCATGTAGATGAGGTAGTAGATCGCCGCGATGAGGGCTGTCGTGGGCGAGCCGAGTCCGAGACACGTCAGGACGATCAGCGCCGAACCGGTCAGGGTGCCGACCAGCGGGATGAGGGAGAAGAAGAACGCCACGACGGCGAGCACGGCCGGGAACGGCGCCCCGATGATCGTGAGGAAGATCGCGCTCAAGATGCCGTTGATGACACCCATGCTCACCTGGCCCATGACGTAGTAGCCCACGGAATCGGTGATCTGCTCGGACAGGTCGATGAAGCGCGAGCGCTTCGACGCGGGCACGAGCTGGTAGATGGCGGCCTTCAGGTTCGGAGTGGAGGCGGTGAAGTAGATCGTGAGGATGACGACGATGAACGTGCCGGTGAACCCCGCGAGGATGGATGCGCCGACCGCGATGATGCCGCCGCCGATCGAACCGTAGTCGAGGGTGGCGACCCAGTTCTGCAGATACTTCGTGACCTCATCGAGGTTCAGGTTCGGGAAGGTCGCAGTGAGCCAGTTCTCGACGTCCTTGAGGAAGGTCCCCGACTGGGCGATGTCGGTGATGGTGCCGACCAACTGGGTGATCTGCGACGCGATGATCGGCACGACCATCAGCACGATGCCCGCCAGAACGAGGAGCACCGCGAGCAGGGTGATCAACACCGCCGCCCATCGGGGGAGCTTGCGACGCTCGAGGAACGACACCACCGGTTCGAGGCCGAGGGACAGGAACAGAGCTGTGCCCACGTAGAGGAGAATCGTCGACAGAGTCTGGATGCTGCCGATCAGCAGGAGTCCCACGCCCACGCCCAGTGTGGCGACGAGCGCCACACGGAACGGATTTTGAATCTTCACGATGCTCCAGACTTTTCCGGCGAGGTCCCGACGGGTGTGTGGCAAGGATACTGACAATGCACTCGCAGACCGTTTCCGCGGTGCTCTCTGGGGACTTTCAGGAGATCTTGGCTAGTCTGTAACGTCGAGTCAAAGGTCTGTCGTCACATCGGCGGGCCCCGAGGAGTGTATTTCGTGCGTTTCGTGTGGGCGGTCGTGGCATTCGTTCTCGCCGCGGTGATGATCGGTGCCGGCATCGCCCAGCGCACCATCTTCCAGGGGCCGAAGACCGAGACCGCAGCGATCTCCGTGACTCAGGACGCGCCGTACACCCTGATCGACGGGGCCGTACTCAACGCCCTCCCCGGTGCCCAGACGCTGCGCGCCGCAAGGTCCGGGGCGGTGTTCGCTTCGTACGGTCGAACGGCCGACGTGAAAGCCTGGCTCGCGGACGTCCCCCACAACGAGGTGAGCCTCGCGTCGGACGGGACGATCACGACCTCGCCCATCGAGCCCGATGCGGACTCCACGGCAGCCCCCGAGCCCGCAGACGGCACGGAGGCGGGCGACACCACGACTGCCGAGGCCACGGCCGTACCGCAGAGTCCTATCGGCTCGGACCTCTGGTTGGACGAATTCCAGCAGGAGGACGAGCTCGTGGCGCCCCTTCAGCTGCCCGACACCATGAGCGTGCTCATCGCCAGTGACGGCACCGCGCCCGCACCCGCAGACATCTCGATCTCGTGGCCGGTGGCCCGCAGCACGCCGTGGGCGGGCCCGCTCATCGTCGGCGGTGCCATCCTCATGGCGATCGGCGTCTTCCTCTACGTCCTGGGAATCCGCCACGCGCGGCGTTCGCGCGGTCCTCGTCGCAAGGGCCTCCCGGTGGCGGTGACCGAGCCGATCGACCTCGCTGTGGAAGGCGCCCAGAAGGGCGTGATCAGTTCCGGCTCCACCCGTCGCAGCCTTTCGCGAGGCAGACGTGCCTTCGCCGTCGTGCCAGCGATCGGCGTGTCCGCACTGCTCTTCGCCGGGTGCACCGCGGATTCATGGCCGTCCCTGGCAGGCAGCCCGACGCCGAGCCCCTCGGCCACCGTCATCGTGCCCGAGGGCCAGCAGGCGCCCGCCGTCACGGAGGCCCAGGCCGAGCGGATCCTCACGCGCATCGCGGACACGGTCGCCGATGCCGACGCGAACCGCGACCCTGCACTCGCCGCCACACGACTGGACGGCGCGCCGCTCGCAGAGCGCTCCACCAACTACACCCTCGGTGCGGCCGTACCCGACTATGCCGCCATGCCGGCGATCCAGACCTCACCGCTGAAGATCGTGCTGCCGCAGGCTTTCGATTCGTGGCCTCGCACCGTCATGACGGTCGTCGACGACCAGGACGACAAAGTCTCGAGCATCATGCTGATGACGCAGCAGGACGCCTGGTCTCCCTACAAGCTGTCGTACCTCGCGAACCTCGAAGCCGCCACCGAGATGCCCGACCTCGCGGCGTCCTACGTCGGCGCCACACAAGTGGCCCCCGACTCCCCGTTCCTGGTCATGACCCCCGACGAGCTGGCAACCGCGTACGCGGACATCCTCACCAACGGTGACCAGAGCACGTACTTCGCACAGTTCGACACCGACGGCGACCAGTTCCGCGTGAGTGTGGCCGCCGACCGGCAGCGGCGGCTGGACGAGTTCAATCAGACCGCAGCGTCGACCGGCTCCCTCACGTTCTCGACAACGCCGGGTGCGGAGAGCCCGCTCGCTCTGGCGACGCTCGAGAGCGGCGCGATCGTGGCCGTGAACCTGAACGAGACGGACACGGTCAAGCCGACGAACGCTGAGGCCGTCATCAAGTTGACCAACAACGCCACGGTCAAGGCCCTCGCCGGCGCGGAGCAGTCCTCGACGGGCTTCACGACCACGTACAGTGATCAGCTGTTCTTCTATGTGCCCTCGCAGGGCTCGACCGAGAAGATCCGCTTGCTCGGGTACTCCTCGAACATCCTCGACGCGAAAGTGATTCCGTGACCGATCCCGCACCCGGTGCCGTCCTGCGCGGCGCCGTCGACCTGTCCTCGCTGCGCAACCGGCCGGCCGCGCCGGTGTCGGCACCCCCCTCAGCCGACGGTGGCGCCGGCGCCGCGTCATCCGTCCCGTCGCTCGTCATCGATGTGACGGACGCGACGTTCCCGCAGGTGCTCGAGCTCTCGCGGACCGTTCCCGTCGTCGTCGACCTGTGGGCCGAATGGTGCGGGCCGTGCAAGCAGCTGAGCCCCCTCCTCGAGAAAGTCGTCCGCGAGCTCGCAGGCAGGGTCGTCCTCGCCAAGGTCGACGTCGACGCGAACCCGCAGCTCGCGCAGGCGTTCCGCGCCCAGTCGATCCCCATGGTCGTAGCCCTCCTCGCAGGGCAGCCGGTGCCGATGTTCACCGGAGCAGTCCCCGAGCAGCAGGTGCGCGACGTGTTCACGCAGCTGCTGCAGCTCGCGCAGCAGAACGGCGTCACCGGCTCTGTGGACGTCGATGCGGATGACTCGGCACGTGCCGACGAGACCCCGGCGGAGCCCGAGCTCCCTCCGTTGCACGCGGCCGCGTTCGCGGCGATCGAGGCCGGCGACTACGCCGCGGCGGCCACCGCCTACGAGCAGGCATTGACGGAGAACCCGCGCGATGAGGATGCGCGTGCGGGGCTGGGTCAGGTGCGGTTGCTCGACCGGGTCCAGCACCTCGACCTGCAGGCCGTCCGGTCGGCAGCCGCGGCGAACCCGCTCGACATCCCCGCCCAGCTCGACGCGGCCGACCTCGATCTCGCGGGCGGGCACATCGAGGATGCCTTCGGTCGACTGCTCGAGCTGTTCGGCTCGCTTGCCGCCGACGAGCGGTCGCCGGTGCGCGATCGACTGCTCGAGCTGTTCGGACTCGTCGGCGATGCGGATCCCCGCGTGCTCGTCGCCCGTCGCCGGCTCACGTCGCTGCTGTTCTGACGGGCTGGGGTCGAGCCCGGACAGGGCCCGACCCACACGCGCGAATCGCTACGCGCCGGCCTCGTGGCTCAGCCAGATCACGCCGAGCGGAGGCAGCACCATCCGGGCAAAACCGCCGTCGCCGGCGTGAACGGTACCGAGGTTGCCGACGCCTGAGCCTCCGTACTCCTGCACGTCGCTGTTGAGGATCTCCCGCCACACCCCGGCCTCGGGCAGTTCGACTTCGTAGTCGTGCACGGGCACGCCCGAGAAGTTGCAGATCACTGCCACGACGTTGCCGTGCCAGTCCCGACGTGAGAATGCGCTGACGTTCGGATTCCAGGTGGGCGCGCCCAGGCGTGCGAATGCATCACCGTCGCTGTCCCGCGCCCACATGGCCGAATGGTCGCGATACGCGCGGTTCAGGGTGCCCACGAAGGACTGCAACTCGGCGTGCGCGGGCTGATCGAGCATCCACCAGTCGAGGCCCCGGGACTCGGACCACTCCGACATCTGACCGAACTCCTGTCCCATGAACAGCAGCTGCTTGCCGGGGTGACCCCACATGTAGGCGAGGAAGGCGCGCATGTTCGCGAGCTTCTGCCAGTGGTCGCCGGGCATGCGGGTGAACAGGCTGCCCTTGCCGTGCACGACCTCGTCATGGCTGATGGGGAGCACGAAGTTCTCACTGAACGCGTACACGAACGAGAACGACAGCTCACCCTCGTGGTGCGAGCGGTACATGGGGTCGCGGGCGAAGTACTGCAAGGAGTCGTTCATCCACCCCATGTTCCACTTGAACCCGAAGCCCAGCCCGCCCTGGCTGGTGGGCGCCGTCACACCGGGGAAGCTCGTCGATTCCTCGGCGATCATCGCGATGCCGGGATAGCGCTTGTACGCGGTGGCGTTGACCTCCTGCAGGAAACGCAGTGCTTCCAGGTTCTCGCGGCCGCCGAACTCATTCGGGGCCCATTCGCCCTCCTCGCGCGAGTAGTCGAGGTACAGCATCGAGGCCACGGCATCCACCCGCAGGCCGTCGACGTGGAACTCCTCGAACCAGAACAGCGCGTTCGCGACGAGGAAGTTGCGCACCTCATTGCGCCCGTAGTCGAAGATCAGCGTGCCCCAGTCCTTGTGCTCGCCGCGGCGAGGATCGGGATGCTCGTACAGCGCCTCGCCGTCGAATTGGGCGAGGGCGAAGGCGTCGCGGGGGAAATGGCCGGGTACCCAGTCCATGATCACGCCGATGTCGGCCTGATGGAGCCGGTCGATGAGGTATCGCAGATCGTCCGGGTGGCCGAACCGACTCGTCGCGGCGTAGTAGCCCGTCACCTGGTATCCCCAGGATCCGCCGAACGGATGCTCGGCGAGAGGGAGGAACTCGATGTGCGTGAAGCCCTGCGCGGTCACGTACTCGATCAGCTGATCAGCCGCGTCGCGGTAGGTCAGCCCGGGACGCCACGATGCGAAGTGCAGTTCGTAGACCGACATGGGCTGCGAGATCGGTGTGGAGACGGCCCGCCGATCCATCCAGGCGCGGTCCTCCCATTCGTAGTGGGACTCCGTCACGACCGATGCCGTCGCCGGCGGGACCTCCGCCTGACGAGCCATGGGGTCGGCCTTGAGGATCCACCCGCCGTTCCGCGTCAGCAGCTCGAACTTGTAGGAGGCACCGGCGCCGACGCCGGGGATGAACAGCTCCCACACCCCGGACCCGCCCATGGAGCGCATCGAGTGCGCCTGCCCGTCCCACTCGTTGAACGAGCCCACGACGCGCACCGCCCGGGCATTCGGCGCCCAGACCGTGAAGGCCGTGCCGAGCGACCCGTCGTGATCGCGCACATGCGCACCGAGGACCGTCCACAGCTCCTCGTGACGACCCTCGCGGATGAGGTGGAGGTCGAGCTCTCCCAGCGTGGGTCCGTGACGATACGGGTCGTCGACGCTGAAGGACGGGGCATCCGCGTACGTGGTCTCGATGACGTACCGACCCGGGTCACCGGAGTGCGCACCTTCCCAGATACCCCCTCGGAGGTGATCGAGACCGACGCGGGTACCGTCGTCGAACACGGCGGTCACCGTGTCGGCGAGTGGACGACGAGCGCGGACGACCCAGGGAGCGCCCGTGTCATCACCGCTCCCACGGTGGAGTCCGAGTACGCCGTGCGGATCGTGATACGAACCCGTCGCGATCGTGTCGAGGGTGCGGTCGTCGATCGTGGTCATCGTGTTTCCCTGACGTGAAGGATGTGGACGGGTTCGGTGAAAGCGTCGAGTCGCACGAAGTTGTGATCGGACCAGGTCCACACAGCACCGGTCACGAGGTCCTCGACATCGAACGGCGTCCCGGGGGCGACGCCCCAGACGCGCGTGTCGAGGTGGACCATCGTCTGACGGACCGAGTGAGCGTCGACGTTCGCGATCACGATGATCGTGTCCGATGTCCCGTCGGGGGAGAGCGCGGCATCGAGATGCTTGGAGAACACGAGGATCGCGTCGTCGTCGCTCCAGTGCACGTCGATGTTGCGCAGCTGCCGGAGCGCGGGATGCGCGCGTCGGATCTCATTGAGTCGACGGAGGTAGGGAGCCAGCGAGTCGCCCCGCTCTTCGGCGCCCTCCCAGTCCCGCACCTTGTATTCATACTTCTCGTTATCGAGATTCTCCTCGGAGCCCGGTCGGGCCACACTCTCGTACAGTTCGTATCCGGCGTACACACCGTAGGTCGGGGCGCCGGTGGCGGCGAGCGCGGCCCTCACCTTGTAGCCGGGGCGCCCTCCGTACTGCAGGTACTCCGTGAGGATGTCGGGAGTGTTCACGAAGAGGTTCGGGCGCAGGAAGTCAGCGGTGTCGGTGGCGAGACCCGTCAGGAACTCCTCGAGCTCCTCCTTCGTGTTGCGCCACGTGAAGTAGGTGTAGCTCTGCTGAAAGCCCGCCTTCGCAAGACCCTGCATGACAGCGGGCCGCGAGAAGGCCTCGGCGAGGAAGACGATGTCGGGTCGTTCCGCGTTCACCGTGCGGATGAGCCACTCCCAGAACTGCAGCGGCTTGGTGTGGGGATTGTCGACGCGGAAGATCGTCACGCCCTGGGCGATCCAGTGCCTGACCACCCGCAGCGCCTCGGCGTAGATTCCTGCCGGATCATTGTCGAAGTTGATCGGATAGATGTCCTGGTACTTCTTCGGCGGGTTCTCCGCGAAGGCGATCGTGCCGTCCGGAAGGGTCGTGAACCACTCCGGATGCTCTGATACCCACGGGTGATCCGGCGCGGCCTGCATCGCGAAGTCGAGGGCGATCTCGAGGCCCTCCGCGCGAGCGGCGCGCACGAAGGCACGGAAGTCGGCGATCGACCCGAGATCGGGATGGACGACGTCATGACCGCCCGCGGCGGAGCCGATGGCCCACGGCGAACCCGGATCGCCGTCCTTCGGATCGAGGCTGTTGTTCGGACCCTTGCGGTTGATCGTGCCGATGGGGTGGATCGGGGGCAGATACAGAACATCGAACCCCATCGCCGCGACCGCCGGCAGTCGCTTGGCAGCCGTGCGGAACGTCCCGGTCTTGATGGAGCCGTCCTTCTGCCGCTTCGCGCCCTCCGAGCGGGGGAAGAACTCGTACCACGCTCCCACGCCGGCGCGCTCCCGCTCGACGAGGAGTTCGTACGTCGGACCGACAGTGTGCAGGTTCGTCACCGGCCGTACGGCGAAGAACTCGGCCAGCACCGGATCCCCGACGATCACGAGGGCGGATTCGTCGCTGATCGCCGTGTCGCGCAGCGCGGCGGCAGCGCCCTGGAGCGCGCGGCGTTCGGCGGCATCCCGATCCTTCTCCTGGGCGGCGCGGCTCAGAAGCAGAGCGCCCATCTCCCGCATGAGCGGAGCATCGACGCCCGCCGCGATCTTGAGCTGGGCCGCGTGCTGCCACGTCGCGAATTCGTCGCCGAAGGCCTCGAAACGGAAGGACCAGATGCCCTCTTCGAGCGGCGCGATACTCGTGCGCCACCGGTCGAAGCCGTCGCCGAGCGGTGTCAGGCGATGCAGCGATTCGTCGCCGCCGGGGGCGAAGAGCCGCACGTGGACGCCGATGCTGTCGTGCCCCTCGCGGAACGCCGTCACCTGGAACGGGATCACCTCACCGGAATAGGCCGACGGCCGGAACAGGCCGTCCGGTACCGAGGGCGACGGCTGGAACAGCGGAATGCGCCCCGTGATCGTTTCCTGCTCGGGCTTCCCGGGCTGTGCAGCGCGGAGGGGGATGGGGGATGCGGCGCGCCAGGGGCGCGCAATCGCGGTTCGCGTCGTCGTGGCCACGTGTCGAACCTACCCCGCGCACCTGCCCGCCGCGTGCCGACCCGTCACTCCGCGCGAAACAGATGCATGGAAGTGCCGACGAGTTCGACCACATCACCGGGAGACAGCGTGGCCCGCTCCTGCAGGGGTGCCTCCTCGGCGCTCGACCAGAGCGAGACATAGTGCCTCACGCCCTCGATGACGGGAAGGACGACGGAGGTCGGGTGCTCGTTGCCGTGCACCATCAGCAGGATGCGGTTGAGCTTCTCGTGCTCCGGAGTGGATGTGGCGACGTACTGCAGTGTGCGGTGCTCGGGGCTGGTCCAGTTCTCGCCCGACATCGTGTTCCCGTTGCGGTCGTACCAGTCCATGACCGAGGAGTTGGGCACCCGCAGCTCCTCGTGGGCGAACCGGCTGGGGCGCAGCGCGGGGTTGGCCTGGCGCGCACGGATCAGCTGTGCGACGTGCGCACGGAGATTCTCCTGCCAGGGCGCGTGGTCCCAGGTCAGCCAGGTCAGGGCGGAGTCGTGGCAGTAGGTGTTGTTGTTCCCGCGCTGCGTGCGGGCGAACTCGTCGCCGGCGGTGATCATGGGGATGCCCGCCGACAGCAGCAGCGTGCCCATCAGATTGCGCATCGCCTTGCGTCGTGTGGCGAGGATGGCGGGGTCGTCGGTGGGGCCCTCGGCGCCGTGGTTGAACGAGCGGTTGGTGTCGGCGCCGTCCCTGTTGTGCTCGCCGTTGCCCATGTTGTGCTTGACGTCGTAGCTGACGAGGTCGCGCAGGGTGAACCCGTCGTGGGCTGTCACGAAGTTGATGCTGGCGAGCGGTCCTCGCTCGGCGCTGAAGGTGTTGGCCGAGCCCGCCAGACGATTGGCGAAGCCACCGATGCCGACGGGTGAGGTGGAGGCGCGACGGGCGTAGTCCACGTCGCTCAACCAGAAGTTGCGGACACGATCGCGGTAGCGGTCGTTCCATTCGTGCCAGCCGTCGCCGAAGTTGCCGGTCTGCCAGCCCCCCATCCCGACGTCCCAGGGCTCGGCGATCATCTTGACGCCGGCCAGCGCCGGGTCGTCGATGACGGCGGTGAGCAGGGGGTGCTCGGGATCGAAGGTGTGCTGGGCGTCGCGACCGAGAGTGGCGGCGAGATCGAAGCGGAACCCGTCGATCTGCACCTCGTTCGCCCAATAGCGCAGCGAATCGAGCACGACGCGGGCTGCGGCATCCGTCGACGTGTTGAGCGAATTGCCGCACCCGGTGACGTCGATGTACGCGCCGTCTTCCTGCTGCCGGTAGTAGTTGCGATTGTCGATACCCCGGAAGCTCGTGCGCGGTCCGCCCAGACCCTCTTCGGCGGTGTGGTTGTAGACGACGTCGAGGATCACCTCGAGCCCTGCTTCGTGCAGCAGCTTGACCATCCCCTTGAACTCGCGCAACACCGCTTCGGGCCCTTCACGGCGGTTCGCGGCGCTGGCGTAACCGGCGTGCGGGGTGAAGAAGTTCAGCGTGTTGTAGCCCCAGTAGTTCGTGAGACCGAGCTGCAGCAGGCGCGGCTCGGACGCGAAGGCGTGCACGGGGAGCAACTGCACCGAGGTGACGCCGAGGGTCAGCAGGTGATCGACCATCGCCGGGTGGGCGAGACCCGCGTACGTGCCGTGCAGCGCGGGCGGGATCAGCGGGTGGCGCTTGGTCATCCCCTTGACATGACCTTCGTAGATCACCGTCCGGTCGAGGGCCACCGCGGGCTTGGACACTCCGCCCCAGTCGAACGCACCGTTCACGACGACGGAACGCCAGTCCTCGTATCCCGCGCTGACGAGACCCCGCGCATACGGCTCGATCAGGAGGGTCCGCGGGTTGAAGGTGCTGCCGGTCGTGTGGTCGCCCTCGACCCGCACGGCGTAGCGGGCACCGGGGCGCAGGAGAGGCGTGGTCACGCTCCAGACACCGTCGCCGACGGGGGCGAGCGGGGCGGAATCCGTGATCCAGTCGAGATCGGTGTCGTCGAAGATCACCAGCTCGACACTCGTCGCGTGACCCGACCACAAGCGCAGCGTTCCTTCGCCGTCGTGCAACGTCACCCCGAGCCCGTCGAGATGCGGACTCAGCAACCCGGGATCGGGGGCGGCGACGGTGGCGGGTCGGGCGCTGGGCATGCGCTCTAGAGTAGTGAGCACAGGAGTCGATCTCGTTACGGAGGGCCCGTCCCATGCGCGCCTATCTGGACCATGCGGCAACCACCCCACTGCGTGCCGAGGCGCGTGACGCCTGGCTCGCAGCGACCGAGACGGTCGGGAACGCCTCGTCGATCCACGGCGGCGGACAGGATGCCCGCCGCCTCTTGGAGGAATCCCGGGAGCGTCTCGCCGTCGTGCTCGACTGCGATCCGGTCGAACTCGTCTTCACCTCCGGCGGGACGGAGTCGGTCAACCTCGGCCTGAAGGGCCTCTGGTGGTCGCGACCCGCAGACCGTGACACGGTGGTGCTGCCTGACGGCGAGCACCACGCCACGCTCGACTCGGTCGACTGGCTCAGGGCCCACGAGCATGCTCGGGTGAGGCCGGTCGCCCTCGACGCGCAGGCCCGCATCGATCCTGCGCGCTTCGCCGGAGCCTGCGCCGCGCCGGGGGTGGCGCTCGCGACGGCATTGGCCGCCAACAACGAGGCGGGAACCATCAACGATGCGCGCGCGCTCGCCGACGGCGCGTCGATCGCCGGGGTCCCCCTGCATCTCGACGCGATCGCCGTGCTCGGTCATGCTCCGCTCTCCTTCCGCCGGTGGCGGGCGGATGCCGCGAGCGCGACGGGCCTCGTCGCCCTCAGCGTGTCGGGGCACAAAGTCGGCGCCCCCGTCGGCATCGGCGCGCTCGTCGTCGCGCGCTCGGTCACGCCGGCGGCGCTCCTGCACGGCGGAGGGCAGCAGCGCGGCCTGCGCTCGGGAACCCAGGACGTCGCGGGGGCGGCGGCTTTCGCCGTCGCCGCTGAGCTCGCGGAGGCCGAGCGCGAGGCCGAAGCCGAGCGCCTCGGTGGACTGCGGCGATCGTTGTGGCGCGGCATCCGCTCGATCGTCCCCGCCGCCGAGCTCCTGGGCGACCCCGTCGACCGGCTGCCGGGCAGTGTTCACGTCCTCTTCCCGGACGCGGCAGGCGATGCGCTGCTGTTCCTGATGGATCGGGCCGGCGTCGCGGTCTCGACCGGGTCGGCGTGTCAGGCCGGTGTGCCCGAGCCCTCTCACGTCGTCGTGGCCATGGGGCGCGGTGAGGCGGCCGCGCGTTCCGTCCTGCGCGTGACCCTGGGGCGCACGAGCACCGCAGCAGACGTCGAGGCGTTCCTCGCCGCCCTTCCCGACGCCCACGCCCGCGCCAGCGGCGCCTCGGCACGCGCCGCCGCACGCTGATCGTGTCCGGCCCTCCCGGGGCCGAGGCCGCACGGAGAGCCGCGCGTAGACTGGTGGCATGCGTGTTCTGGCGGCCATGAGCGGGGGAGTGGACTCCGCGGTGGCAGCTGCGCGCGCCGTCGACGCGGGTCACGACGTCGTGGGAGTGCATCTCGCGCTGTCCCGCGCGGGGGGCACCCTGCGCACCGGCAGCCGCGGCTGCTGCACGATCGAAGACGCGATGGACGCGCGCCGTGCGTCCGACCTGCTCGGCATCCCGTTCTACGTGTGGGACTTCTCCGAGCGCTTCCGTGAAGACGTCATCGAGGACTTCGTCTCGGAGTACCGTGCGGGCCGTACGCCGAACCCGTGCATGCGGTGCAACGAGAAGATCAAATTCGCCGCCCTTCTGGAGCGTGCGCTCGAGCTGGGCTTCGACGCCGTGTGCACCGGGCACTATGCGACGCTGGTGCACGGAGCGGACGGCCTGGAGCTGCATCGCGCGTCGGATGCGGCGAAGGACCAGTCCTACGTCCTCGGCGTGCTGACCGCCGAGCAGCTGGCGCACACCTACTTCCCGCTCGGTTCGACGCCCTCCAAGGCGCTGGTCCGCGCGGAGGCCGAAGCGCGGGGGCTCACGGTGGCGCAGAAGCCCGACAGCCATGACATCTGCTTCATCCCCGACGGTGACACCCGCGGGTGGCTGGCCGACAAGGTGGGCACGTCGACGGGCGATGTGGTCGATCGCGACGGAACAGTGGTCGGAACCCATGAAGGCGCGCACGCCTTCACCGTCGGGCAGCGCCGCGGCCTGTCGCTCGGCGTCCCCGCGGCAGACGGCAAACCGAGGTTCGTCCTGGAGGTGCGGCCCATCTCCAACACCGTGGTGGTCGGCCCCAAGGCGGCGCTGGCCATCGCGCAGATCTCCGGCGACCGCTACAGCTGGGCGGGCGCCGCCCCGCAGGACCGGGAATTCCGATGCCACGTGCAGATCCGGGCGCACTCCGACCCCGAGCCGGCGGCCGCCGTGTGGGATGCCGCGTCGGATGCGCTCGTCGTGACACCCAACCGGCCTCTGGACGGCGTCGCGCCGGGCCAGACCGCGGTGCTCTACAGCGGCACTCGGGTGCTCGGGCAGTTCACGATCGACCGCACGGTGTCGGCGGTCCCCGCGGGCGTATGAACCGCGACCGTCGACGGTGCCATGTCGGGACCCGCTTCTAGAATGACCGGGTGACACAAGCGCAACCCGGTCTCGAGCAGGCACGCGAAGAAGCGGTGGAACTGACGGAGCGCATCCTGGGCGCTCGCGACGCGTACTACGGGCGAGACACCGAGATCGTCGACGATGCGACGTACGACGGATGGATGCACCGGCTCGACGAGATCGAACGCCTCCATCCCGAGCTCCAGGGACACGATTCACCCACCCAGACGGTCGGTGCCGCCGAGAACACGCAGTTCGCACCGGTGGAGCATGCCGAGCGCATGCTCAGCCTCGACAACGTGTTCTCCCCGGACGAGCTCCGGGACTGGTGCGTCAAGGCCGAGGAATCGGCCGGTCGCCGCGTGCGGTGGCTGACCGAGCTGAAGATCGACGGCCTCGCCATCAGCCTGCGCTACGAGAACGGCGTCCTCACGTCTGCCGCGACACGCGGCGACGGGCGAGTGGGTGAAGATGTCACGGTCAACGCCGTTCGCGTTCCGGGCATCCCGCAGCGGTTGTCGGGCGCGGGCCACCCCGCGATGGTCGAAGTGCGGGGCGAGGTCTTCATCCCGGTCGCCGCCTTCGCGCAGCTCAACTCACTGCAGGCGGACATGCGCGACCGGGCCGTCGACGAGACACGGTCACGATCGCGCAGGTTCGACGAGGAGAAGGCTCGCATCAGTGCGGAGCGCCGGTTCCCGTCCTTCGCCAATCCGCGTAACGCGGCGAGCGGAGGTCTGCGTCAGCAGCTCGAGAAGAAGGAGGGTCTCGAGCACGAGGCCGGACAGGCCCGTCTCGACTCATTGAGGCTCTTCGTCCACGGCATCGGTGCGTGGGAGCGCCCGCCGGTCTCCTCGCAGAGCGAGGTCTACGCGCTGCTGGCCGACTGGGGCCTTCCCACGAGTCCGTATTCCCGCACCTCGGACTCGATCGACGGCGTCCTCGCGTTCGTCGAGCATTACGGCGAGCACCGACACGACGTCGAGCACGAGATCGACGGCATCGTCGTCAAAGTCGATGAACTCGCCCTGCACGACGAGCTGGGGGCCACCAGCCGGGCACCGCGATGGGCGATCGCCTACAAGTACCCGCCCGAGCAGGTCAATACGAAGCTCCTCGACATCGTGGTCTCAGTCGGTCGCACCGGTCGCGCCACGCCGTTCGCGGTCATGGCACCCGCCCGGGTCGCCGGTTCGGTCGTGCGGCAGGCGACGCTGCACAACCAGGACGTCGTCCGCGCCAAGGGCGTGCTGATCGGCGACACCGTGGTGCTCCGGAAGGCAGGCGACGTCATCCCCGAAGTACTCGGGCCCGTGGTCGAACTGCGCGATGGCACGGAACGGGAGTTCGTCATGCCGACGGTGTGCCCGGAGTGCGGGACCACGCTCGCACCGGCCAAAGCGGGCGACATCGACATGCGCTGTCCCAACACGCGCGCGTGCCCCGCCCAGGTGCGCGGACGGGTGGAACACATCGGTTCGCGCGGCGGCCTCGACATCGAGGCTCTGGGGGAGGTCACCGCCGCGGCCCTCACACAGCCGACCAGCCCCGCCGTTCCGCCGCTGGAGACCGAGGCGGGGTTGTTCGAGCTCACAATGGAACAGCTCGTCCCGATCGAGGTGGTGGTGCGGGATGCCGAGACCGGCGAACCCCGAATCGACGAGAACACGGGCGAGCCGGTACGGCGGGCGCCGTTCCGGCGCAACGCTTCCGCCGTCGAGAAGAAGGGGGGCCTCGTCGGCCCGCAACCCTCGGTGCAGGCCGTGCGCCTCCTGGAAGAGCTGGAGAAGGCCAAGACCAAGGATCTGTGGCGATTCTTGGTCTCTCTCAACGTGCGTCACGTCGGTCCCGTCGCTGCGCGCGCCCTGGCGCAATGGTTCGGTTCAGTGGCCGCCGTGCAGGAAGCGTCGCGAGACGAACTGGCGGCGGTCGAAGGCGTGGGCGGAATCATCGCCGACTCGCTCGCCGAGTGGTTCGCCGTGGACTGGCATCGCGAGATCGTGGATCGGTGGCGCGCGGCGGGCGCGCAGCTCGCCACGCCCGGCCATCCGGGTCCGGGCGCGGCGGCGGCGAGCGGTGGAGTGCTCGAAGGGGTGACCGTCGTGGCCACCGGCTCACTCGAGGGTTACAGCCGGGAGGGAGCGCTGGAGGCGATCATCGCCGCCGGAGGGAAGGCGGCGTCGAGCGTCTCCAAGAAGACCGACTTCGTCGCTGCGGGTCCCGGTGCCGGCTCGAAGCTCAGCAAGGCGGAGGAGCTCGGCGTGCGTATCCTCGATGCGGCCCAGTTCAAGATCCTCGTCGAGCAGGGACCGTCCGCCCTCGACGTCCTTGACCCCGACGCCGGCTGAACGGCGACGTGCCGCCTCAGCGACATCCGCCCTACGAACCCGTCGTGAGCCTCAACAACGACTCGCGCACCTGTCGGCGCAACACCTTGCCGATGAGTGAGACCGGCAGTTCGTCCACCAGGAAGATCCGTCGCGGGACCTTGTAGGGCGTCAAGATGCTCCGTGCGAATTCGCGCATGGCCTCCACGTCGATCTCGGCCCCCGGCTCGACCACGACGGCAGCGACGACCTCCTCGCCCGAGTGATCGCTCGGCACTCCCACGACGGCGGCGTCCTTGACACCGGGGTACTGCCGCAGAGCGATCTCGACCTCGGTGGGCGCGACGTTGAATCCGCCGGTGATGATGAGCTCTTTGATGCGATCGACCACGCGCACGAATCCGGCCTCATCGATCGTGACGATGTCGCCCGTGCGGAACCAGCCGTCGACCATCACCTTCTGGGTCTCTTCCGGTTTGCCGTAGTACCCGGAGAAGACCTGCGGTCCGCGCACGATGAGCTCTCCGCGCTCGCCCGCGGGAACATCCCGGGTCGGATCGTCGGGATCGACGACGCGGCACTCGGTGCCGGGCAGCGGCAGTCCGACCGTGCCCGGCACGCGGTTGTCCGCGACCGGGTTCGCCATCAGCACGGGGGAGCATTCGCTCAACCCGTACCCTTCGACCAAGTAGCCACCGGTTGCGGCCTCGAAGGGCACCACGAGCTCGTGCGGCAACGCCATCGCGCCCGAGATCGCGACATCCGTCCCGCGCAGTGACACCCCCTGCTCTTGAGCGGCGCGGAGCAGACGATCGGCGATCGGCGGCACGAGGGGGAGGAAGGTCGCCGGGTGCTTCTTGGTGACGGCCAGCACCATGTCGGGATCGAACTTCGGGAACAGCACGAGGCGTGCGCCCATCGACATGGCGAAGGTCAGGCAGAGCGTCAGCCCATAGGCGTGGAACATCGGCAGCACGGCGTAGACGACGCAGCCGTTGCCGCGCACGATCGAGGGCACCCACGCGCGCGACTGCGCTGCATTCGAGAGCAGGTTTCGATGGGTGAGCGCAGCGCCTTTCGGCGTTCCGGTCGTGCCGCTCGTGTACTGGATGATCGCCAGATCCGAGGTGGCGGGCCGGGGGTGGCTCTGCGGCAGAGGAGTGCCGCGCTCCAGGCGTTCCCAGGCGATCGCGCCGCTGACAGGGGCGTGGAGAGCCTGTCGAGACGCGCGCGCCTTCGCGACGGGCAGCCGCAATGCCAGGCGCGTCGAGAACGGCATGGCGCGTGTCACGTCGACCGAGATGAGCGTCGCGACGGCGACATCGGCGGGGAAATCCTGCACCGAGGGGACCACCTTGCTCCACACGATCGCAACGTTGGCGCCGTGGTCTTCGAACTGCTTGCGCAACTCACGGGGGGTGTAGAGCGGATTGTGCTCGATCGCGATCGCCCCCAGACGCAGGATCGCATAGAAGGCGACGATGTGCTGCGGGCAGTTCGGCAGGACGATGGCGACCGGATCACCCGCCGTCACCCCCAGCGCCTTGAGTCCCGCCGCGGCCGTGTCGATCGCGTGCTTCAGCTCTCGGTAGGACGTCTCGCGCCCGAAGAACTGGAGGGCCGTCGCATCGGGATAGTCCCGCGCCGACGCCTCGACGATGTCGACCAGCGAGCCGCTGACAGGGTCGAGATCCTCTGGGACACCGTCGGCGTAGCTGCGGATCCAGGGGCGAGGGGGATCGTACGTCGTCGTCACGGCTTCAGCCTATGCCCGGCGAACGACCCCCCCGGGGCGCCACCCGCAGCCCGCCTAGAATGGGGGGGTGTCTGAAATCACTCCCGAACTCGTGCGCCATCTCGGTGTCCTCGCCCGGATAGACCTGAGCGATGAGGAGGTCGGGCGTCTCACCGGCCAACTCGACGTCATCGTCGACAACATCGCGAAGGTGTCGCGCGTGGCCACCGACGACATCGCCGCCACCAGTCACCCGGTGCCGTTGCAGAACGTGTTCCGCGACGACGTGGTGGGCGAGACCCTGACGCAGGCGCAGGCGCTGCAGAATGCGCCGGATGCTGCGAACGGCCGTTTTCGCGTGACGGCGATCCTGGGGGAGGAGCAGTGAGCGACATCATCCGACTCTCCGCCGCCGACCTCGCCGGAAAGCTCGCCGCGGGCGAGATCTCGAGCGTGGAGGCGACCCGGGCGCACCTCGACCGTATCGACGCCGTGGACGGCGACGTGCACGCTTTCCTCCACGTCAACGCCGCCGCCGTCGACGCGGCGGCGGCGGTCGACCGTCGACGCAGCTCGGGCGAGGCTCTCGGTCCGCTCGCCGGTGTCCCGCTGGCGATCAAGGATGTGCTGGTCACGACCGACATGCCGTCCACGAGCGGTTCGAAGATCCTCGAGGGTTACCTGTCTCCGTTCGATGCCACCGTCGTGGCGCGGGCGCGCGCCGCAGGGCTCGTGCCGCTGGGCAAGACCAACATGGACGAATTCGCGATGGGGTCTTCCACCGAGCACTCCGCCTACGGTCCGACGCACAACCCCTGGGATCTGGACCGCGTCCCGGGCGGCTCCGGCGGTGGGTCGGCCGCAGCCGTCGCCGCCTTCCAGGCCCCGCTCGCGCTGGGCAGCGACACCGGCGGGTCCATCCGTCAGCCCGCACAGCTCACCGGCACGGTGGGGCTCAAGCCCACGTACGGCGGAGTGAGCCGCTACGGTGCGATCGCGCTGGCGTCGAGCCTCGATCAAGTCGGCCCCGTCGCCCGTTCCGTCCTCGACGCAGGCCTGCTGCACGACGTGATCGGCGGTCACGACCCCCAGGACTCGACCTCCCTCACCGACATGTGGCCCTCGTTCGCCGAGGCCGCCCGGGACGGTGCGCGCGGGGACGTGCTCGCCGGGCTGCGCGTCGGCGTCATCCGCGAGCTCCCCGACAGCGGTTTCCAGCGGGGCGTTTCGGCGTCGTTCCGCGAGTCCCTCGCACTGCTCGAGGCCCACGGAGCCGAGATCGTCGAGATCAGCGC
Organism: Microbacterium songi; assembly: GCF_042747925.1. NCBI lineage: Bacteria > Bacillati > Actinomycetota > Actinomycetes > Micrococcales > Microbacteriaceae > Microbacterium > Microbacterium songi. The sequence goes on from NZ_JBHZIE010000002.1 coordinate 224,793, forward strand.
CCCGCACTTCGAGTACGGAGTGGCGGCGTACTACCTGATCCTCCCGGCCGAGGCGTCGAGCAACCTCGCGAAGTTCGACTCCGTCCGTTTCGGTCTTCGTACGCAGGTCGCCGGCACCGTCGAGGATGTCATGGCCGCCACGCGTGACGCCGGCTTCGGCGACGAGGTCAAGCGACGAATCATCCTGGGCACCTACGCCCTGAGCGCCGGGTATTACGACGCCTATTACGGCAGCGCTCAGAAGGTGCGCACGCTCATCCAGCAGGACTTCGACGCCGCGTTCGCGCAGGTGGACGTCATCGCCACGCCGACGGCGCCGACGACCGCGTTCCGTTTGGGTGAGCAGATGGAGGATCCGCTCACGATGTACCTCAACGACATCACGACCATCCCGGCGAACCTCGCAGGGGTGCCGGGCATCTCGATCCCGAGCGGTCTGGCCGCCGAGGACGGACTGCCGGTCGGCATCCAGTTCCTCGCCCCCGTCCGAGAGGACGCGCGTCTTTACCGCGTCGGCGCGGCGCTGGAAGCACTGCTCGAAGACCAGTGGGGCGGTCCGCTGCTGGATCGCGCACCGCTCCTGGGAGGGAAGGCCTGATATGGCGAAGGACCGTTTGCTCAGTTTCGACGAGGCCCTCGACCTGTACGAACCCGTCCTCGGTTTCGAGGTGCACGTCGAGCTGAACACCAAGACCAAGATGTTCTCGGCGGCGCCCAACTCGTTCGGGCGCGAGCCGAACACGGACCTCGCGCCGGTCGACCTCGGCCTCCCGGGATCGCTGCCGGTCGTGAACGGCGAGGCCGTCCGTTACTCGATCTCGCTCGGACTCGCGTTGGGGTGTTCCATCGCGCCGTCGAGCCGGTTCGCGCGCAAGAACTACTTCTATCCCGATTTGGGCAAGAACTACCAGATCTCGCAATTCGACGAGCCGATCGCCTTCGAGGGATCGGTCGACGTCGAACTGGCCGACGGATCCGTCGTGACCGTGCCGATCGAACGCGCTCACATGGAGGAGGACGCGGGAAAGCTGACGCACATGGGAGGCGCGGCCGGGCGCATCCAGGGAGCGGAGTACTCCCTCGTGGACTACAACCGCGCCGGTGTACCCCTCGTCGAGATCGTCACGAAGCCGATCTACGGCGCCGAACATCGCGCCCCCGAGATCGCGAAGGCCTACGTGCAGACGATCCGCGACATCGTTCTCTCGCTCGGCATCTCGGACGCGAAGATGGAGCGCGGCAATCTGCGGTGCGACGCGAACGTGTCGCTGCGGCCGCGCGGTCAGGAGAAGCTGGGCACGCGCACCGAGACCAAGAACGTCAACTCGATGCGGTCGGTCGAGCGGGCGGTCCAATACGAGATCCAGCGTCAAGCCGCCGTGCTGGCGGGTGGTGGGACCATCACCCAGGAGACCCGTCACTGGCATGAGGACACCGGCACGACCTCTCCCGGTCGACCGAAGTCGGACGCCGACGACTATCGGTACTTCCCCGAGCCCGACCTGCTGCCCGTCGTTCCGTCGCCGGAGCTGATCGAAGAACTGCGCGCGGCGCTTCCTGAGCCTCCTGCCGCGCGGCGTAGGCGGCTCAAGGACGCGTGGGGCTTCAGCGACCTCGAGTTCCAGGACGTGGCGAACGGCGGCATCCTCGCGGAGGTGGAGGCCACGATCGCCGCCGGCGCCACTCCGACCGCGGCGCGCAAATGGTGGACGGGCGAGATCGCCCGCCTCGCGAACGCGCAGGGACGCGAGGCCTCCGACCTGGTCTCCCCGGCAGATGTCGCCGCGGTGCAGGCGCTCGTGGACGCGGGGACGCTCAACGACAAACTTGCGCGCCAAGTGCTCGAGGGGGTCATCGCCGGGGAGGGGACTCCGCAGGAGGTGGTCGACACCCGCGGACTTGCGGTGGTGTCGGACGACGGACCGCTGATCGCTGCGATCGACGACGCGCTCGCTGCGCAGCCCGATGTCCTGGCGAAGATCCGAGAGGGAAAGGTCCAGGCGGCCGGAGCGGTCATCGGGGCGGTCATGAAGGCGATGCGGGGACAGGCGGATGCCGCCCGGGTCCGCGAGCTCGTCCTGGAGCGCGCGGCCTCATCCTGATCCGAGCTCGATCCGGTGCCCGATGTCCGAGGGGCACGCGAGAATGGGTCCATGGGGCGCGGTGACGGCACGGGACGGATGGTCTCGGCCGACGATGCCGACGACAGCGGCACCGGCATCCTGCATGTCGACATGGATGCGTTCTACGCTTCGGTCGAAGTGCTCGACGATCCGTCGCTGAAGGGGAAGCCGATCATCATCGGCGCACCCCAGGGTCGATCTGTCGTCTCGAGCGCCTCTTACGAGGCACGGCGCTTCGGGGTGCGTTCGGCGATGCCCGTCTCGCAGGCACTGCGGCTGTGCCCCGCAGCGGTGGTGGTGATGCCGCATTTCGACCGATACTCGGCCCTCTCTGCTCAGGTCATGGAGATCTTCCACTCCTTCACACCGCTGGTCGAGCCGCTCTCGATAGACGAGGCTTTCCTGGATGTCCGAGGGGCGGGCCGCCTGTGGGGCACCCCCGGCCGGATCGGCCGCACGGTGCGCGAACGGGTCCTCGCCGACACCGGGCTCACGTGCAGCGTCGGCGTGGCCGCGACGAAGCACGTCGCGAAGATGGCCTCGACGATCAGCAAGCCGGACGGCATGCTGATCGTCTCGGGCGACCAGACGCAGGCCTTCCTCGATCCGAGACCCGTCCGCGCCATGTGGGGCGTGGGTCCGAAAGCGGCGGAGTCGCTCGAGGCCCGAGGCATCCGCACGATCGCCGACATCCGCGGTACCCCGCAGGCCGTGCTCTCCCGCACGCTCGGGCCCGCGATGGGGGAGCGCGTGTGGCAGCTGGCCCGCGGTCTCGACCCCCGCGCCGTCACCCCCGAGAGGATGGAGAAGAGCATCGGGCACGAAGAGACCTTTCACGAGGACATCACCGATGCACGCCGGCTGCGGGCCGAGCTGCGCCACTTGTCCGACAGAGTCGGTGTGCGCCTTCGCAAGAACGGCTGGGAGGCGGCGACCATCTCGATCAAAGTGCGGTTCTCGGACTTCACCACCGTCACTCGTGCGCAGACGCTCGAGTCGCCGACCGCCGTCGGCCAACGCATCGGGGATGCCGCCCACGAGCTCTTCGACGCACTTCACACCCGCGATGCGGTGAGACTGGTCGGCGTCCGCGCCGAGAAGCTGCACGCTGCCGGCGGCAGCGCCCTGGCACTCTGGGACGATGATGAAGAATGGCGTCGCGTCGAGGGTGCCCTCGACGATGCGGCCGCGCGGTTCGGTCGTGATGCCGTGACGCGCGCCGCCTTCCTCGGTCGCGGTCCCGCGATCAACGCCCTGCCCACCAACCCACTACCGGGTGCTGACCTGTAGAGCGATCCCGAGACGTCAAGCCCTGTGCGCGACCGCGATCCGCAGCTAGCGTGGGGGTATGCCAAACATCGCACTCGAACTCGGTCAGCAATCCGCCACCCTCGGGGTGCACAGCGCCTACGGCGACGTGAAAGACCTCGACGGCGTCCGCATCGTCCCTGTGGCCCTCGCGTGGACGGGCTTCGGAGGCGGTTCCGACGAGGTCGGCAACGGCGGCGGCGGCGGCGGCGGTTATGCGCTTCCCCTCGGTGCATACATCCGACGCGGTGATGATGTGCGATTCGAACCCAACGTCGTCTCTTTCGCCGCCGTGGCGATCCCCCTCATCTGGGTCACGGGCCGCGCACTGAGCCGTGTCATCCGCGCCCTCAAGAAGTAGCAGAGATCCCCTGGCTGCCGCCCGGGCGGCAGCGGTCGCCCGCACCGTCGAAGCCGTGCGTGCGGTGGGGGCCACCAATCCGGTCGTCCTGATCGACGGCCGCTCCGGTGCGGGCAAGACGACCTTCGCGCGCGAACTGGTTGCACAGTGGCCGTTGCGCGGTCGTGTGCAGGCGGTGGCGTTGGATTCGCTGTACCCGGGGTGGGATGGACTGGCCGACGGCGTGGAGGCCGCACGAACACAGATCCTCGTGCCGCACGCGCGCGGAATGATCGGCGTGTGGCAACGGTGGGATTGGGACTCGTCGACGTACGCCGAGGCGAGCGCCGTCGACCCCGCCCTGCCGCTGATCCTCGAGGGGTCGGGCATCCTCACCCCGGTCACCGCGCGTCTCAGCGACGTGCGGGTGTGGGTGAACGCGCCGGCGGATGCGCGGAAGCGTCGTGCACTCGACCGGGACGGGGACGGATTCCGGCCGCACTGGACGCGCTGGGCCGAGCAGGAGGAGCGGCACGTGTCGCGAGACGATCCGCAGGGTCAGGCGACGCTGACCTTCGACTTCCCCTGACGCAGACCGATCAGTCGACCGTCGCGGCACGCACGAGTCCGTCCAACCGGAAGCCGAGCCAGTCGTAGATGCCGAACCGCGAATCATCCTCGTCGTGATCGTCGTCCGTCACGATCCCCAATCGCGTCGCGATGACCAATCGGATCGCGGCGAGGGTGCGCATCCACGCCCTGACCTGTTCGGCGTCCAGGGCGAGGGTGAGGATCTGCTCCAGTCGTGGATCGTCGAGGCCGAGACCGCTGTCGTCGTCGAGCTGCGCATCGGGCCCCAGGGTCTCCAGGACGACCCGGCTGTCCGTGGTTCGTCGCCCCAGCAGATCGGTCTCGGTGACCTCGCGGAACTCCCTCGCCGACACGGCGTCACCGCGATACGCGTCCGGGACGAGACGGGCGATCGCAGGATCCCCGCTCTCAGAGGTTCCCGCGGAGTCGTCCAGCAGATCGAGGAACTGGACGACGAGACCCGCCAGGTGCGTCGCCTCGATACGTGTGATCTCGAGCACCACCAGCCGCTCCTCGCTCACGGGGACGACTCCCTGACGGTGGCCCACAGCCCGTAGTCGTGCATCGCCTGCACGTGCAGTTCCATCTGCTCGCGGGCGCCCTCGGCGACGATGGCGTGGCCGTCATGATGCACGGCCAGCATCAGCCGGGTCGCCTCGTCGGGCGAGCACCCGAAGTAGCTTCGGAAGACGTAGACGACATAGCTCATCAGATTGACGGGATCGTTCCAGACGACAGCCTGCCAGGGCCCCGACGATGCGGGAAGTCCCGACAGGTCCACATCGACGTCGGTGTCGATGCCGGGCGCGGTTACGGTGCCCATCAGGACCACCCCAGCTCATGCAGACGCTCGTCGTCGATGCCGTAGAAGTGGGCGATCTCATGCACGAGGGTCGTGCGGAGCTCGTCCTGGAGTTCCGCGACGTCCTCGCAGGCGGCGAGATGAGCCTCCCGGTAGACGATGATGCGATCGGGCAGCTCGCCCGTTCCGTAACGCTCCCGCTCCGTGATCGCCCATCCGTCGTAGAGACCGAAGAGATCGAGGCTGCCGTCCTCCGGCCGATCCTCCACCACGAACACCACATTGTCGAGACCGTCGATCATGTCGTCGGGGAGTCGGTCGAGCTCCGAGACGACGAGGGACTCGAACGTCGCAGCATCCATCTCGATCATTGTCCTGCTCACTCTCATGAGCTCACTCGCTCATGTTCTCTCGCGGGGGATGGCCTGATCCGGATCGTGGCCCCGCATTCCACGTCGTGATGACGGACCCCCTAGATTACGACATGAACAGGCTGCCGGAGCCCGTGCGGAGCGGCACGCGGCGGGCATCGTCGAGAACGTCGACGGCGCACGAAGACAGGTAGTCCGCGACGAGATTCAGTAGTGCCTCGGTAGTGCGTGTCCCCCGAAAAGGGGACACACTGCGGATGGCAATCCCACGCAGCGGGCGTACGTTGGAGTCATCGGCTCGAGAGCCGACGAACAAGGGGGATGTTCCGATGACGACGATGTTATGGAATCTCGAAGTGTGGTGGGCTCGCAGGTGGTTCGCTCGGATGACGGTGAGGCAGGCGTACGTCATTTCGGTGGTCCTCGACGTCCCCGTGGAGAAGGTGCTAGCCATGCATCCCTCTCTGCGCACGAGCGAAGATGTCGAGCGGGCTCACGCCGAGAGCGGAAGCAATCGCTGAGAACGCCGGCAGGGGGATGTCCTGGGTCCCGCCGAGGTACCGCTCGACGGCGGGGGTGCTCAGATGCGCAGCCTCGGCGATCTCCGGGTGAGTCATGCCGATCTGGATCCGTCGCAGCTCCAGCTGATAGGCGACAGCCATGTTGAGTGTCAAGGCACTGTCATCGGTCATTCGGAGAGCGTAACTGCGACACCGGACGTCAGGGCCATGGCCTTGCGCAGAGAGACGCAATCGAGTAGCCCGATGTGTACCGACTACCTAGTGCTCGGGCTCCCGTTCGCACCGGGTGTTCCAGGGTGAGTAACGGGGCTCGAACCCGCGACATCGGCCACCACAAGGCCGCGCTCTACCAACTGAGCTATACCCACCATCGCGGCCCGCTCGCGCAGGCAACCACACGATTGTATTACACCTCGAAGACGAACGACGACACCGCGGAGGCTGCGAATCCTTTGGCGGTCTCGCTGTCGGGGCCGGGCTGAGGCACGAACACCGCCTCGCGGTAGTAGGCGAGTTCCCGAATGGATTCCCGGATGTCGGCCAACGCACGATGGCCGCCGTCCTTGCCCGGCGCGTGGATGTATGCACGGGGATACCAGCGCCGGGCGAGCTCTTTGACGCTCGACACGTCCACGTTGCGGTAATGCAGGAAGCGGTCGAGTCGGGGCATGTACTTGGCGAGGAACATGCGATCCGTGCCGATCGTGTTGCCCGCCAAAGGCGCCTTGCCCTCGACCGGCACGAAACGTTGAATGTACTCCAGCGCCCGGAACTCCGCCTCCGCAGCGCTGACGCCACCGGGAATCTCCCCCAGCAGCCCCGACGAACGATGCATGTTCGTCACGAACTCGTTCATGTGATCGAGGGCCGAATCGTCGGGCTTGACGACGATGTGGAATCCCGGGTCGAGGATGCGCAACTCGAAGTCCGTGACGATGACGGCGATCTCGACGATCTCGTCGACATCGAGGTCGAGTCCTGTCATCTCGCAGTCGATCCACACGAGCCGGTCTGTTGTCGTTGACCCCACCATGCGATCCATCCTATCGACGGCGCCGACACCCGGATTCGAGGCCACGCGATAGCCTGGTCGGGCACGCCTTCGTAGCTCAATGGATAGAGCATCGGCCTTCTAATCCGACGGTTGCTGGTTCGAGTCCAGCCGGGGGCACCGCAGATCCGACCGATCATCCGGCGTGCCGAGTGACGCCTCCGCGGCCGTCGCGGCGGTGTCCGCACACGCCGGGGATGCTCTAGCCAGCGTGACATCCGAGGCGTACCGTCACAGTCATCGGAAGGAGTTCCACAATGACCACAACCGAGACGCGTCACGCGCTCTGGGTCGCCTACGGGGCATCCGGGGTCGTCGGCTCGATTCGCAAGGGTGCAGACGGCTACACGGTCACGATGGCGGGCGCCGACGCCCCGGCGGGCACGTACCCGACCATGGAGATCGCGAAGAGCGCGGTGAACGCGCGTCAGCCGCACCCCGCCGATTGGCCGATGTTCCGCGAGCACTGAGACGCGCGTCGTCGGGACGGGTGACTCGCACCCTTCACGCATCGCTCCGTTCGGCCTCAGCCAGTCGTCCCCAGGGTGCCGTGACTAGACGACGGGCGTCGTCGCAGGAAGCACACGGTCGCGGGTCTTCGGCTGCGGCGGCGCGTCGAGAAGCGGCAGTGCAAGGTGCACGAGGGGTCCGATGAGGACCGCGAACAACACCGTCCCGATGCCCACCGTGCCACCGAGGAGCCAACCGACGGTGAGGACGGATGCCTCGACCACGAGTCGGCATGTCCAGATGGGCCAGCCGAACCGCGAGTGCATGCCGGTCATGAGGCCGTCCCGCGGCCCCGGCCCGAAATGCGCGCCGATGTAGAGGCCCGACGCGACGGCCACCAACAGGATCCCGCCGAGGAGAAGCGCGATCTGGACCACGATGCCCGACATCGGGGGCACCACGCCGAGCGCCACCTGCATGGTGGTGCCCACCACCAGGATGTTGGCGAGTGTCCCCACTCCCGGTCGCTGTCGAAGCGGGATCCACAGCAGCAGCACGATCAATCCCACGATATTGGTGACCCAGCCCACCCCGATGCCCGTGCGCACGGAGATCCCTTCGGCGAAGACCGTCCAGGGATCGACCCCCAGTCCTGCCTCGACGGTCAGGGCGCATCCCGTGCCGTAGAGGACGAGACCGACGAGCAGCTGTGTGATTCGGCGAGTCATGAATCAATCCAATCTCACAATTGGATCGTGACATCCATGCCAATTCCGTTATCGTGGCCCCATGGACTCCCGCGTCTCCGCCCGGTCGCTTGCGTCGAGCCTGGGCGGATGGCGCACGCGCGAACCCGCCTACGAGGCCCTGGCAGACGGTATCCGTCTGTTGTGCCTCGACAATCGACTCGCTCCGCGAACCGCGCTGCCGGCGGAACGCGAGCTCGCGAGCGCCCTGACGATCAGCCGCACCACGGTGGCCGCGGCGTATCGCAGCCTGCGGGACAGCGCCCACATCGAGAGCGTCCGCGGCTCGGGGAGCGTCACCCTGCCGCTGCGGCGCGAGGAGCTCGCCGGTTCTGCTCCGGGTGAGGGCACGATCGATCTGCAGCAGGCGAGTCCGCCCGCGTGGCCGGGTCTTGCCGGCGTCTTCGCCGAGATCGCCGGGTCCGCCGGGGCGCTCGTGTCGCGCGTCGGCTACGACGTCATCGGGCGACGCGACCTCCGCGAGGCGATCGCCGAGGGCTACACGCGCCGCGGTATCCCGACGACCGGGGGAGAGGTGCTCGTCACGACCGGGGCGCAGAGCGCCATCCATCTTCTCGCGGTCGTGCTGCTCGGCCGGGGCGATCGCGTCCTGATCGAAACGCCCACCTACCCGCACGCTGCCGACGCGCTGCGCCGCGAGGGAGGCCGTCTGGTCGGCGTGCCGGTGAGTGTCGACGACGGATGGGATCTCGACCGCGCAGAGCAGGCGTTCACCCGGACCCTTCCCGTCGCCGCCTATCTGATGCCGGACTTCCAGAATCCGACGGGGAGGTCGATGACCTCGACCGAGCGCCTCTCCTTCGTGGCGGGCGCCGAACGGTTCGGAACCGTCCTGATCGTGGATGAGACCACCGCGGACCTCGACATCGATCGCCCCGACGACCCGCCGGCGCTGGTGTCCGCCGATCCGTCCATCGTCGTCCGCGTCGGATCCCTGGGGAAGACGGTGTGGGGCGGGCTCCGGATCGGGTGGATACGCAGTGATGCGGATCTCATTCGCCGGCTGACCGCAGTCCGGTCGGCGCACGAGCTCGGCACGCCGGAGTTCGAGCAGGCCGTCGCCACCCTGCTTCTGCCACGCATGCCCGAGATCGCGGCGCAGAGGTCCTCCATCCTGCGTCGCGGTCGAGATGCGCTGATCACCGCGCTGGAAGAGAGAATCCCGGAGTGGCACGTTCCGCACCCGTACGGTGGAGTGTCGCTGTGGGTCGGTCTGGACGCCCCGCTCAGCTCAGCCCTGGTGATGGAATGCCGCTCCCGGGGGCTGTTCCTGTCCGGGGGCCCGCGATTCTCGGTGGACGGAGGCCACGACCGTCGGCTGCGCATTCCCTTCACGGCCTCGGCCGAGCAGCTGGTGCGGGCGACGGACATCCTCGCCGAATCGTGGGCGCATGTCCGCTCGGGTGCACCCGCCCTCCGGGTGGAGCACACGGAGTCGGTCGTCTGAGGGGATGGCGTCAGCGGGACGTCCGCACGCAGTCGACGGCATCTGCGCATGACCAGAAGTCACCCAGGTCGCGGAACGTGCGACTCACCGCGTGGAACCGCCGGGCCCGGTAGCGGATGCCGGCGCCATCATCGATGACGAGAACGTGTCCGAGCACGAGCCCGCCGACGTCGACGACGCGCCACAGGTCTTCTCCCGTCTGCACGAGACGTGCGGGCACCGTCGGCGAGATGGCCATAGCCGTCGACGTCACCTGATCCGGCCGAGTCGTGAGAGTGGTCATGTCTTTCCTCCTCGACTCGAACATAATGACGACCACCGACATCGAGATCTGCGTGGTCGGGGAGGGCGCCGCCGACTCCTCCCCAGTGGCGAAGCGGACGTGTATTTCCCCCGTTCACCCCGGGGAAAAGTGGTGTGCGCACGCCCGGGTCCATCGTGGAGGTGCGGCGGTGTCCGACGGGCACTCGGGCACCGCCGCAGCCCGGGGATGTCCTCCGGCACGCAGAAAGGAACAGTCATGAGCGACACCATCACGGTCACCGGCAACATCGCCACCGACCCGGAGCTGAAGCACACGCCCGCGGGCATCCCCATCGTCACGTTCCGCGTCGCGAGCAGTCAGCGGCGCTTCGACAAGTCCACGTCCAGCTGGGTGGAGGGCAGCACCAATTGGTACTCGGTCTCAGCCTTCCGAGGTCTCGCAGACCACGCCCACCGGTCCTTGAGGAAGGGCAACCGGGTCGTCCTCACGGGCCGGTTGAAGATCCGCGAGTGGGACACCGGCGCGAAGAAGGGCACGACCGCCGAGATCGAGGTCGACGCCATCGGGCACGACCTGCTCTGGGGAACCACCGTGTTCCAGAGGGACGGCGAAAGCAGATCCGACCACGGCGATGCATCCGACTCTCAGGGGAGGGACGATCAGACCGACTCGACAGGCTGGTCGACCCGGGCACCCGGCGACGCGCCGACGTCGGCGGCTGACGGCAGCTGGTCCGTGCCGTTCGAATCCGACTCCGCGTCAGAGCGCAGCGAGGAGAGCATCGGCGCCGGCGCCCCCTTCTGAGTGCGTTCGCGTCCGCGGCTCTCGGCGATCACTCGGGGAGGCGGCGATGCGCCGACCTAGACTCGGCACGTGCCCCGCCTCCCCGAGCCCCGCAGCCCGCTGAGCATCGTCGTGCCCGATCGCTCGCGCCATGTCAGGTTCGGGGTCGCCATCGTGGCGATCGCGCTGCTCCTCGCCGTGACCGGCTGCAGCGCCGACAGCACGCCGTCCCCGACGGTCACCCCGCCCGACGCTGCGCCGTCCGCCAGCGCGTCCACCGCCGCGGAGCCCGCCACGCCGGCAGCTCCTGCGCTTGTGCCCGGAGGGTCGGCCGCCGACAATCTCCCGGTCTTCACCGCCACGGTGAACGCGGTGTGGGCTGGTCCCGACCAGGTATCGGGCAGGGCGTATATCGACGCACTGGTCGGTGCGGGCTTCGATAAGAGCGCGATGCAGGTCACGAGCGACTCGTCGACGGTGGGCAATCCGGCGGAGAGCATCCAGTTCTCCGTCCTGTGGGGCACGGAGTGCCTCGTGGGGCAGGTGGGGCCCGCGACCGGCACCGCGGTGTCCGTCGTCCTTCCCGCCCTCGCTGAAGGCGGCTGCCTCATCGGCGAAACCCGCCCGATCGATTGGTGACGGCTTCGGTTTCGCGGGCGGGGCGTGCCCGGTCGCTCTCCACGTCGCGGGCGAGCCTCTCCGACCGCCCGTAGACTCGCTCTTTGACGTCGTAACGCCGAGGAGAGCATCAATGGCTGAATACATCTACCAAATGGTCCGCGCCCGCAAGGCGGTCGGCGAGAAGGTCATCCTCGACGACGTGACGATGTCGTTCCTCCCCGGCGCCAAGATCGGCGTCGTGGGACCCAACGGTGCCGGGAAGTCGACGATCCTCAAGATCATGGCCGGACTCGACCAGCCCAGCAACGGCGAGGCGAAGCTCACTCCCGGCTACACCGTCGGCATCCTGATGCAGGAGCCCGAACTCGACGAAGAGCTGACGGTTCTCGAGAACGTTCAGCAGGGAGTCGGTCCGATCATGGGAAAGATCACCCGATTCAACGAGATCTCGGCCCTCATGGCAGATCCCGACGCGGACTTCGACAAGCTGCTGGCCGAGATGGGCACACTCCAGGAGGACATCGACACCGCCGACGCGTGGGACCTGGACTCGCAGCTCGAGCAGGCCATGGACGCACTGCGCACGCCGCCCTCCGATGCCATCGTCGCCAACCTCTCCGGGGGTGAGAAGCGGCGCGTCGCCCTCTGCAAGCTGCTCCTCCAGAAACCCGACCTCCTGCTGCTCGACGAGCCCACGAACCACCTCGACGCCGAAAGCGTCCAGTGGCTCGAGCAGCACCTGGCGAAGTACCCCGGCGCCGTGCTCGCCGTCACCCACGACAGGTACTTCCTCGATCACGTCGCGGAATGGATCTGCGAGGTGGATCGTGGACGGCTGTACCCCTACGAGGGCAACTACTCGACGTACCTGGAGAAGAAGCAGGAGCGCCTGCAGGTGCAGGGGAAGAAGGATGCCAAGCTCGCCAAGCGCCTGGCGTCCGAGCTCGAGTGGGTGCGCAGCAATGCGAAGGGCCGCCAGACGAAGTCCAAGTCGCGCCTGGCCCGGTACGAGGAGATGGCCGCCGAGGCTGACCGCACGCGCAAGCTCGACTTCGATGAGATCGTCATTCCGCCGGGACCGCGCCTCGGACAGGTGGTGCTCGAGACCAAGAAGCTCAGCAAGGGCTTCGGAGACCGCATCCTGATCGACGGTCTGTCCTTCACTCTTCCCCGCAACGGCATCGTGGGCATCATCGGCCCGAACGGCGTCGGGAAGACCACCCTGTTCAAGACGATCGTCGGGCTCGAGCCTGCCGACAGCGGTGAGGTGAAGATCGGCGAGACGGTCGACATCTCCTACGTCGACCAGTCCCGCGGCGGCATCGACCCCAACAAGAACCTGTGGGAGGTCGTCTCCGAAGGGCTGGATTGGATCCAGGTCGGCAAGGTCGAGATCCCCTCGCGCGCATACGTCTCCCAGTTCGGATTCAAGGGCCCCGACCAGCAGAAGAAGGCCGGAGTGCTGTCGGGCGGCGAGCGGAACCGTCTGAACCTCGCGCTCACCCTCAAGCAGGGCGGCAACCTGCTCCTCCTCGACGAGCCGACGAACGACCTGGACGTCGAAACGCTCGGCAGCCTCGAGAACGCGCTGCTGGAGTTCCCCGGCTGCGCCGTGGTGATCACGCACGACCGGTGGTTCCTCGACCGTATCGCCACGCACATCCTCGCCTACGAGGGCACGGCGGAGAACCCTGCGCAGTGGTACTGGTTCGAGGGCAACTTCGAGGCCTACGAGGAGAACAAGATCGAGCGCCTCGGTCCCGACGCCGCGAACCCTTCGCGTTCCACGTATCGCAAGCTGACGCGTGACTGACGTCACCACCGGGGTGCGTCTCCACATCCCCATCCCGTTGCGCTGGGGCGATCTGGATGCGTTCAACCACGTCAACAACACAGCCATGCTCAAGCTGCTCGAGGAGGCCCGTGTGCGGGCGTTCTGGAAGCCCGACGTCGGCGAGACGGCGCCACCGACCGCCGTGCTCGACTCGGGCCTCCACAGCGGCGTCCTGACTCTGATCGCCCGCCAGGAGATCGAGTACCTCGCCCCGGTGCCGTACCAGCGCCATCCCCTGGACGTGCAGATGTGGTTCGGCAAGCTCGGCGGATCGAGTATCGAGGTCTGTTACGAGGTCTGCAGTCCACAGGAGACGGCGGAGGAGGGCAGGCAGATCGTCTACGCTCGTGCGACGACCGTGGTGGTGAAGGCGGATGCGGCCACCGGGCGTCCGTTGCGCCTTTCCGCCGAAGAGCGCTCGGCGTGGGCGCCCTTCACGGGCGAGCCGATTCTCTACGCGCACCGTCGCTGAATCGCGGACGCGTGATCGTCAGGACTGCGGCACCCGCACCATGATCTCCTGAGCGACCGTCGCGAGCAGTTCTCCACCGCGGGAGAAGATCCGCCCGGTGGCAAGCCCTCGGCCGCCGCGCGCGCTCGGCGACTCCTGGACGTACAGGGTCCATTCGTCGAGGCGACCGAAGCGGTGCCACCACATGGCATGATCCAGGCTCGCGACCTTGAGCCCGGGTGTCGCCCACGCCACACCGTGCGCGCGCAGCACCGACTCCTGGATCGACAGATCACTCGCGTACGCGAGGACCGCGCGATGCACCGCAGGGTCGTCCGGAAGAGGCGAGCGGGTGCGCATCCACACCGCCTGGTGCGGGACGTGCCGACCCTCGACCGAGAGGTAGATCGGCGACGGGACGTGCCGCAGATCCACGGGTCGATCGGCGAACAGCCTCCGCGACATCGGGTGGAGGCCCTGGATGTGATCCTCGAGATCCGGAATGTCCTCGGGTCGAGGAAGGTCGGCGGGCATTTCGGCCTGGTGTTCGAGTCCGGGATCCTCGTCCTGGAAGGACGCGATCATGGAGAAGATCGGCACGCCCTCCTGGTAGGCCTGGGTGCGACGTGTGGAGAACGACCGACCGTCGCGCAGCCGATCGACGGAGAACGTGATGTCGCTGCTCGCGTCGCCGGGACGAAGGAAATACCCGTGCATCGAGTGCGGAATACGCTCCGGGGGGAGGGTGCGCGAAGCCGCTACCAGGGACTGGGCGAGCACCTGGCCCCCGAACACGCGACCGAGCGGCATCGACTGCGACCGGCCCGTGAAGATGTCCTCGGTCGTGCGCGCCTCGCTTGCGGCGATGTCCAGGACCGCCAGCATCGCTGCCACGGTGTCCGCGGGTGCGTCGTCTGCCACGGTGTCACGATCCCTCTCCTCGGTCGTGGGGACCGAACCTTCGGTTGGTAGTTTAGGCGGATGCCTGCGCGCCTCCTCTTCCTCGACCCGCACGCCGCCGCCGACGCGATGACATTCGCCGGGCGGGCCTCGCGTCTCGCCGAGGACGCGGTGCGACTGCAGGCGGCCGGCGGCACTCTGGCCATGACGGCGGCGCCTCTGGCACCGCGAGGTCTGCTCGATTCGACCCCGACCGTGCTCGCTCTGCGGGCGCTGCCGGTCGACCCCGAGCTGGAATGCGACATCGTGGTGACGGCATCCGCTCTCTCGCCATCCGCTGACGACGCCGCGGCGATCGACCTGCCGGAGTCGGCTCTGAGCGCCGCGTGGGCGGGGATCTCACCCCCGCGTTCCGGGTGGACGGAGCTCCCCGGAATCACGGCGTCGACGCTCGCCGAGCGGGCGCAGTGGGGGATAGCCGCCGTCGCGGAGGGGATGCCGCAGAACGCCGGAGAGGATGCTGTTCGAGCGATCCGCGCGAGCGTGTGGGGAGCACCCGACGCCCAGATGGACGATCTGCCGCGCGGAGCAGCCTTCGCCGCCTTCGCCATGGGATTCGTCGCCGGGGAGGAGACGGCCCGGGTCCTCACCAGCGGACCCTGGACCCGCCTCACCCTCTCGAGAGGTCACGTCCTTGTGCGGGGGCCCGTGCGGAGCGGGCTGACGGCCGTCCGCGCCACGGGTTCACCGACCGCGCGCTGAATCCGTGACGGCCCGACCGGGCCCCGTCGCCGTGGTTTCCGATCATGCATCCCGCGGGGGCTGGCGCGCGCTCAGACCGATGCCGCGGCGGCGCGTCCTGCGATGCGGCCGGAGAAGAGGCATCCGCCCAGGAACGTCCCCTCGAGCGCGCGATACCCGTGAACGCCACCGCCGCCGAAGCCGCTGGCTTCGCCGGCCGCGTACAGTCCGGGGACGACAGCCCCCTCCGCGTCGAGTGCCCGCGCGTCCAGGTCGGTCTCGACACCGCCCAGCGACTTGCGTGTGAGAACGTGCAGCTTCACCGCGATGAGCGGTCCGGATCTCGGATCGAGGATGCGGTGCGGGCTCGCCGTGCGGATAAGCCGGTCACCCCGGTAGGAACGAGCCGAGCGCAGCATCGCGACTTGCGCGTCCTTCGTGAACTCGTTGTCCAACTCGCGGTCGCGCGCCTCGACCTCGCGCCGCACCCGCTCGCCGTCGAGCGCATCTCCGCCGGGGAGCGCGCGCATACCGTCGATGAGTCCGTCGAGATCATCGCGCACGACGAAGTCGTCGCCGCGGTCGAGGAACGCTTGCACCGGTGCGGCCGCCCCTCTGCCGAGGCGCGACTTCACCAGCAGTGGCACATCCTTGCCCGTCAGGTCGGGGTTCTGCTCGCTGCCCGAGAGCGTGAACTCCTTCTCGACGATCCGCTGCGACAGGACGAACCACGAGTGGTCGTGCCCGGTCGTCCGCAGATGCGCCAGGGTTCCCAATGTGTCGAAACCTGGAAAGAGGGGCACGGGCAATCGTGCTCCGGTCGCGTCGAGCCAGATCGAGGACGGGCCCGGCAGGATCCGGATGCCGTGGCCAGGCCAGACCGGATCCCAGTTCTGGATCCCCTCGACGTAGTGCCACATGCGATCGCCGTTGATCAGGTGGGCGCCGGCGGCTGCGGCCACGGGCTGCATGGACCCGTCGACGTAGGCGGGCACTCCGGCGATCATCGTCGCGGGCGGCGTCCCCAGCCGGGCCGGCCAGTGTCTGCGCACCAGTTCGTGATTGCCGCCGATGCCGCCTGAGGAGATGATCGTCGCTCCCGCCTCGACGTCGAAGCCGCCGACCACCTCGCGGGATGTCGCGACCCCGCGTGCGGCGCCGGACGGCGCGAGGATGTCCCCGGCGGCACCGGTCACGGCACCGTCCCGGGTGAGCAGGGCGGTGACGCGGTGACGCGGGAGGATCGTCAGGCGCCCCGCGGCCTCGGCCTCCACGACGGCGGCGTGGAACGGTGCGACGACGCCCGGTCCTGTTCCCCATGTGACGTGGAAGCGCGGCACGGAATTGCCGGGCCCCAGGGCGGTGTAGCCGCCGCGCTCCGCCCAGCCGACGACGGGGAAGAAGCCGACGCCGCGCGATCGGAGCCACGCGCGCTTCTCACCGGCGGCGAACTGCAGGTAGGCCTCCGCCCATCGCCGCGGCCATGCGTCCTCTTCGCGATCGAAGCCGGCGGTGCCGAACCAGTCCTGGCGCGCGAGGCCGAGCGAATCCGAGATGCCCATGCGCCTCTGCTCGGGCGAATCGACGAAGAAGAGACCGCCGAAGGACCACCAGGCCTGACCCCCGAGATTGGTCCGCGGCTCCTGGTCGACGATCGTGACGGACTTCCCCGCCGCCACCGCCTCGGCGGCGGCGACAAGACCCGCGAGCCCCCAGCCGACGACGAGGACATCGCTGGACCGCGTGGTTCTGGTGATCATGAGGACTCCTTCGTCCGTGGGGTGAGAGGCACCTCAGCTCGTCCTGTCGGGGCGGGGCCGATGCCGCCGGGCTCGCTGGGGGAGCGTTCGAAGGTGTTGACCATCGCGTGCGCCGCACGGTTTAGATAATCCCAGAGCGTGGCCTCGTGCAGGGGAGGCAGGTCGAGCGCGTCCACGGCCGCACGCATATGACTCAGCCAGCGGTCGCGCGCATCGGGATTGACGTGGAAAGGCATGTGGCGCATCCGCAGTCGGGGATGACCGCGTTCCTGACTGTAGGTCGTCGGGCCACCCCAGTACTGCTCGAGGAACATCAGCAGGCGCTGCTTGGCGGGACCCAGGTCCTCCTCGGGATACATCGGCTTCAGGACGGCGTCGGAAGCGACACCGTCGTAGAAGACGTCGACGAGACGCACGAACGTCTCATGGCCCCCGATCTCGTCGTAGAACGACATCGGTTCGTGCTCGCTCATGCCGGCGTCCCGTCCGTGGGGCCGTCAGCATCGGTGTCGGCGTCCCTTTCCGCCGACACGGGGGGGAGCTTCTGAGCGCGCGGATGCCGCGGTGCGGCCGGAGCTTCGTCGTCGGATTCGACGGAGTCCCAGGAGACGGACGCCGGTGCGCGCGCATCTGCGGGGGGTGTCGCCGTCGCGCTCTTCTTCGCGCCCCGCTTCGGCCGCCATTTCGGCGTGGCCTCGCTCACGAGCACCGTCGGGTTCGGCCGGGTCCTGGGCGGGTTCGCCCCGCGAACGCGCGATGCGGCGTCCAGTCCGGTGAGCGTGATCGAGTTCAACGCCGGAAGGCGCAGACCCAGCTCGTCCATCGCATGCTTGATGCGCATCCGGAGTTCGCGCGCCACGTCGTCCTTCGCGTTGGACCTGGTCTTCATCACGAGCCGGATGACGAGCGCATCACCCGAGACGGACTCCAGGCCCCACACCTCCGGCTTGTCGATGATGCGTGTACGCCACTTCGGGTCCCTCGCCAGCGTGCGCGATGTCTCCAGAAGCGCGTCCTCCACCTCGTCGATCTGCGCGTCGTACGGAACAGCCAGGTCGATGATCACGCGGGCCCAGCCCTGGGACATGTTGCCGATGCGCGTGATCTCGCCGTTGCGCACGTACCAGAGCGTGCCGTTCACGTCGCGGACGTGCGTCACGCGGACGCTCACGAACTCCACGATGCCCGTCGCGAGCCCCAGGTCGACGACGTCGCCGATGCCCACCTGGTCCTCCGCGACGATGAAGATGCCGTTCAGCACGTCTTTGACGATGTTCTGCGCGCCGAAGCCGAGACCGGCGCCGATGGCGGCCGTGAGCAGCGCGAACGAGCCCAGGATGCCGGAGTCGATCGCGTTGACGATCAGGATCAGCGCGATGATGACGATCGTCACATTGACGATGTTCTGCAGGATCGAACCGAGGGTCCGGGTGCGCTGAACGAGGCGGACGGATGCGAGCGGCGAGCGCTCCAGCGCCTGCGTGTCGTCGACGTTGGCTTTTCCCTTGGCGCCGTTGACGATCCGCGACACGACCCGGCGGATGACGAGCTTCAGCAGCCACGAGAGCAACAGCGCACCGACGACGATCCCCGCGACCATGAGCGCCTTGACGCCGAATGCCAACCACCACTGACCGACCTCCGCCCAGAAGGTGGTGACGGCGGGTTCGGCGGTGTCCAGAGGAGCGATGATCATCGGTTCAACTCTAACGACGGATGCCTCGGCAAACCCTGGAGAGGGCAGGCCGAGGCATCCGATCCGACGTGTCGCTACTCGGCGTCGCGCTCCTGGACTGCGAGCGCCCGCTCGACGCCGGCGAGGTTCTCCAGGACCAGGCGTCGCAGCGCCGGGGTCGCCTGTCCGTTCGCCGCCAGCCACGCGCGCGTGGCGTCGCGCAGGCCACGATCGGCGAGCGCCGCGGGGTAGAGACCGGTGATGAGGTACTGGGCGATCTGGTAGGACCGCGACTCCCAGATCGGAAGGATCATCTCGAAGTAGGGCGCCACGAAGTCGCGCAGCAGCTCCACGCCCGCGGGGTGGGTGAAGCCCAACGCAGCCGAGCGGACGATCGTGTTCGGCAGGTCGTCGCTCTTCACCAGCGAGTCCCAGGCGGCACGCTTGGCCTCGGCCGTCGGGAGTGCGGCCTTCGCCTGCGCGGCGAACTCGCCGCCCTTGGCGGTGTTGTCCTCCGCGAGCGCCGCGTCGACCACGGCTTCCGAGACGACGCCGCCCGCCGCGAGCGAGACGAGGAGCTGCCACGAGAGGTCGGTGTCGATCTCGAGGTCGGTGAAGACGACCTCTCCTTCGCGCACCTGCCGGACGCGCTCCCACTGCTCGGGTGTGGAGGCCGCCGTGGCGAACGAGGTCACGAACTGCAGCTGACTGTCGCTGCCGGGCTCAGCCGCCTGCGCGAGCTCCCACAGCGCGTCGGCGACGCGCTGACGGCTGGCCGCGCGCTTCTCGGGCGCGACATACGCGTTCGCGGCGAGCTGCAGCTGGGCGAGCGTCGTGCGCACGGTCGTCGATTCGCTCTCGTCGCCGATGTTGCGCAGCACCAGGTCGATGTAGTCGGTCGCGGACGATTCGGCATCGCGGGTCTGGTCCCACGCCGCTCCCCACACGAGTGATCGAGCCAGCGGATCCTGGATGTCCCGCAGGTGGGCGATGGCCGTGCGCAGGGACCGCTCGTCGAGGCGGATCTTCGCGTACGCCAGATCTTCGTCGTTGAGCAGGACGAGGTCGGGCCGCTTCTGACCCTTGAGCTCCGCGACCTCGGTGCGATCGCCGTCGACGTCGATCTCGATGTGGTGCACGCGCACGAGGTCGTCGCCTCGGAGGCTGTAGAAGCCGACGCCGAGACGGTGCGGGCGGATCGTGGGGTAGTCCGCCGGCGCGGTCTGCACGATCGCGAATCGGCTGATGGCGCCGTCCGCGCCCTCCTCGATCAGCGGCGTGAGCGTGTTGACTCCCGCCGTGGTGAGCCACTTCCTGGCCCACGTGTCGAGTTCGCGCCCACTCGTGGTCTCGAGCTCGGCCAGCAGGTCGCCGACCTCGGTGTTGCCCCACTCGTGCTTGGCGAAGTACGCCGCGACCCCGGCGAAGAACTGCTCGATGCCGACCCATGCCGCGAGCTGCTTCAGGACGGATCCGCCCTTGGCGTACGTGATGCCGTCGAAGTTGACCTGCACGTCCTCGAGATCGTTGATCTCCGCGACGACAGGGTGGGTGGAGGGCAGCTGATCCTGCCGGTAGGCCCACGTCTTCTCCATCGCGTTGAAGGTCGTCCACGCCTCGGTCCACTCCGTCGCCTCGGCCGTCGCGATCGTCGAGGCCCACTCGGCGAACGACTCGTTCAGCCAGAGGTCGTTCCACCACTTCATCGTGACGAGATCGCCGAACCACATGTGCGCGAGCTCGTGCAGGATCGTCACGACGCGGCGCTCCTTGACGGCGTCGGTGACCTTGCTGCGGAAGACGTAGGACTCGGTGAATGTGACCGCGCCCGCGTTCTCCATGGCACCCGCATTGAACTCGGGGACGAAGAGCTGGTCGTACTTCGCGAACGGGTACGGGTAGGCGAACTTCTCCTCGTAGTAGGCGAAGCCCTCCCGCGTCTTGTCGAAGATGTAGTCGGCGTCGAGGAAGCTCCAGAGGCTCTTGCGTCCGTAGACGCCCAGGGGGATGACGCGGCCCGACGCGCTGGTCAGCTCGGAGAACGTCGACTCGTACGGGCCGGCGATGAGGGCCGTGATGTAGGAGGAGATGCGCGGCGTGGGCTCGAAGTGCCAGGTGGCGGAACCATCGCCGTGGAGCGTGGGCTCGGGGGTGGGGGAGTTCGAGACGATTGCCCACTCGGCGGGCGCGGTGACGGTGAACTGGAACGTCGCCTTGAGGTCGGGCTGCTCGAAGACGGTGAACATCCGCCGGGAATCGGGCACCTCGAACTGCGAGTAGAGGTAGACCTCGCCGTCGACCGGGTCGACGAACCGGTGCAGGCCTTCGCCGGTGTTGGTGTACATGCAGTCCGCGTCGACGATGAGCTCGTTCTCCTGCTCGAGTCCGTTCAGCGCGATGCGCGAGTCGGTGTGCGCCCAGACCGGGATGTCGCGGCCGTTCAGCGTGATCGTGCGCACGTTGTTCGAGATGAGATCGATGAACGTGTCGGCACCGGCCGTGGCCGAGAAGCGCACGACGGTGCGCGACGCGAAGACCGTGTCGCCCTTTGTCAGATCGAGGCTCACCTCGTAGGAGTGCGTGTCGACGATGGTGCGGCGCTCTTGCGCCTCGATGCGGGTGAGGTTCTCTCCAGGCACTGCTGCTCCCGTGGGGGTGAAGGGCGGATGCCGCGGACTGGCGCTGCTGGCGCCGACGACAACCGGACCAGCCTACGTCAGGAGATCACGGTGTCGAACGGATGCGCGACCATCGCGCCGGAGGCGGGTGCGGAGGTTCGACGTCGTAGCAGGTGGCGCGGGGCGGTTGTCAAGCGGCCTGCCCGCCGTTCACGCGATGTCAGGATGGGGACATGGGTGAGCGCAGCGAAGACCAGCAGAGCACGATCGACCCCTCGGCCGGGAGGGTGGTGCCGTTCGCGTCGCCCGCGGCCCGCTCGGGTCGTGCGCACATCGAGGAGCCCATCGCCTACGACGCGATCCTCCTCGCGGGGTTCGGTGGGCCCGAGGGCCAGGACGATGTCATCCCCTTCTTGCGCAATGTCACCCGTGGGCGCGGCATCCCCGACGAGCGCCTCGAAGAGGTCGCGCACCACTACCGCGCCGTGGGCGGCGTGAGCCCCATCAACGCCCAGAACCGCGCGCTCAAAGCCGCCCTCGAAGCGGAGCTGGAACGCCGTCGGATCGATCTGCCGGTGTTCTGGGGCAATCGCAACTGGGCGCCGTACCTCGACGAGGCGGTGTCGGATGCCGCGGCATCCGGCCGTACTCGTCTCATCGCGATCGCGACCAGCGCCTACAGCTCATTCTCGAGCTGCCGTCAGTACCGCGAGGACTACTACCGCGTGCTGACCGAGACCGGCCTCGGCGACACCGTCACGATCGACAAGGTCCGTCAGTTCTTCGATCACCCGGGCTTCGTCGGGCCGTTCATCGACGGCGTGCGCGACGCGGTCGCCGGATTCCTGGCCGAGGGCCTGGCACCCGCGACGGTCCGGGTGCTGTTCTCCACGCACAGCATCCCGTCCGTCGACGCCGAGCGATCCGGCCCGCGTGAGGGCGACCCCGAATACCGGGACTTCGGCGACGGCGGCGCGTACGCCGCTCAGCACCGCGCGGTCGCCGAGGTCATCATGACCGAGGTCGCCGCAGCGGTCCCCGGCGCGTCCGACATCGACTGGGCACTGGTCTTCCAGTCCCGCTCCGGTCCGCCGACGCAGCCGTGGCTCGAACCTGACGTCTGCGACGTCATCCGCGACCTCCCCGCAGTCGGTGTGGAGGCGGTCGTCATCGTTCCGCTCGGATTCGTCAGCGACCACATGGAAGTGCTGTGGGACCTCGACACGGAGGCGATTGACGCTGCGGCCGAGGTCGGCCTGCGCGCCGTGCGCACGCAGACCCCAGGCGTCGATCCCGCGTACGTGTCGGGCCTGGTCGACCTGGTCGAGGAGCGTCTGCTCGGTACACCGACCGAGGAACGGCCGCATCTCACCTCCCTCGGGCCGTGGTTCGACGTCTGTCGTCCGGGGTGCTGCGAGAACATCCGCGCGGGGTTCAAGCCGGCCGCGGCCGGCGTCGCGCCCTGACGTCGGATGTCCGGAAGCGGCCCGGCGCTGACGCGACCGCCCGTCGACCTGAAAGAATCGCTGCCATGCGTATCCACATCGCGACCGACCACGCCGGCCTCGAGTTCTCGACCCAGCTCCAGCATCATCTCGCCGAGGCCGGTCATGAGGTCATCGACCATGGGCCGCTCGACTACGAGCCGTTGGACGACTACCCGGCGTTCTGCATCCGCGCCGCTCAGGCGACCGTGCGCGACCAGGAGGCCGGGATCGAGGCGCTCGGAGTCGTGTTCGGCGGCTCCGGCAACGGCGAGCAGATTGCGGCGAACAAGGTGCGCGGCGTCCGCGCGGCGCTCGTCTGGAACATCGCCACCGCAGAACTCGCCCGAGAGCACAACGACGCGAACGTGATCGCCATCGGCGCCCGCCAGCACACGTTCGCCGAGGCATCCTCCTTCATCGACCGCTTCATCGCGACGCCGTTCTCCGACGAGGAGAGGCACATCCGGCGCATCGGGCAGATCGCGGCCTTCGAGGCCGACGGCAGTCTGCAGCCCGATCCGCGCGCGGTGCCCAGCGCTCCCCTCGGCGGCGAGAGCGCCGACGCCATGGACCCCGAGGCAGGCTGATGCCGGAAGGCCATTCCGTCCACCGGATAGCGCGTCAGTTCGAGCGCAACGTCGTCGGTCACGCGGTTGCGGCGTCCAGTCCGCAGGGTCGGTTCGTCGAAGGCGCGCGCCTCATCGACGGGCGGTTCGCCACTTCCGTTCAGGCGGTGGGCAAGCAGATGTTCCTCGAGTTCGACAACGACCTCTGGCTGCGGGTGCATCTGGGCATGTACGGGGCGTGGGACTTCTCCGGCGAGATCGTCGTCGACCCCACGATCGCCTCGTCGAACGGCCGCATGGGCCAGACGAACCAGCGCGGGACCGACCTCGGCGCTCCGGACGACGCCATCATGGACGCGGCGGGCGAGAACTCGCTGTCGTCGATCGGTGCGCCGCGCCGCACGCGGGTCACCGTGCGCATGTCGGAACAGACGCGAGGGCTGCCCGAGGTCGACGCGGAGTGGCCGCCGCCGGTGGTCGGCCAGGTGCGCCTGCGACTGCTCACGAGTTCGACGTGCGCCGATCTGCGCGGCCCCACCGCCTGCCAGATCCAGACGCCGGACGAGGTGCTGGCATCCATCGCCAAACTCGGTCCGGATCCCCTGGTGGATGACGTCGCGGAGGGGGAGGAGCGCTTCACCGCCGTCGTGCGACGCAAGCCCACGTCGATCGGTCAGCTGCTCATGGATCAGTCCGTGGTGAGCGGAATCGGCAACGTGTACCGCGCCGAGATCCTGTTCCGTGCGCGACTCAACCCGCACACCCCGGGCAAGCAGGTCCCCGACGAGATCGTGCGCGAGATGTGGCGGGACTGGGTGCGCCTCCTCGCCATCGGCGTCGAGACCGGCCAGATGATGACGATGGACGACCTCGATCCCGCCGCCTACCGCCGTGCGATGGCCCGCCGAGACGACCGTCACTGGGTGTACCACCGCGCCGGCCTGCCCTGTCGCGTGTGCGGCACGGAGATCCTCATGGAGGAGATGGCAGGACGGAAGCTGTATTGGTGCCCGTCCTGCCAGGCCTGATCCATCGGCTGCCGGATCCGAGCTTCTAGGCTGAGAGGATGCGCCAGAACCCCTCCTTCGCCATGACGGACGTCGCCGAACTGCGACGGCTCATCGAGCGGCACCCCTGGGTGACCCTGGTGAGCGCCACCGACGCCGGACTCGTCGCCTCCCACTACGCGGTCCTCCTGGACGACTCTCGCGACGACCTCACCATCGTCGGTCACGTCGGCAAACCGGATGATCAGCTCCACGGCCTCGGAGACCGCGAGCTCCTGGTGGTCGTGCAGGGCCCGCACGGCTACATCTCACCCGGATGGTACGGGGACGTCGCGTCCGTTCCGACGTGGAACTTCGTCTCCCTGCACCTGAGCGGAGTCCCCGAGCTGCTGACCCCGGAAGAGAACCTGGTCGTCCTCGACCGCCTCGTCGACCATTTCGAAAGCAGGCTGCCGCAGCCGCGAGCGATGTGGGAACGGCCGAACGACGCGCCGTTCATCGAGCGGCTCGAGCGGGGAACGGTGGGTTTCCGCCTGACACCGACGACGGTGGTCGCCAAGCGCAAGCTCAGTCAGAACAAGTCCGCCGAGGTCGTCGACACCGTCATCTCCGAGCTCGACGGCGCTGGACCGTACGCGAGCCCGGAACTCGCCGCCGAGATGGCCCGGGCGCACGCCGCGATGCGGGCGGCCCGTCCGTGACGGGCGTCGGTGAACACGTCGGGATGATCCGGAACGCCCGCATTCCCCGCGGGCTGACCTCCGTGCTCGCAGACGAGCCGGTCGACGTGATCATCGCGAACGGTCGGGTCGCCGACCTGGCGCCGAGGGGCAACCTCACTGCGCGCGGCGAGGTGCTCGAGGCCGGCGGCGCGTGGCTGATACCGGGCCTGTGGGATCACCACGTGCACGTGATGCAGTGGGCGTTGGTCGCCGAGCGCGAGGACGTCGGGGTGGCGCGCTCCGCCGCGCATGCGGCACAGATCATGGCCGCAGCGCCCGCGCTCGCCGACGGCCGACGCATCGGCACCGGATTCCGCGATGCCCTCTGGCCGGACTCTCCCACGCTCGAGATCCTCGACGCGGCCACGGGAGAGGTGCCGACCTACCTCATCAACGCGGACGTCCACAGCGTGTGGCTCAACAGCGCGGCGCTGAGGAGGGAGGGTCACCACCCGGACACCACCGGCGTCCTGCGCGAGGAGTCCGCCTTCGAGATCTCACGGCGCCTCAATGACGTCGACCAGCAGCACGGCGACGATCACGTGCGCCGGATGACACAGGATGCCGCCGCCCGTGGTGTCGTCGGACTGATCGACTTCGACATGGCCTGGAACGAAGGCTCTTGGGCAAGACGGCTCGCCGGGGGATTCGACTCGCAGCGTGTCGAGTTCGGCATCTACCCGGAACACCTCGAGCGCGCCGTCGCCGAGGGTCTGCGGTCGGGCGACCGTGTGCGGGGCGCGACGACCGACCTCGTCCGCGTCGGTCCGCTCAAAGTGATCACCGACGGTTCCCTGGGAACGCGCACGGCCGCCTGCTCGCACTCCTATCCCGGCGACCCGCTCAACCACGGTCTGCTGACCGTCTCACCCGAGCGCCTGGTCGAACTGATGACCACGGCCACCGCGGCCGGGCTCTCGTGCGCTGTGCACGCCATCGGGGATGTCGCCAACAGCCACGCGCTCGACGCGTTCGCGCGGACCGGAGCCTGGGGGACGATCGAGCACGCCCAGCTCGTGGCGCACGCCGATATCCCGCGGTTCGCGCGCCTGGGGGTCGCCGCGAGCGTGCAGCCCGAGCACGCGGTGGATGACCGCGACCTCACCGACACGATCTGGGCCGCTCAGACGGCGCTCCCGTTCCCGCTGCGAGCTCTCGCCGATGCCGGAGCCGACCTGCATTTCGGGTCCGATGCGCCCGTCTCGCCCCTCGACCCGTGGGCGGGCATCGCCGCGGCGGTGTTCCGCACGCGCGGCGCTCGTCAGGCGTGGCATCCCGAGCAGGAGGTCGATGTGTCGACCGCGCTGGCGGCGTCCATGTACGGCGGATCGGCGACGCGCGCCGCGATCGAGCCCGGCGCACCCGCCGACCTCGTGCTCTGCGGGGACGACCCGGTCCTCGCCGACGAGGTCGCGATGCGCGGCATGCCCGTCCTCGCCACGCTGCTCGGCGGCCGCCTCACGCATCTGCGGTGACAGGGCACACACGATGAACCCCCCGGAACATCCGTTCCGGGGGCTTCATCGTGTGTTCGCGAGGTCTATTCGGCGATGTGCGCGAAGAAGAACCAGCGGTCCTTCTCGAGCCCGCGCTTGATCTCGATGGCGATGTCCTGACTCGACAGATCGAACTCGTCGAGCCCGTCGATGGCCGTCTGCACATCGAGCAGCACGGCGTCGATGTCGACGATGATGTCCCGGACGATCGCGTCGGACTTCGTGAATCCGGCCGGCACCTCCGTGGGCGTCGCCTTCGTGGCGATGGTCGACAGCCTCGCGTCGATCGGCAGCCCGAGGGCCACGATGCGCTCCGCAGCGAGGTCGGCCCACGCGCCGGCGTGGGCGACGAGCGTATCGAGCAGCTCATGGACGCCGATGAAGTTCGCGCCGCGCACGTGCCAGTGAGCCTGCTTGCCGTTGATCGTGAGAGCCTGCAGGCCGATCACGACGGGCGTGAGGAACTGCGCTGTCGAGGTCACCGCGTCCGCGCTGCTGGCGGTCTGGGAGATGTGCTGGATTTCGGTCATGATGGCGCCTCCTGGCTTCTGTCACGCGCACCCGTCACGTGCGACGTCGAGGGCAACGCTACTCAGCCGGGAACATTCCACAAGCAAGCTGAGGCTCGGCTAATCTGCGCGCGAGCGGGCAGAAATCCACGGTTGCGGCAACCGTGCGACTAGCGTCGAAGCGTGCCATCCGCAGACCATGACCTCGGCCCTCAGGACCTCGGCCGGCCGGCGACGACCGTGCACCGCGAGCCTCTCGACCGCTCGCCCGAGCACGCGGAGCCCTCGCGCTTCCTCCCGCACGTGCAGGGTCTGCGCGCGATCGCCGTGCTCTTCGTGGTGCTCTATCACTTCTGGCCGGCGCGACTGCCGGGCGGATACGTGGGTGTCGACATCTTCTTCGTCATCTCCGGCTTCCTCATCACCGCGCACCTGATGCGCGAGATCGCCACCACGGGCACCGTGCGTCTGGGACAGTTCTGGGCGCGGCGCGCCCGACGGCTGCTGCCGGCGTCGCTCCTGGTGCTGCTGTTCTGCGCGCTCGCGGTGATGTCGCCCTACCTGATGCCCACGTCGGCTCTGCCGAACGAGGTGCGCGAGATCATCGCCTCGACGTTCTATGTGGAGAACTGGTCGCTGGCCCTCAGTTCGGCCGACTACCTGAACCACTCCGGCGACCCCACGACCGTGCAGCATTACTGGTCGCTGTCGCTCGAAGAGCAGTTCTACGTGATGTGGCCGCTCATCATGCTCCTGGCGGCATGGGTCGGCGTGAAGTCCTTCCGGGCGTCGCGCAGACGCGCCGTCCTCGTTGCGATCGGCGTCGTGACCGCAGCATCCTTCATCTTCTGCGTCGCGTTCACCCTCACCAACCCGGCGCCGGCCTACTTCGTCACGTTCGGCCGCATGTGGGAATTCGGTCTGGGCGCGCTGGTCGCACTGGTGCCCAGGCTGCGGGTCCGCCACGCCGTGGGCAGCTTCGTCCTCGGGTGGGCAGGCGTCCTCGCGCTGCTGTACACCGCGTTCCGCTTCGACGGCCAGACGCCGTTCCCGGGCTACGCGGCGACGTTGCCCGCTCTGGGCGCCGCCGCGATCATCGCCGCCTCGAACACCTCGGGATGGTGGCAGCCGACGCGCATCCTGGCGATCCGTCCGGCGCAGTTCACGGGCGACATCTCGTACTCGCTCTACCTCTGGCACTGGCCGCTGATCATCATCGCGCCGTCGGTGCCCTTCTGGGGGCTGACGATCTACCACCGCGTCGCCCTGCTGGCGATCTGCTTCGTGCTCGCCTGGTTGACCAAGCGCTTCGTCGAGGATCCGGCCCGCCACTGGAAGGTGCTGGTCACGCGTCGGGCGGCGGTGACCCTGTGGGCGTCCCTTGCCGCGATGGTGCTGGTGGCGGGCACGGCGGGCGCCGCATGGGCCGTCAATGCTCCCGCCTATCGCGACGGCGTGCAGTCCCTCGCGCAGCTGCGGCAGGATCCGCCCGACTGCTTCGGTGCGGCGAGCGTGCTCGAGGCGGGCTGCGCCGGCACCGACTTCGGCGGGACGATCCTGCCCGCGCCGGGCTTCGCGGGGGTCGATCGGCCCGCTGACGAGCGGTGCTTCGTGCAGCTCAACGACTCGCGACCCGTCTCGTGCGACTTCGGCTCGGATGATCCGGATGCTCCGCGCATCGCGCTGATCGGCGACAGTCACGCCTTCCAGCTGCTGTCGACCTTCGAGCGCATGGCGGAGGAGAACGGCTGGCACCTGGTCACCTTCTTCAAAGGCGCGTGCGCATGGAGCACGACGCCCCTGTCGACGCCCGGCGCATTCGGCGACGCGTGCACGACGTGGCGGAACGGCGTCACCGCGGCGCTCCGCGACGCGGACATCGATGCCGTCTTCACCGCGGCGATCGCCTCCACCCCGTACTCCTCGGCCGGGTTCGATTCCTCGCACGACGCCGCTGTCGCCGGATACCGCGGCGCGTGGAGCGAAGTGCTGGATCGGGGGATCCCGGTCATCACCGTCGTCGACAACCCCGTGTGGGAGACCGACCCCAACAAGTGCCTGCGCACCCGCGCAGAGGCGTCCTGCGTCGGTGCGCGCACCGAGATGCTCGTCGAGGACGATCCGCTGCGGGACGCCGCCGCCGGCATCCCCGGCGTCACCCTCCTCGACTTCACCGATGTCTTCTGCGACGACTCCGCGTGCTTCCCCGTCGTGGGGGGCGCCAACCTGTACCGCGATCAGGATCACTTGACGGTGACGTTCGCCGACACCTTGGCCCCCCAGTACACCGCGGCGATCACGGCAGCCCTCGCGGCCGGGGTTCCCTGACGCGGGGAGGCCTGGAACGGTCGCCGTAGGGTGAGGTCATGACCATCGCCGAAGGTGCCTCCGTCCTGTCCGTCGCCGGGCTCGTGCCGTCACTGCATCCCGACGCCTTCGTGGCCGCCGGGGCACGGGTGATCGGTGCCGTCACCCTTGAGGAGGGTGGCAGCATCTGGTACAACGCCGTCCTCCGCGCGGACAGCGATGCCATCACCCTCGGCGCGGGGAGCAACATCCAGGACAACGTCTCGGTGCACGTCGACCGCGGACACCCGGTCACGATCGGGCGCGACGTCTCCGTGGGCCACAACGCCGTCGTCCACGGCTGCACGATCGAGGACGGATGCCTCATCGGCATGGGCAGCGTCGTCCTGTCGGGAGCGGTCATCGGCACGGGCAGTCTCGTCGCCGGGGGAGCGGTCGTCCTGGAGGGGTCCGTCATTCCTCCGGGTTCGCTCGTGGCCGGCGTCCCGGCGAAGGTGCGCCGCAGCCTCACCGACGATGAGAAGGCCGGGATCGTCCGCAACGCACAGATCTACCGCGCGCACACGGGCACCCACGAAGCCGCCGCGTCGCTCTGAGGCGGCCCGGGCCGGTTCGGTTCGGGCTGAAGAGGGGCACGCGGAGTCCGCGGATCCGCGGACATATGGAGGGGCTGACGAGAATCGAACTCGCATCATCTGTTTGGAAGACAGAGGCTTTACCACTAAGCTACAGCCCCGGATTTCCGGCCTGATCTGGTCTTCCGATAGGAGGTTCAGACGTCGGGCCGGGGTTTTCCGTATTCGGTTAGCATGCGTTCCCGCATGTCATCGCCGCAGCTCATAGGCCGTGGCATCCGCAATCCTAACGGAATCGGCGACCATCCTCGAACGCACGCGACAACAGGGGAGCGGATGCCGCACACCCAGGTCGGCTAGACTTCTCGGGGTCGTTTCGTGTCCGCGTGTGCGCGTGACCTCCCGGGGCGTAGCTCAGCTTGGTAGAGCGCCCGCTTTGGGAGCGGGAGGTCGCAGGTTCAAATCCTGTCGCCCCGACAATCCGGCCCCGACGAACCCCCGCCCTTCAGCCGCCGCGCGCATGCGCGGAACACAGAGGAGAACGAACACCATGGTGAACAGCACCGTCGAGAAGCTCACCCCCACCCGGGTCAAGCTGCACATCACGGTCACGCCCGACGAGCTCAAGCCGAGCATCGCGCACGCGTACGAGCACATCGCGCAGGATGTGCAGATTCCCGGCTTCCGCAAGGGCAAGGTGCCCGCGCCGATCATCGACCAGCGCGTCGGCCGCCTCGCGGTCCTCGAGCACGCCGTCAGCGAGGGCCTCGACACGTTCTACCGCGCAGCCGTCCAGGATCTCGGTGTCCGCGCGCTCGGCCGCCCCAGCGCCGACGTCGTCGAATGGCCGTCCGACAAGGACTTCTCCGGTGACCTGCTCGTCGAGGTCGAGGTCGACGTCCGCCCCGAGTTCGACCTGCCCGACTTCGAGGGCACCACGATCACCGTCGACGCCGTCGAGACCGACGACGCGGCGATCGACGAAGAGCTCGACCGCCTCCGCGCGCGCTTCGGCACGCTGGTCACCGTCGACCGGCCGGCCACCACCGGCGACTTCGTCGAGCTCGATCTGGTCGCCACGATCGACGGCACCGAGATCGACCGCGCGCAGGGCGTGTCGTACGAGGTCGGTTCCGGTGAGCTGCTCGTCGGCATCGACGAGGCGATCGAATCCCTCACGGCGGGCGAGGACACCACGTTCCGCTCCACGCTCGTCGGCGGCGACCACGCCGGCGAGGAGGCTGAGGTCGCCGTCTCCGTGACCGCTGTCAAGGAGCGCGAGCTGCCCGAGAGCGACGACGACTTCGCGCAGATCGCCAGCGAGTTCGACACGATCGCCGAGCTCCGCGAGAGCCTGAAGGAGCGGGTCGGACAGCAGTCCGTCTTCACCCAGGGCTCCGCTGCCCGCGACAAGCTCGTCGAGGAGCTCCTCGCCCAGGTCGACATTCCGGTTCCTCCCCAGCTCGTCGAGGACGAGGTGCACCAGCACCTCGAGGGCGAAGGCCGCCTCGAAGACGACGTGCACCGCGCCGAGGTGACCGAGGCGAGCGAGAAGCAGTTCCGCACGCAGATGCTGCTGGACGCGATCGCAGAGAAGTCGAACGTCCAGGTCTCGCAGGACGAGCTGACCCAGTACCTCATCCAGTCGGCCGCGCAGTACGGTATGGCCCCCCAGGAGTTCGTGGAGACGATCCAGCAGAACGGACAGCTCCCGGCGCTCGTCGGTGAGGTCGCGCGCAACAAGGCGCTCGCCGTCGCACTCGGCAAAGTCACCGTCGTCGACACCAACGGCAAGACGGTCGACCTGACCGGATTCGTCGCGACCGACGACGAGGACGAGGCCGAGGAGGAGGTCGTCGACGAGGCGCAGGACATCGCAGATGCCGCCTCCGACGCCGACGCGATCATCGAGGCCGAGGAAGCTCCCGCGGCCCCGCCCGCCGGGAAGAAGGCGCCCGCCAAGAAGGCCGCCGCTCCCGCTGCTGCCGAAGAGCCCGCCGCGAAGAAGGCGCCGGCCAAGAAGGCCGCCGCCAAGAAGCCCGCGGCGAAGAAGGCTGCCGAGTCCGAGTAGATCTTGTGCGGCGAAGGGGGTGGGATGCTGCGGCATCCCACCCCCTTCGCGTTCGCAGGCCCGGTACGAGGCAGTGCAGGGAGGACGGGTCGTACGCCTTCCGCAGCGTGCGCGATCGGTCACGGGCCGCACGCGGGAACGGCGCGACAGCGACACGGCTATGCCGACGGCGAACACGGGGAGCGGCGCGGAAACCCGCCGGTAGATTCGTCTCAGACGTACAACGAACGGAGCAATGATGGCCGAACCCCTGGTCGCGACAAGTGTCTTTGACCGGCTACTGAGAGACCGCATCATCTGGTTGGGATCGGAGGTGCGGGACGAGAACGCGAACGAGATCTGCGCGAAGATCCTCCTCCTCGCCGCCGAAGACGCAGAGAAGGACATCTTCCTCTACATCAACTCGCCCGGTGGCTCGATCACCGCCGGCATGGCGATCTACGACACGATGCAGTTCGTCCCGAACGACATCGTCACCGTCGGCATCGGCATGGCCGCCTCGATGGGTCAGCTGCTGCTGACCAGCGGCACGAAGGGCAAGCGCTACATCACGCCCAACGCCCGCGTGCTCCTGCACCAGCCGCACGGCGGGTTCGGCGGCACATCCAGCGACATCCAGACGCAGGCGCAGCTCATCATCTCGATGAAGAACCGCCTCGCCGAGATCACCGCAGCGCAGACGGGCAAGCCCGTCGAGCAGATCAACGAAGACGGCGACCGCGACCGCTGGTTCACCGCCGAAGAGGCGTTGGACTACGGCTTCGTCGACCACATCCGCGCCCACCTCACCGAGGTCGTCGGCGGCGGCGGAACCGATGTCGTCGGCGTGACCGCGGACTGACCGAAGGCGAAAGAGAGAGAACGCATGAACACCCCCACCTTCGGAAACCCGCAGGGGCTGCAGATGCCCGGCAGCCGCTACATCCTTCCGCAGTTCGAAGAGCGCACGGCCTACGGCTACAAGCGCCAGGACCCTTACAACAAGCTGTTCGAAGATCGTGTGATCTTCCTCGGCGTCCAGGTCGACGACGCATCAGCGGATGACGTGATGGCCCAGCTGCTCGTCCTCGAGTCGCAGGACCCCGAGCGCGACATCATCATGTACATCAACTCGCCCGGTGGCTCCTTCACGGCCATGACCGCGATCTACGACACGATGCAGTACATCGCGCCGCAGATCTCGACGGTCGTGCTCGGACAGGCGGCGTCAGCGGCATCCGTGCTCCTCGCCGCGGGTGCACCCGGCAAGCGCCTCGCGCTGCCGAACGCGCGCATCCTCATCCACCAGCCCGCGGTCGGCGAGGCCGGACACGGCCAGGCCTCCGACATCGAGATCCAGGCTGCGGAGATCCTCCGGATGCGCACGTGGCTCGAAGAGACCATGGCCCGCCACACGGGTCAGGATGTCGCGAAGGTCAACAAGGACATCGACCGCGACAAGATCCTGTCGGCGCACGAGGCCCTCGCGTACGGCATGGTCGACCAGGTGCTGACGACGCGCAAGCGCACGCCCGCCGCCCTGACGAGCTAGACGCACGACGCACCGGATGCCTCGCCCCTCGTCGCTCGACGGGCGAGGCATCCGTCGTTCCGGGGCACACGGTCGGACTCCCGTCCGTGCGGTGACACCCCCGTTCACAACGCCCGCCGCAATCCACCCGTTGTCGATGCCAGCGGCTAGGCTCGAAGGACACACCAGGGGGACACCCCGCGGCGACGAGGAGGAGCCTGATGGCTCGCATCGGTGAAAGTGCCGATCTGTTCAAGTGCTCGTTCTGCGGGAAGAGCCAGAAGCAGGTACAGCAGCTGATCGCCGGTCCCGGCGTGTACATCTGCGACGAGTGCGTCGAGCTGTGCAACGAGATCATCGAAGAGCGCATGGCGGAGTCCACGACCGGCGTCGTCTCCGATTTCGATCTGCCCAAGCCCCGCGAGATCTTCTCCTTCCTCGAGGAATACGTCGTCGGCCAGGTCGACGCGAAGCGCGCCCTGTCGGTCGCGGTCTACAACCACTACAAGCGCGTCCGCGCGCACGGCACCCTCCAGACCGCCGAGCAGCGCGCCGACGACGTCGACATCGCCAAGAGCAACATCCTGCTCCTCGGCCCCACGGGCTGCGGGAAGACCTACCTCGCGCAGACGCTCGCGAAGCGGCTCAACGTGCCGTTCGCCGTCGCCGACGCCACTGCACTCACCGAGGCGGGTTACGTCGGAGAAGACGTCGAGAACATCCTCCTCAAGCTGCTGCAGGCCGCGGACTTCGACACGAAGCGTGCCGAGACCGGCATCATCTACATCGACGAGGTCGACAAGATCGCCCGCAAGGCGGAGAACCCCTCCATCACCCGTGACGTATCGGGTGAGGGTGTGCAGCAGGCGCTGCTGAAGATCCTCGAGGGAACGGTCGCCTCGGTCCCGCCACAGGGGGGACGCAAGCACCCGCACCAGGAGTTCATCCAGATCGACACGACGAACGTGCTGTTCATCGTGGCGGGCGCTTTCGCGGGTCTCGAAGAGATCATCTCGGCACGTGTCGGCAAGCACGGCGTCGGCTTCGGCGCCCCGCTGCACGACAAGGACGAAGACATGAACCTCTTCATGGACGTCCTGCCCGAAGACCTGCACAAGTTCGGACTCATCCCCGAGTTCATCGGTCGGCTGCCGGTCGTCGCCTCCGTCTCTCATCTCGATCAGGATGCGCTGATGGAGATCCTCACGGCGCCCCGCAATGCGCTGGTCAAGCAGTACCAGCGCATGTTCGAGCTCGACGACGTGCAGCTCGAATTCGAGGAAGACGCGTTGCGCGCCATCGCCGATCTCGCCGTGCTCCGCAAGACCGGCGCTCGGGGCCTGCGGGCGATCCTCGAAGACGTTCTGGGGCCGATCATGTTCGACATCCCGTCGGCGGAAGACATCGAGCGCGTGATCATCACCCGCGAGGCAGTGGAGAAGGGCGCCACGCCCACGATCATCCTGCGCGGCGAGAAGCTCAAGAGCGCCTGACCGCTCCCGCGCCGAGCGGCCAGGCGTTCCGGTCTGGCCGGGGCCCGTACCGACGTCAGTCGGTGAGCCCCCGGCGCTCCAAGAGCGGGCGGATGTCGGCGTCCCGGCCGCGGAAGTCGCGGTAGGCCGCCAGTGGATCCTTCGACCCGCCGACTCCCAGCAGTCGCGCGCGGAAGCGGTCGCCGTTCTCCCGCGTCAATCCGCCGTTCTCCTCGAACCACTCCACGGTGTCGGCGTCGAGCACCTCGCTCCAGATGTAGGAGTAGTAGCCGGCGCTGTAGCCGCCGGAGAACACGTGCGCGAAATAGGTCGATGAGTATCTGGTCGGCACGACCGGATTGTCGAGTCCGATATCGCGGAGAGCGGATGCCTCGAACTCGGCGACATCGGTGTCGGCGGCGGCCTCGTCCGCGCTGAGTGAGTGCCATGCCTGGTCGAGCCACGACGCCGCGAGGTATTCGCTGGTGGCGAAGCCCTGATTGAAGACCTCGGCCGCCTTGAGTTTCTCCAGGACGTCGGCCGGCAGCGGCTCCCCGGTCTCGACGTTCCTGGCGTAGTGGGAGAGGACCTCCGGCCAGTAGATCCACATCTCGTTGACCTGACTGGGGAACTCGACGAAATCGCGGAAGACTGCCGTCCCCGCGAAATGCGGGTAGGTCACCTCGGCGAAGAGTCCGTGCAGGGCGTGACCGAACTCGTGGAACAGTGTGGTGACCTGATCGAGGGTCAGGAGCGTCGGCATGCCCGCGGCGGGCTTCGAGACGTTCAGGTTGTTGACCACGATCGGGGCGGTCCCGCGCACGCGCGACTGCGACACGATGGAGTTCATCCAGGCACCGCCGCGCTTCGTGTCGCGGGTGTACAGGTCGAGTACGAAGAGGCCGAGCGCCGATCCGTCGGCGTTGTGGATCTCGAACACACGCGTGTCGGGGTGATACCCGCTCAGATCGTGCCGTTCCGTGAAGGTGACGCCGTACAGCGCCGTGGCGGCGTAGAAGACACCCTCCTGCAGCACCCGCTCCGCCTCGAACCAGGGCCGCAGGGCCGCGGTGTCGAGATCGTAGCGGGCCGCGCGCACCTTCTCGGTGTAGTACGCCCAGTCGTGCGCTTCGAGCGGGAACGGATCGGACTCGGCGTCGATGATGTCCTGCAGGGCGGCCTGCTCCCGGGCGGCGTTGCGCGCGGCAGGGACGGCCAGCCTGCGCAGCAGCTCGTGGACGGCCTCCGGTGATCCCGCGGTCTGATCAGCGGTGACGTATGCCGCGTGCGAGTCGTACCCGAGAAGGGCGGCGCGCTCGGCACGCAGTCTCACGATCTCGCGCAGAACGGGGCGATTGTCATGGGCACCCGCCCGCGAGCCGCGAGCACGGGAGGCGTCGAGGATGCGCCGGCGACTCGTACGATCCTTAAGGCTCGCGAGATAGGGGTGTCCCGTGAACAGGGTCAGCGTCACGACGTGCTTGCCGTCGAGCCCCCGGTCGGTCGCGGCCTGCGCGGTCGAGGACAACTCGCCCGCCGTCAGTCCGTCGAGGTCGGACGCATCGTCGAACACCACGGCGAGGTCGTTGGTGTCGGCGAGCAGGTTCTTCTCGAACGTGGTGGTGAGCGTCGACAGCCGCTGGTTGAGGTCGGTCAGGTGCGCCTTCGCCCCGTCGTCGAGCCCTGCGCCGCCGTGCGACATCTCGCGGTAGTGCCGTTCGACGAGGTACGTCTGCTCGGGGTCGAGGTCGAGGGTGGGCAATTGATCGTGCAGCGTCTTGATGCGCCAGTAGAGCTGACTGTCGAGCTGTATCGCATCGTGGTGCGCCGACATGAGCGGTGCGAGCGCCTCCTCGATCTCCTGGATCTGCTCGGTGGCATCGGCCGACGACACCGTGTAGAAGGTGCGGGCCACTCTGCCGAGCAGATCCCCGCTCGCCTCGAGAGGGACCATGGTGTTCTCGAAGGTCGGCATCGAGCGGGCGACGGTGATGCGGGTGACCTCCGCACGGTGCTCGGCGAATGCCTGCTCGAATGCCGGAAGGTAGTGCTCGGGCCGGATCAGGTCGTAGGGCGGGAGCCCATAGGGGAGAGTGCTGGGGGAAAGAAGTGGATTGGAAGCGGCATCCGTCATGATGCCAGCGTAAGCGCCGAGTCCGGGCCTCTCCGCCGCCAGCCCGCGAGGCTCACGGTGTCAGGCGAACCCGTCGTCGTGATCGTGTCGCACCACGGCATTTCCGTCGGCGTCGAGCGTGACGATGACGCCGGTCTCGGACTCCGCCACCGGGCGGCCCTCCAGGAACGTCAGGGTCCAACGAGGTGCGGCCTGCCCGAGGGCATCCGGCGGACTCGCTGCCTCCACCGCCAGGATCTGCGCGCGCAGCGGGGCCGGAACCGCAGCCGGGGGTTCGTCTCCGGCCGTCCACCGTGTGCCCAGTCGCATCTCACACCTCCGGGGCGGCGAGGACGATATCGGTCACCGACGTCGACTCCGCCTCTGCGTAGATGATCTCGCTGATGCGTCCCACGGCCTTCAGATCGCCTTCGGTCAGCTGCAGGATGGCGATCGCCGCGGCGGGCGCGGAGATCGTCACCCGGGTGACGGGGGTCTTCTGCGAGGCCTTCGCCTCGGTCTTGGCGCGACGGATGCTGACGAGAGCTTCGCTCGCGGCGGCGAGGACGGCCGGATCGCCCGCGAAGCCGAGAGGCTCGGGCCACGGCGCCACGTGCACGGAGCCGTGCTCGAACCACGACCATGATTCCTCGGTCGCGAACGCGAGAACGGGGGCGAAGAGCCTCAAGAGGGTCGACAACGCGAGTCGGAGCGCGAGCGCCGCGGACGCCTGGCCGACGTCGGACTGATCGTACGCACGCTCCTTCACGAGCTCGAGATAGTCGTCGCAGAACGTCCAGAAGAACGACTCGGTCAGCTCGAGCGCACGCGCGTGATCGTAGGCCTCGTAGGCGCGCGTCGCCTCGCGCACGACGACGTCGAGCGTCGCGAGCATCGACGCGTCGAGGGCGTGCGTCACCTGCGCGCCGTCGGGGACCGGGAAGGACAGCACGAACTTCGCGGCGTTCAGCACCTTGATCGCGAGGCGACGGCCGATCTTCACCTGGGTCGGGTTCTGCGGATCGAAGGCCGCGTCAGAGCCCAGGCGGCTGGAGGCCGCCCAGTACCGCACCGCGTCGGTGCCGTGCTGATCGAGGATGTCGGCGGGGGTGACCACGTTCCCCTTCGACTTCGACATCTTCTTGCGGTCGGGGTCGACGATGAAGCCCGAAATCGCCGCATCCGTCCACGGAGACCGACCGTCTTCGAGCACGCTGCGCAGCATCGTGGAGAAGAGCCACGTCCGGATGATGTCCTGGCCCTGGGGGCGCAGATCGAACGGCGCGACCAGCTGCCACAGCTCGTCGTCCCGCTCCCAGCCGCCCGCGAGCTGCGGGGTGAGCGACGACGTCGCCCACGTGTCGAAGATGTCCTGTTCGCCCTCGAATCCACCCGCCTGACCGCGCTGCGACTCGTCGTAACCGGCCGGGGCGTCCACCGTGGGGTCCACCGGAAGTTGACCGAGGTCGGGGACGATCACGCGCGCGAAATCGCGGTCGCCGTTGTCGTCGAGGCCGTACCACACGGGAATGGGCACCCCGAAGAAGCGCTGGCGCGAGACCAGCCAGTCGCCGGTCAGCCCGTTGGTCCAGTTCTCGTAGCGGACGCGCATGAAGTCGGGATGCCAGCCCATGCCCTGCCCGAAGGCGATCAGCTTCTCGCGCAGATCCGCGTCGCGCGCGCCGTTGCGCAGATACCACTGCCGGGTCGAGACGATCTCGAGCGGCCGGTCGCCCTTCTCGAAGAACTTCACGGCGTGCGTGAACGGCTTCGGCTCACCGATCAGGTCACCCGATGCGCGCAGCAGGTCCACGATGGTCTTCTTGGCGCTGAAGACCGTCTTGCCCGCGAGTTCGGCGTACGCCGCGCGCGCGTCCTCCGTAGTGATCACGTCGGGGGCGTCCGGGAGCAGGCGGCCGTCCTTGCCGAGGATGGTGCGGTTCGGAAGGTCGAGCTCTCGCCACCAGATGATGTCCGTCACGTCGCCGAAGGTGCAGATCATGGCGATGCCCGAACCCTTGTCCTTCTGCGCGAGGGGATGCGCCAACACGGGTACTTCGACGTCGAAGAGGGGGGTGCGCACGGTCGTTCCGAAGAGCGGCTGATAGCGCTCGTCGTCGGGGTGCGCGACGAGCGCGACGCAGGCGGGCAGCAGTTCGGGACGCGTCGTCTCGATGTGCACGTCGCCGGTGCCGTCGGTCTTGTGGAAGGCGACCCGATGGTAAGCGGCGGGCTGGTCGCGATCCTCGAGTTCCGCCTGGGCGATCGCGGACCGGAAGTCGATGTCCCACAGCGTCGGGGCCAGCGCTTGGTACGCCTCCCCGCGCTCGAGATTGCGGAGGAACGCGAGCTGGCTCGTGCGGATGGTGTCATCGGAGATCGTGCGGTAGGTCTGCGTCCAGTCGACGCTCAGACCGAGCTGCCGGAACAACGACTCGAACTGCTGCTCGTCCTCCACGGTGAGGCGTTCGCAGAGCTCGATGAAGTTGCGGCGGCTGATGGGAACCTGGTCGGCGGCGCGGCTCGACTTGTTGTCGCCGCCCTCGAACGGCGGCGTGAACCCGCTCTGGTATGGCAGCGACGGGTCGCAGCGCACGCCGTAGTAGTTCTGCACGCGGCGCTCGGTGGGGAGACCGTTGTCGTCCCACCCCATGGGGTAGAAGACGGACTTGCCGCGCATCCGCTCGAACCGCACCTTGAGGTCGGTGTGCGTGAAGGAGAACACGTGCCCGATGTGCAGGCTGCCCGAGGCCGTGGGCGGGGGAGTGTCGACCGAGAAGACTCCCGCTCTGCCCCGCTCGGCGGCTAGACGCCGATCGAACAGGTACGTGCCCTGCGCTTTCCACGCGGCATCCCACTTCTCCTCGAGACCCTCGAGAGCGGGCTTGTCGGGAATGTGCGCGTTCGACATGGGGTCTCCTCGTGCGATATGTGCGGCACTGTGTGAGCGTGCCTGAGTGTGGATGCCCGTCAATCCTAGCCGCCCGGGCACGTCGGCCTCCTGCGGATCCGGGGACGGAGCCGGGATGCTGCTATCGACGGGGTTCGTCGCGGCCCGGCTTGGTCGGGCCTCCGCCGCCGTCCCCGCGTCGCAGATAGCGCTCGAACTCCTGGGCGATGGCATCGCCGGAAGCCTCAGGGGAGTCCCACGTGTCGCGGGTCTTCTCGAGCTGGCGGATGTACTCCGTCATCTCCTCGTCGTCTGCTGCCGCGGCGTCGATCGAGGCCTCCCACGCCGCCGAGGCCGTCGCCAGGTCGGCACGCGGGACCTTGGCCCCCGTGATGTCCTCGAGACGATCCAGCAGTGCGAGGGAGGCCTTGGGCGACGGGGTATGTCCCGCGACGTAGTGCGGGACGCTCGCCCACAGGCTCGCTGCGGGGATGCCTGCGAGATCGGCGGCCTGACCCAGGACGCTGAGGATGCCGACCGGACCTTCGTACGTGCTGCGCTCCACCTCGAGCGACAGGCGCAGCTGCTCGTTGTCGCTGCCCGCGAAGACCGAGATCGGCCTCGTGTGGGGTACGTCGGACATCATCGAACCGAGGGCGACGAAACCCGTGACGTCCTCGCGCAGGGCGACGTCCATGAACTCGCCTGCGAAGGCCTGCCACGCGCGCGCCGGCTCGACACCGGTGAGCAACCACAGCTGCGTGCCACGGGTCGCTCGCCGCGGACGGTAGAGCGTCGCCTCCGGCCAGCGCAGCTGACGCTTGCCGTCGCCGTCGGTCTCGAGATGCGGCCGCGTGTACTGGTAGTCGAAGTAGAGCTCGGGATCGACCGAGAAGACCGGCTCGTAAGCGCCCTCTTCGCGAAGCAGCGTCACCGCGGAGGATGCGGCTTCTCCGGCGTCGTTCCAGCCGTCGAACGCCGCGACGATCACCCTACGACCCAGTCCGTCCACGCGACCTCCTCTGCTGGGGGAGTTCATCCAGGATAGGCGCACGGCGCTCACGGCGGGCGACGGGCCGATGTGGGCGCGTCGGTAGCATGGGGCGAGTGACCTCTCCTGCACCCGCCGCCGTCCTCTGGGACATGGACGGAACACTCGTCGACACCGAGCCGTACTGGATGGCCGCCGAGAAACCGCTCGTGGAGAGCTTCGGCGGCACCTGGTCGCACGAGCAGGCGCTGACCCTCGTCGGCCGCGGCCTCGAGGACTCCGCGCGGATCCTTCAGGACGCCGGAGTCAGGATGAACGAGCAGGCCATCATCGACCGTCTGACTGATGACGTCATGGGTCGTTTCGGCATCGACGGCGTCCCCTTCCGCCCCGGCGCCCGCGAGCTCCTCGTGCACTTGCGGGAACGGGGGATCAAGACGGCCCTCGTGACGATGTCGCTGCGACGGATGGCGCAGACCGTCGTCGACCTGATCGACTTCCCGGCATTCGACCTCGTCGTCGCGGGCGACGACGTGACGCGACCGAAACCGCATCCCGACCCCTACCTCCAGGCGTGCGCGTCCCTGGGCGTCGATCCGGTCGACACCGTCGCCATCGAGGACTCCCCGAACGGGCTCCGCTCGGCGATCGCCGCCGGAGGCTCGGTCATCGGCGTTCCGCTGATGGTCTCCTTGGCGGGCGTCGGCGCGCACGTGCTGTGGCCGACGCTCGAGGGCAAGACGGCCGACGATGTCGCAGAGTTCCACGAACACCGCCGCGCGCAGCGGCAGAGAGCACCACGATGAGCTTCGAATCCCCCGCACCTACCGACGACGACTCCCCTTCCGGCGGGTCCGCACGCCCGAGCGGACCCTTCCGCGTCGGCGACCGCGTGCAGCTGACCGGGCCGAAGGGTCGGATGCACACGATCACCCTCCGGGAGGGCGGCGAGCTGCACACCCATCACGGTGTCCTGAAGCACCGGGCGCTGATCGGCCTGCCGGACGGATCGGTCGTGAGCAACAGCGGAGACCACGAGTATCTCGCGCTGCGGCCGCTGCTGCGCGACTTCGTCATGTCGATGCCCCGAGGAGCGGCGATCGTCTACCCGAAGGATGCCGCGCAGATCCTCGCCGACGCGGACATCTTCCCCGGCGCAGTCGTCGTGGAGGCGGGAGTGGGCTCCGGCGCGCTCTCCCTGTGGCTGCTCCGAGCCGTCGGACCCGCAGGACGGCTCTTCTCCTTCGAGCGTCGCGCCGACTTCGCGGAAGTGGCCGCGGCGAATGTCGAGACCTTCCTCGGCGTACCCCCGCAGAACTGGGACGTCGTCGTCGGCGATCTCACGACATCTCTGCCCGAGACGGTGGCAGCGGCATCCGTCGACCGCGTCGTGCTCGACATGCTCGCGCCCTGGGAGTGCATCGACGTCGTCGCCGATGCGCTCGCGCCCGGAGGAGTGGTGCTCTGCTACGTCGCCACCGCCACGCAGCTCAGTCGTGTCGCCGAGTTCCTGCGGGGGACGGGCCTGTTCACGGAGCCGGTCGCATCCGAGACAATGGTGCGCGGCTGGCATGTCGAGGGACTCGCGGTGCGTCCGGACCACCGGATGGTCGCGCACACCGGATTCCTCATCTCGGCGCGAAGGCTGGCGCCCGGGGCCGTCCTGCCTGAGCTGAAGCGCCGCGCGTCGAAGTCCAGCTACGGCGACGAGGACGTGGAGCTGTGGACACCCGGAGCAGTCGGGGACCGCGACATCACCGACAAGAACCTCCGCAAGCGCGTCCGCGAGGCGCAGCGCGCCGTGGGTGGCGCGCGTATCGCCGCGACCTCGAGCGGGTCGGGCGCGGAAGACACGAACGCCTAGACTGTTGCGGTGCGCAAGATCCCCGCTCTGATCGCTGTCCTCGGTATGGCCTCGGTCGGTCTCGTCGGCTGTGCCGCCGGCGGCAGCGCGGCGACCTGTCCTCGACCCGCATCCGGTGATTCGTCGGTGCTCGACGCCGTCACGATCGCCGACGGCAGCGGTGACGCCCCCGACGTCTCCGTGTACACCCCGTTCAAGGTGGGTGCCACCGAGTTCGAAGACGTCACCCGCGGCACAGGCACGGCCATCACGTCCGACGAGCAGGTCATCGTCCTCGACTTCACCATCCTCGATGGAACGACCGGGACGACGATCATCCAGACCCCGCACGACGGCACGACCGGTGTCAGCGCACTCTCGGCCTGGGGTGAACAGCTCTTCCCGACCCTTCCGGACGCGCTCCACTGCGCGACCGCCGGGTCGCGGGTCGTGGTGGGCATGCCGTACACCGACGTCGCCGCCTCTGCGGCGAGCCAACTCGGCCTGAAAGAGGGCGACTCCATCGTCGCGGTGTTCGATGTCGCCGACGTCTACCTTCCGCACGCCGAGGGTGATTCTCAGTTCAATGACGCTCTCGGACTGCCGACGGTGGTGCGGGCGCCCGATGGTCGACCGGGGATCATCGTCCCCGCGGCGACCGCTCCCACCGAGGTCACGGTGCAGACCCTGATCAAGGGCTCCGGTGAGACCGTGTCGGGCGACTCCACGGTGCTGCTGCACCAGACATCGGTCTCGTGGGATGACCGCTCGGTCATCGACACGACGTGGGACGGCCCCGCGGCACCCACCGACCTGAGCACTCTTCCCGCGGGCGTCGCCGATGCCGTGACCGGAGCATCGGTGGGCTCGCAGCTCCTTGTGGTCGTTCCGGCGGACGCCACCGAATCGGGTGCGTCGGCCTCGGCCACGGTGTACGTCGTCGACGTGCTCGGGACGGGTCTGCCCGCGACGCAGTGACCTGCAGGGAGCACGCGCGCATCGGCACGCCCCTCGTAGGATGAGGGAATGCCCGCCAACTCTCCCGCGAAGAACCCGCCTGAGGAACGGCTGGTCAATCTCGTGGTCGCGCTCATGGCGACCGAGCAGGGGCTGACGAAGGACGCCATCCTCGGTTCCGTGGCGGGCTATCGCGAGCAGCAGGATGCCGGGGCGTCCAAGGACGCACTCGAGAAGATGTTCGAGCGTGACAAGGAGAGCCTGCGCGGGCTAGGCGTGCCGATCGAGACCATCGGCGACTGGGCAGACCCCGACGATCTCCGGGAAGCACGATACCGGGTGCCCGTCGCGGAATACGCTCTGCCGGTGGACATCGAGTTCGCGCCCGCGGAGATCGCCCTCCTCACCCTGGCCGGAAGCATGTGGAGTCAGAGTTCCATGTCGGCCGATGCTCGAAGCGGTCTGCGCAAGATCCGCGCCCTGGGTATCGCCGTCGACGAGCCCATCATCGGCTTCGCGCCGCGCATCAGCGTCCGCGAGCCGGCGTTCGGCCCTCTGCAGCATGCCATCGAGCATCACCGCGTCGTGACCTTCCCCTACATGAAGCCGGGGGAGCAGTCTCCCCGCATCCGACGGATCCAGCCGCTCGCGCTGGTCGAGTACGAGGCGCGATGGCATGTCTTCGGGATCGACCTCGCCGCGGCATCCGACCGCACGTT
Organism: Microbacterium songi; assembly: GCF_042747925.1. Lineage (NCBI taxonomy): Bacteria > Bacillati > Actinomycetota > Actinomycetes > Micrococcales > Microbacteriaceae > Microbacterium > Microbacterium songi. The sequence continues at coordinate 269,447 of NZ_JBHZIE010000002.1, forward strand.
CCTGCTGTCTCGCATCGTCGGCGAGGTGCAGGCGACGCGACATAGCTTCGATGCGGCCCTCCGGGAAGGGGCGGGGGAGCGTGCCCTGGCGGGGCTGCAGGATCTCGCGGCTCGCCAGCGGGCGCTCCTGGAGGTCAACCCCGGCACCGAAGCCGCGCTGCGACTCGGCCGCCGAAGCTCACCGGCCGACCAGGGGATGCACGTGCCCTACGTGGACGTGCATGTCTTCGCCGACGAATTGGCCTCCTACGGTCCCGAAGTGCGCGTGGTCGAACCGGAAGAGCTGCGCATGCAGGTCATCGCCCGGCTCGAGCGCGCTCTCGAACGCAACGGAGGATCGTCGTGAACGCTCAGAAGCCGCTCGTCGCCACCGACCGGGCTGCCCTCATGCTGCAGCTCGTCCCGTATCTGCTCACGAAGGGCGAAGTCTCGGTCGCCGAAGCGGCGGACGAGTTCGATGTCACGATCGACCAGATGCGCGGAATGGTCGAGAAGCTCACGGTGATCGGCCTGCCCGGCGAACGCGGCTATTGGCAGATGTCGAACGACCTCTTCGACATCGATTGGGATCTGCTGGACCAGCGCGACCTCATCGTCATCACGAACAGCGTGGGTCTCGAAAGATCGCCCAAACTCACCTCGCGCGAGGCTGCTGCGCTCCTGGCCGGTCTCCAACTCGCCAGAACCCTCCCGGGCGTCGGTGACACCGCTCTGTTCTCTCAGCTGCTCGCCAAGCTCGCGCGCGGCGCCTCGAGCGCCCCCGTCGACGTGATCGTCGCACCGGGACCCGTCGACGCGGTGCGCGACGCCGTCGCATCGGCCCTGAAGGCGGGCGTCGCCGTGTCGTTCACCTACAAGGCTCCGGATGCCGCGCCCACGACGCGAACCGTCGATCCGGTCAAAGTGCTCATCTCCAACGGGCAGTGGTATCTGCAGGGATGGTGTCACCTGCGTGAGGCCATGCGCACCTTCCACCTCGACCGCGTGGGCGATCTCGTACCGACCTCCCTGCCCAGCGAGCACGCGGCCGATGAGGTGCCCGCGATGTTCGAGCCGGGGGACGACGATGTGCAGGTGCGCATCCGCTACCCGGAGTCCGTCGCGACGCTTCTCGGCGAGTATCTCGAACGCGCCGACATCTCCACCGCGGACGGAGTCTCGGTCGCGACCGTCCGGCTGCCCGACGACGCGGCCCTGCGGCGGCTGGTGGCCCGCAGAGGCGGGGATGTGGAGATCCTCGAGCCGGCGTCGGCGCGCCAGGCCGCGGTGGCCTGGGCCGAGGCGGGTCTGGCGCAGTACAGTTGACGCGACGGTGCGACCGCGGAACTCCATCCGATGGCCGCCTCGTTACGAACATGTATTGCGGATGCCCAGCGTGCGGCGAGCGACCCGCCGTCTGACCTGAGCCTCGGGTTAGACTTCTCAGACACCGCTTCGGAAGGAAACGACATGTTCCAAGGACTTACAGGGTGGCACTTTCTGATCGTCCTCGCCGTGATCCTCTTGCTGTTCGGCGCGGCCAAGCTGCCCGCGCTCGCCAAGAGCATGGGCCAGTCTGCCCGCGTTTTCAAGGGTGAGATCAAGGCCATGAAGGACGATGACGCCACGGTCGCCGGCAAGACGGACACCGTCGCCGCGCCGGTCAGCCCGGTCGCCGAGACCACGCTCCCCACCGTGCGCGCTGATGCGACGCCCATCGTGAGCGACACCGCCGCACCCAAGCCCTGACCAAGCTGTGACGACGGCTCGAGCGTCGCGCCGCGCCACGGGCGCCGCGCGGGGCGAGAAGAGGATGTCGCTCGGCGGCCATCTCGTCGAGTTGCGCAAGCGGCTGATGATCTCAGCTGCGGCACTGATCGTCTTCATGGTGGCGGCGTTCTTCCTCTCCGAGCCGATCATCGACCTGCTCACCGTTCCGGTGGACGTGATCAATCAGCGCACGGGCAATGCAGCGCTCAACTTCAGCACGGTGACAGGCGCCTTCGACCTGCGGGTCAGAATCGCCTTCGCCGTCGGTCTGCTGCTGTCCGCTCCGGTGTGGCTTTCGCAGATCTGGTTGTTCATCTCTCCCGGACTCACGCGCAAGGAGATCCGTTACGCCGTCGGCTTCCTCGGTGCGGCCATCCCGCTGTTCTTCGCGGGTGTCGCGGCCGGTTATCTCGTGATGCCCCACATCATCGAGCTGATGGCCTCCTTCGTGCCCGAGGGAGCCGCAAGCTACTTCACGTCGAACGACTACTACGACTTCATCCTGAAGCTCATGCTCGTCGTCGGGGTGGCCTTCGTCCTTCCCGTCTTCCTCGTCCTGCTCAATTTCGCCGGCATCATGAGTGGCGTCGCCATCCTCAAAGGCTGGCGATTCGCCATCCTCGCCATCACCCTGTTCACCGCACTGGCCACCCCCGCCGCTGACGTCATTTCGATGTTCCTGCTGGCCATCCCCATGCTCATCCTGTATTTCGCCGCAGTGGGCGTCGCGGTGCTGTCCGATCGCAGACGAGCCAAGCGAGCCCCCGATCTGATGGTGCCCGGGGCAACTCCGTGACCGAGGCGAGTCCGGCGGAGAGGTTCGCTCGGGCCCGTCAGACGCAGTCCCATCCGCTGACGTCGGCATTCGCGGCGTCGCTCGCGTTCGACCTCGATCCCTTCCAGATCGCGGGCTGCCACTCGCTCGAAGACGGGCGCAGCGTGCTGGTCGCGGCGCCGACCGGAGCGGGCAAGACGATCGTGGGCGAGTTCGCCATTCATCTTGCGATGCTCGCGCAGACCGACGGCGGGCCACCCGACAAGGCCTTCTACACCACGCCGATGAAGGCGTTGTCGAACCAGAAGTTCCGCGAACTGCAGGAGGTGTACGGCGCTGATCAGGTCGGCCTGCTCACCGGCGACACGAACATCAACGGCAACGCCCGCATCGTCGTGATGACGACCGAAGTGCTGCGCAACATGCTGTACGCGGACTCGCCGGCGCTGCGCGGCTTGCGCTTCGTCGTGATGGACGAAGTGCACTACCTCGCCGACCGCTTCCGCGGCGCCGTGTGGGAAGAGGTGATCATCCACCTGCCTCCCCGCGTCAAGCTCGTCTCGCTCTCGGCGACCGTGTCCAACGCAGAGGAGTTCGGCGATTGGCTCGACACGGTGCGCGGCGACACCGAGGTGATCGTCTCCGAGATCCGCCCCGTTCCGCTCGAGCAGCACGTCCTCGTGCGCGGAGATCTCCTGCCGCTCTTCGACGACCGAGCCGGGATCGCGACTGCACAGGTCAATCAGGAGCTCATGCGCATCCGGTCGTTCAAGGGGCCGACGTTCGAGAACAACAGGCGTGCGTCGAGCATGAACAGCGCCACGGATCGCAACGGGGGATCACGGAACGCGCCGTCGGGCCGCCGACCCCACAAGGGCGGACAGCGGCCGGTGCGTCCCTCGAACGTGCAGCGCATCGAGCGCATCGACCGCCCCGACGTCGTCAGGCTCCTCGAACGCGCCACTCTCCTGCCGGCGATCTTCTTCATCTTCAGTCGCGTGGGCTGCGACGCCGCGGTGCAGCAGGTACGGCGGTCTGGCGTGCGCCTGACGACCGCCGAGGACCGCGCCGAGATCCGAGCGGTGGTCGAGGACCGCACCCGCAGCCTGAACGATGAAGACCTCGGCGTGCTCGGATACTACGAGTGGCTCGACAACCTCGAGCGGGGCGTCGCCGCGCACCACGCCGGGCTGCTGCCCGCGTTCAAGGAAGTCGTCGAGGAGCTGTTCCGTCGCAAGCTGGTGAAGGTGGTCTTCGCCACGGAGACCCTTGCCCTCGGCATCAACATGCCCGCGCGCACCGTGGTCCTCGAGAAGCTCGAGAAATTCAACGGCGAGGCTCGGGTGGCGATCACGTCGGGGGAGTACACCCAGATCACCGGTCGTGCCGGCCGGCGCGGAATCGATGTCGAGGGCCACGCGGTCATCCAGTGGACCGAGGGACTCGACCCCCAGCAGGTCGCCGCTCTCGCGTCACGTCGCACCTATCCATTGAATTCGAGCTTCCGCCCGACCTACAACATGGCGGTCAACCTGATCGACCAGTTCGGTCGCCCCCGCGCACGGGAGGTGCTGGAGTCGTCTTTCGCGCAGTTCCAGGCCGACCGCTCCGTCGTGGGGTTGGCGCGCCAGGTGCGCGAAGCGGAGGTGTCACTCGCCGGGTACGCGAAGTCCATGACCTGCGACCGCGGCGACTTCGTGGAGTACTCCGAGATCCGCCGTGACCTGAGCGATCTCGAGAAGCTCAATCGCAAGGACGTCACGGCGTCCCGTGCCACCCGGGAGAAACGCCAGCGGGAACTGAGCGGCTTGCGACGGCGGATGCAACGGCATCCCTCGCACCAGTGCCCCGACCGAGAGCAGCACGCGCGGTGGGCGGAGCGCTATTGGAAGCTCAGGCGCGACACCGACAAGCTCAGACAGCAGATCCAGACCCGCACGGGAACGGTCGCGCGCATCTTCGACCGCGTGGTCGAGGTGCTCGCCGAACTCGAATACGTACAGCTCGACGGCACGGACGCCTCTCTCACCCCGACGGGGCGCACGATGCGCCGCATCTATGGTGAGCGTGATCTGCTCGTAGCCGAATCCCTCCGGCTCGGACTGTGGAACAACCTCGATGCCCCGTCGCTGGCGGCGCTCGCCTGCTCGCTCGTCTACGAGCCCCGACGGGACGAGGGACCCCCCGGAGAGCATCAGCTGCCCCGCGGCGCGTTCCGGCGGGCGCTGAGCGAGACCGAAGACCTGTGGTCGCGACTGGATGATCTGGAACGCGATCACCGGCTCCCCGGCACCGAGCCGATCGCCGCCGGGCTCGCGCAGCCGATGCACTCCTGGGCTCGTGGCGTCCTGCTGGACCGCGTCCTGGCCGACGCGGACATGGCCGCGGGGGATTTCGTGCGCTGGACCAAGCAGACGATCGACCTCCTGGACCAACTGTCGCTCGTCGCTCAGCCCGAGGTCGCCCGGACGGCCCGCACCGCTCTCGAGTCCGTCCGACGCGGCATCGTCGCCTACAGCTCGGTGTGATCGCCGCGGCGGCGGCGGGGGAGCGACGGCGCCCACGTAGGCTGGATGCGTGCCCCTCGCCCCACGCCCGCTCCTCCCGCTGTGGGCGGCGTCGGCCGCCTCTGCCGTCGGCGGACTGGTGCTGTGCACGGCGTTCCCTGCGCTGTCGTGGTGGCCGATGGCCTTCCCGGGAGTGGCTCTCGGCCTGGTCGGACTGATCGGCCGCAGGGCTTGGTCGGCGTTCCTCGTCGGATTCGTCTTCGGTGCCGCCTTCTTCTTCGTCAACCTCTTCTTCACGGCCCGCTATCTGGGCCCTGTGCCCTGGATCGCTCTGGCGATGCTCGAGTCGCTCCTGACGGCGCTGGGCGCCGTCCCCATCGCGTGGGCGTACCGATGGCTGCCGCGGGTGCTGTCCGGGGTCGGTGCACGTCTGATCGTGCTGCCGATGCTCGTCGCCGGTCTGTGGACGCTTCGCGAGCAGATCGTCGGATCACAGCCGTACGGCGGATTCCCGTGGGGACGCGTCGGCATCACCCAGGCGGGCAGCCCGCTCGCGCACCTCACATCCTGGATCGGCATCTCGGGGCTCACCTTCGTGATGGTCATGCTCTGCGCCGCAGCCATCGAATACGTGAGGATCGGCCGCTTCCGCCGGCCACTGACCGCGGCACCCGTCGCCGTTCTGGCGCTCGTGCTGCTGCTCGTTCCGCAGTTCCCCACGACTGCCGAGGGCAGCCTGCGCGTCGGCTCCGTGCAGGGCAACGGTCCCGCCGGCTATTTCGACCGGCGTACGGAGAATGCGGTGCTGAATGCCCAGCTGAAAGCCACCGAGCCGTTGCTCGGCCAGTCCATGGACGTGCTCCTCTGGCCCGAGGGTGGGGTCGACTCCGACCCCACCGACGACGACGTCACGGCCGACGTGCTGGACGGTCTCTCCGAGCAGCTCGGAGCGCCGCTTCTGGTGAGTGCCGTCACCGCACGGGACGGCCGGTACTTCAACTCCGCGCTCCTGTGGGAGCCCGGCGAAGGAGCAGTGCAGACCTACGACAAGAGGCACCCCGTGCCGTTCGGTGAAGTCGTACCCGACCGGTGGTTCTGGGAGATGCTCGCGCCGGACCTCATCGGCTTGATCGGTCGGGAGTACACGCCCGGCACCGCGGCGCCGTTCATCGATCTCGACGGCGTCGGAGTGGGTCTGGCGATCTGCTTCGACGTGATCTACGACGATGTCATCTGGGACGGCGCTGACGACGGAGCGGAGGTCTACATGTTCCAGACGAACAACGCCGACTTCCGCGGTACCGACGAGAACCTGCAGCAACTCGCGTTCGCGCGGATGCGGGCGATCGAGACCGGCCGGTCCGTCGTGAACATCAGCACGGTCGGCACCAGTCAGGTGATCGCGCCCGATGGCACCACGATCGATGCACTCCCGGCGGACGTCGCCGGACACATGCTGACCGATGTCCCCCTGCGGTCGGGGTCGACGCCTGCCGTGATCATCGGAGAGGCCGTCAAGAACGTGATCGGGTGGGGGAGCCTGCTTGCTCTTGCGCTGTGCGGCGTACTCGGTCGGCGCCGGCGCAACGCGAAGACGCCGGCCCCCGAAGGGACCGGCGTCTGAGACGTCAGGAGATCAGGCGCTGATCTTCTGAGTGGCCGGATCTTCGCCGGCTCCGCGACGGGAGCGGACGTACGCCAGACGCTCTTCCAGAAGTTCTTCGAGCTCGGGAAGCGAGCGACGCTCGAGAAGCATGTCCCAGTGCGTTCGCGCCACCTTGTCTTCGCTGTGGTCGACGGTCGCGTGACCCTCACCCACGCGCAGCAGGGCCTCTGCTCCGCATGTGCGGCATTCCCATGCCGGGGGTACCTCTGCATCGGCGGCGAAGGTCATGGTCGTGTCACGTCCGCACGACGTGCACGAGTAGATGTGCTGGGCGCGCTCATGGAACACGACGCCGTCTTCGCTTTGTAGGCTCTGGGCGCCGAGTCGGATGCCGCGCAAGCTGCGGTCTGCCATTATGTGGTCCTCTCGTTACTCTCCGGTATAACGTCGCCACCTGTGCGGATCATCCGAAGCGCACCGGTTCAGGAGCCATTCACAGACGATGCTCAGCGGCGGTTCTCCGCCACCACGGAGAGCGCGAGATCCGCTCGATCGGTGACGAGACCGTCGACCCCGAGGTGGAGCAGCCGGCGCATCTCGGCGGGGTCGTTGACGGTCCAGACATGCACCTCGACACCCGCTTCATGGGCGTACTCGATGAGGCGGGGGGACAGCACCGCCAGGCGTCCGCGGCGCTCGGGAATCTGCAGCGCATCGATTCCGGCCACGGCGTGACGCACCAGAACGGCGGAACGCAGCGCGACCGCCGAGACGACCTTGGCCAAGGTGTTCACACCCGCCGAGGTGGCCGGTCGGATGCCTTCACCGCGCCGCTCGATCTCGCTCTCCGCCGCCTCGCAGGCCGCCCGCCGCCGCGCATCGGAGAAGCTCGTCAGCAGGACCCGTGCTCCATCTTCCGCCACGAGACGCCCGACGTCTGCGGCGGCATCGGGCGCCTTCACATCGAGGTTGAACCGGAGGGTCGGGAAGGATTCGAGAGCCTGGGGGAGGCTGATCAAACCACCGCGATCCGCCATCAGGTGCTCCAGCTCGCGCTCCGTCACCTGCGAGACCCGCCGGGGGTCACCGGTGATGCGCAGCAGGTCGTCGTCGTGGAACAGGACGATGCGACCGTCGCTCGTGCGGTGACAGTCCGATTCGACGTAGATCGCGCCTGCCGCGTGCGCCTGTGCCACGGCCGCGAACGAATTCTCGGTCACGCCGTGGTCCGCGGCATCCGCGGTCACCAGCCCCCGGTGAGCCAGAACACGCGGCAGCTCCGTGCGTTCGAACCAGGGGTGCATCGATGGAACGGCGCCGCTATTCGGCGGCGGCGGTGGGTGCGTCGCGTGCGGTGCTCGCGAGCGCGACGGACTCGGCGCTCTTCGCCACTTCCGCCGCTTCGCGGGCCGCTTGGGCGGCCGCCTCGTTCGCCGCCTGCGCGGTCTCGGACGGCGAGTACTGCCGCGGCGCAGCTCCACGGGGCGCACGCGGCGCGGACGGGGTGTCCCTGCCGCCGAACGCGTCGCCGATGCCCTTCAGCGCCTCGGTCAGCTCGCTCGGGATGATCCAGAGCTTGCTCGACGGGCTCTCCGCGATCTTCGGGAGGGTCTGCAGGTACTGGTAGGCCAGGAGCTTCTCGTCCGGGTCGCCGACGTGGATCGCGTCGAACACCATCTGAATGGCCTCGGATTCGCCCTGGGCGCGGAGCACGGCAGCCTGCTTGTCGCCCTCGGCCTTGAGGATCTCCGCTTGGCGGCGTCCTTCGGCCTCCAGGATCTGGGACTGCTTGGAGCCCTCGGCCGTCAGGATCGCCGCACGACGGTCGCGCTCGGCGCGCATCTGCTTCTCCATCGAGTCCTGGATCGAGTGCGGCGGGTCGATCGCTTTGAGCTCCACACGGCCGACGCGGATACCCCACTTGCCGGTCGCCTCGTCGAGGACGACGCGCAGCTGTCCGTTGATGTTGTCCCGGCTCGTGAGCGCCTCCTCGAGGTTGAGCCCACCCACGACGTTGCGAAGCGTCGTCGTGGTCAACAACTCGACGGCTCCGAGATAGTTCGCGATCTCATAGGTCGCAGCGCGCGCATCGGTGACCTGGAAATAGACGACGGTGTCGATCGAGACGACGAGGTTGTCCTCGGTGATGACGGGCTGCGGAGGAAACGAGACGACCTGCTCGCGCATGTCGATCAGCGGCCGGAGTCGGTCGACGAACGGGACCAGCACGTTCAGACCCGGCGTCAGCGTCTTGTGATACTTGCCGAGCCGCTCCACGACGCCGGCCGACGCCTGCGGGATGATGCGGATCGCACGAGCGATCACCACGACGACGAAGATGAGGACCGCGAGGGCGAGAAGCCATCCGATCGCCTGTGGGACGAATTCCTCGGGGGTCATGCGGTCAGTTCCTCCTTGGGCAGGACGAGCGCCGTGGCGCCGTCGATTCGGCTGACGAGGATGGTCGTTCCGGGTTCGAGGACGGTGCGGTCGGCAGTTCGTGCCGTCCAGATGTCTCCGTTGGACAGCTTGACCTGACCACCGACGGACGTCACGGTCGACACGACCAGGCCCGGCAGGCCGACCAGCGCATCGACGTTGCTCGGTGTCTTGTCCTCGCCTCGGTGCAGACGTCGCAGGAGAGGTGGTCTCAGCGCGAAGACCAGGACGGCCGCGACGGCGGCGGCCACGATGACCTGCAACCAGATCGGGGCACCGAGAAGATCGGCTCCCAGCCCCGCGAGGCCGCCGATGCTCAGCATCAGGAAGGTGAAATCGAGCGTGAGCATCTCGATGACGAGGAACAGCAGGATCAGCACGAGCCAGCCGATCCACGCGAATTGCTCGATGGTCTCGATGAATTCCATGGCGCACTCCCTCGTTCCTTCGACGCTAGCACGGCAGTGCGCGGGGGGACCCGGAAGGCCGTTCGCATCCCGGTCGACCGAACCCGCCCTTGGTAGTGTCATGACGCCGTCACGACGCGACCGTCGAGCCGGCCGTCACCATGGAACCGTCAGGAGTACCCGTGTCCCCATCCCTCCCTCCGCATTCCCTCGATGGGAAGAAGGCGCTCGTCACCGGCTCGTCGCGCGGAATCGGCGCCGACACCGTGCGCTTCTTCGCCCACGCCGGAGCCGACGTCGTCATCAACTACCGCAACAAGGCGCCCCGCGCCGAGAAGCTCGCCACCGAATTGCGTGGCCTCGGAGTCGAGGCACTGGTGGTCGGCGCAGACCTCACGGACGAGGCATCCGTGCAGGAGCTCTTCGCGCAGGTCGGGTCGACCTTCGGCTCGCTCGACGTCCTCGTGCTGAATGCTTCGGGCGGGATGGAATCGGGGATGGCGGAGGACTACGCGCTGCAACTGAATCGCGACGCCCAGGTACGGGTGCTCAACGCCGCCCTGCCGCTCCTCGGTGATGGATCGCGCGTAGTGTTCGTGACGAGCCACCAGGCCCACTTCATCCGGACGACCCCGACGATGCCCGAATACGAGCCCGTCGCGAAGTCCAAGCGCGCGGGGGAGGACGCCCTGCGGGAGCTCATCCCCGCGCTCGAGGCGCGCGGGATCGGTTTCGTCGTGGTCTCGGGCGACATGATCGAGGGCACCATCACCGCGACGCTGCTCGAGCGCGCGAACCCCGGCGCGATCTCGTCTCGCCGCGAGTCGGCGGGCAAGCTCTACAACGTGAGCGAGTTCGCCGCGGAGGTCGCGCTCGCGGCCGTCGACCCGATCCCCGCCGACCACACCCGACTCGTCGGCGACGTGACGTCGTTCGTCGCCGAGTGAGACGATGCGTGAACAGGAGAACGGCCCCCGGATCACATCCGGGGGCCGTTCTTCGTGCGCGTCAGGAGATCAGACGGCCTTCCAGGTGAAGGCGCGGGCGATCTGGATGATGCCGAGCACCACGAGCATGATGCCCAGCAGCCACCACAGCACGATCGCACCCAGCAGGGCGTTGAACAGCAGGTAGAGGCCGGCGATGATGCTGACGATCGCGAAGAAGATCGACAGGCCCTTCGACGCCGAGCCGCTGAGCGTGGTCAACGAGACGATGCCCTCGACCACCCACATGATGCCCACGAGGATCGCGACGAAGATCGCGAGCCAGGCGGTCGTGGCACCGAGGTTCGCGAAGGCGACGACACCGGCGATGATGAAGAGGATGCCGAGCACGATGTGGCCGACGCGCGACCATCCGCCCATCGACTTCGCGAACACCCCGAGACCGGCGTAGATCAACCCGCCGACGATGGCATAGATCGCGATGATGATCGTGACGAACTGCGCCGCGGCGGCCGGCTGGAAGATGATGATGAGCCCGGCGATCAGGGCGATGACGCCTCCGACGCCGAGTGCGGTGCGGATGCCGTTGACTGCCGACTTCTCGGCTGATGCTGTGGACATGCGAGTGTCCTTTCTGGGAGTTGACTGGGAATTCCCACCCCAGAGTAGCGCCGCGGCGTCGTCGCATCACGAACGCCACGGCGAAGGACACGATCGTGTCGCGCTCACCCCAGGAGTGCGACCGCCGCCAGGAGGACGGGTACGCACCCGATCGTGGTGAGGAAGACCGTGTCGCGGGAGATCGATTCACCGACCCCGTAGCGCTGCGAGTAGTTGAACACGTTCTGGGCGGTCGGAAGGGCCGCCAGCACGACGACGATGAGGACGTCGCCGGGGGAGAGACGGAACACCAGCGCCGCGACGGCCCACGCCACGACGGGCATCACGACGAGTTTGAGCGCCGAGGCGAGGACCACGTCGCGCCGACGGCCTGAGGCTCCGAGCACCTTCTGGCCGTGGAGTGAGATGCCGTAGCTGATCAGCAGGACCGGAACGCACGCATTGGCGATGAGCTGCGCGGGGTCCATCACGATCGGCGGGAGACGGAGGCCGAGGACGGACACGAGCGTCCCGAGCGCCGACCCCAGCACGATGGGGTTGAGCAGCGTGCGACGCACGATCGGCAGGAGGGCTCGCTGGCCGCTGGTGACCGCGTCGAGGATCGCCAGCGAGATGGGCGTGAACACCAGCAGCTGCATGAGGATCACGGGCGCGGGATACGCGGCGCTGCCCAGGAGGTACAACGACAGCGGAATGCCGATGTTGTTCGAATTGACCTGGCCCGCCGACAGCGCGCCGATGACGGTCTCGGCGGCACGCCGCTTCCACACGAGTCGGGCGACGAGGCCGTAGATCAGGAAGACGACCGCAGCGGCGATCGCAGACACGGGAAGCAGCGCGGAGAACAACGTGTGCACATCGGCCTGCGCCAGCACGACGAACAGGAGGAACGGCGACAGCACGAAGAACGTGAGCCGGCTGAGCACCGGGCGTGCGTGTTCGCCGAGCAGATCGATGCGGCCGATGATGTAGCCGACGAGGATCGCGACTCCGACGACCACGAACCCCGTCAGCGTCTCCCACATGGTTCGAGCTTAGGAGGACACGCGCGTCCGCCCGTGCCCATGCCATGTCAGCGCACGAGCAGGAAGGGGTCGAACCGCTCTCCGCACTTGCCGATAATGCACATTATGTCAGCTCGGGCGAAGGCGGGCCGATCGGGGCTCCCTGCCCGCACCGGCCTCCCCTCCCCGATGCTGGCCCCGTCGCGCTGCCTAGGGCGTAGCGACGGCTTCCGCGTCGACTCCGTACGCGAGCGTCGACGGCTCCAGGTGCGCCGTCTGATCGCCCACGAGTGTCAGCTCCCGCGGGTCGAGCTTGCGCACCTCGGAAATGTCGGCGAGATCGTCGAGGCAGACCCAGAAGATGTTCGGGCTCCGCGTCGAACCGAAGTAGTAGACGCGATCGGTCAGATCAGCTCCGGCACGCCACCAGGTCGGATAGACGTCGCCCGTCGAGTACGGGGCGCCGTACGGCACCGAGACGTTCGCGATCAGCTGGAAGACACCCGCGACCGCTTCCTCGACGTTCTCGGGCGCGGGCAGGTAGTGCAGGAAGTAGGCCGCCCGTACGAACCGATCGGAGGACGTGATGTCACCGGGAGGCGGCAGTTCACCGCCGAACGGACGGAAGCGCGCGAGGTTCTCGAGCTGCTTGTCGAGCGTCGGAGAATTGGACATGACCGTGAACTCCCGCCCGTGGTGGACGACCAGTTCACCGTCCAGCGGCTCGATCACGGCCGAGTCCCCGAACGCGTCCTCGAGCGCGATGTGGATACCGAGCTGAATGCCGCGGAATGTCGGCGAGGTGATGCGCACGCGATCGATGTCGGCGACCGCCTCCGCCACGGTCGCGTAGTTGTCGAGCAGATACTGCACCCACATGGCGTTCGCGACGGCGGGTCGACCGTCGTCGTCGGGAAACGAGACATCCTCCGGATCGAGGTACAGCGCGTGCACGCCGAGGCCACGATCGTTGATGCCGTCGACCGTGCCCATCCCCCACATGCTCGTGACGATGCTGCCGTAGCGGGAGGTCCAGTGGGCGGATGCCGCGTCCCGTGCACCCCGACGCTCGGTGCCGCGGGGGACGAACCACAGCTCAGGCTCGTCGCTCACCTGCCAGTCCATGCATCGTGCGACCGTGACCGCGACGTCGTTCGTGTTCCACAGGATCCGCGTGCACATAGCGGTGAGCGTATCCCACGCCCGCGGGAGTCGCGCTCCCCCTCACCGTCCGCGGTAGCGGTGCTCCGGACGCCCGGTCGTGCCGTAGCGCAGACTCACCTCGACGGCACCGCGGGCCGCCAGGGCGGCGAGGTGCCTCTGTGCGGTGGCGCGAGAGACGCCGATGCGCTCGGCGATGTCGTTGGCGGATGCCTCGCCTTCGCCGAGCCGCTCGAGGATGAGTCGCTCGGTCGCCGGCTGCGCCGTGGAGCCCGCGCCGGTCTCCCGCCCCCGCAGCACCTGAAGCGCCCGCTCGAGCGTCTCCTGATCCACGCGGCGGTCGTCGCCGAGGACGTTCCGGAAACGACGATAAGCGTCGAGCCGGTCGCCGAGCAGGCGGGCATCGAAGGGCTTGACGAGATAGTCGAGCGCGCCTGCCCGCAGGGCGCGGCGGACGGTGGGCGCGTCCGTCGCCGCACTGATCACGATCGCATCGACGTCGGACTCGGCCACGAAGCCGATACCGTCACCGTCCGGCAGATAGACGTCGCAGAGCAGCAGATCCGGCTGCTGGTCGCGCACGGCCGCCCGGGCCTCCCGTACGCCGCGCACGGGTTCGAGGGCCGCGAAGCCGGGCCTTCCGGCCACGATGTCGCGGTGCAGACCTCCTACGCGGAAATCGTCATCGATGATCAGCACCCGGTATGCGTCGACCGTCACGGAGCGTCTCCTTCAGCTTGTTCGTAGGAGACGCCGCCGGAGGCACCCGCGGCCATCGTCCGAGGTATGCGTGCGGTGAACACAGCCCCACTCCCCCCGCCACCCGGCTCCACCAGCCAGAGGTCTCCGCCGAACCGTCGGGCGATGTCGCGCGCGAGCGGGAGGCCGATCCCGTGTCCGTGCACGTCGTCGCCGGCAACCACATCGGGAACGCCCGGGAGGCGGTCGAACAGCGACGCGGCGTCCGCCACTCCCCCGCCGGAATCCGCGACGGTGACCACGAGCGTGTCCCCGTCGTCGAGCAGCTCCACGTCGACCCATCGCGGTTCGGGCGCGGCGATCGCCGCACGGATCGCATTGTCGACGAGGTTGCCGAGCACCGTGGCGACATCCTCGGGTGCGGCCACCTGCCCGAGAACCAGGGAGCGCTCTCCCACGTGCAGGCGAACGCCCCTTTCCGCGGCGTCGACCGAGAGAGCCTCCAGGAGCGAGCGCAGAAAGGGTTCGTCCACTCCGGCGACGTCGCCCTCTGCCGGCGAGGCGCGCGAGACCTCGAGCACCTCGTCGAGGTAGGCACGGGCATCCGTCACTCGGCGCGCGTCGATCAGCCCGGCGGCCACGTGCAGCCGGTTGGCGAACTCATGCCGCTGCGCGCGCAGGGCGTTCGTCATCGTCGCCACGCTCTCCAGCCGCTCGCTCAGTCTGACGACGTCCGTGCGGTCGCGGATGACCACGACGACGCCGAGATCGCGGCCCGCCCTCGACACCCGCCGCGCATCGACGAACACCACGTGATCGCCGAGGACGATCGGAGCGTCCGCGTCGCGAGCGGAATCAACGCCCATCGCGGCCACGAGGTCGGCCGGCAGGTCGAGATCGCGGATGCCCCGTCCCACGATGTCGCCGAGCCCGAGCAGTCTGCGCGCCGCCGTGTTCGCCACGGTGATGTGTCCGTCGACCGTGTACGCGACGACGCCCTCCCCCGCCCCGTCGAGCACGGCCGCCTGGTTCTGCACGAGCGCAGCGAGCTCTTCGGGCTGCACGCCCAGCGTCAATCGCTCGAGGCGCCGACGGACGAAGAAGGCGACGAGCGCACCGATCCCGAGGGCCAGGAGCGCAGCCACCCCCACGCCGATGAGGAGCGGCGGCAGATCATCGAAGACGCTGGCGCGCGCGAACCCGACGCTGACTTCGCCGACCGGCGTCGTCGTGCCCGGACCGTAGACCGGCACCTTCGCTCGGGCGGACTCGCCGAGTGTTCCGGACTCCCAGGCGACGTTCTCGCGGCCCGCCAGTGCGTCGGCGTAGCTGGTGCTGACCTCCTCGCCGAGTCGCGCGGGGTCGGGGTGGGCGAGCCGGATGCCGCGGTCATCGGTGATCACCACGAACAGCGCACCGGTGGATCGTTCGACGCCGGCGGCGAGCGTCTCGAGGTCTCCGCCCCGCAATGCGTCTGCCTCCGGTGTCCCCGGGTCGGCGGAGTAGCGCGCAACCAGCGCGCGCACGTCCCCGTCTGCGGCCACGGTGCGGGCGATGCTCAGCGACGCCGACTCGGCTTCTGCTCGCAGCTGCTGCACGCCGAGCCAGGTGAACACGGCGGTGCAGACCCCGACGACCGCGATGACGCTCGCGAGCTGCCAGAGGAGCAGCTGCGTCGAGAACCGCATGATCGTCTCCGCTCGGCCGACGCGCGTCGATTGAGCGAAACGCGCAGAACCCACGATATGCGCAATACCTGCAGGAATGCGAGATACCGGATGCCGCGGCATCCGCTGCAATATCTTCGGCGGAACGCGAACCGCCGACGGTTCTGCACACGCATCATCACAGACGAAGGAGTCGACGTGCTCGTCATACTCGGATTCGCCATGATCCTCACGTTCATGGTGCTCATCATGACCAAGCGGCTGACGCCCATGGTCGCCCTCATCATCGTGCCGACGATCTTCGGCCTGTTCGCGGGAGCCGGGCTCGGGCTCGGCGACATGGTCATGGAGGCGATCGGAAGCCTCGCACCCACCGCTGCGCTGCTCATGTTCGCGATCATGTTCTTCGGGATCATGATCGATGTCGGGCTCTTCGACCCGCTCATCCGCTTCATCACTCGCTTCCTCGGCAACGACCCGGCGAAGGTCGTGCTCGGTACGGCCATCCTCGCCGGCGCCGTGTCACTCGACGGTGACGGGTCGACGACGTTCATCATCACGACCTCGGCGATGCTGCCGATCTACCTGCGCCTCGGCATGAGCCCTGTGGTGCTGACGTGCGTCGCGGGCCTGATGAACGGCACGCTCAACATCGTCCCGTGGGGCGGCCCGACGGTGCGCGCCTCCGCTGCGCTCGGCGTCTCAGCGACCGACATCTTCGTCCCGATGCTGCCTTCGCTCGCGGTCGGCCTGATCGTGGCGCTCACCTTCGCGTGGTTCCTCGGACTCGGGGAGCGCAAGCGCCTCGTCTCGCTGGACTACTCCCCCGCTGCCGCCGCTGCTCCTGCGTCTGCGGCACCGGCCGCGACGGGTGGCTGGCGCCAGAAGCTCTTCGCCCCCAATGCCGTGAAGGGTGCCGAGGTCAAGCCGGGCGCACCGGCGACGCTCTCGACCACCGGCATCCCCACCCTCCGCCGCGGCGGCCGCACCCCCGTCGGCGCGGGCGCGGCCGAGACGGCCGTCCTCGAGGCCGAAGACGTCGACACGATGATGGCCGACACGATGCTCGACCCGAACCGCGCCACCCTGCGACCCAAGCTCATCTGGGTGAACCTCGCGCTCACGCTGGCGGTGATGGTGCTCCTGGTGCTCGACCTCATGCCACTCCCCTATGTGTTCATGGTGGGTGCGGCGCTCGCGCTCATCATCAACTTCCCGAAGCTGCGCGGCCAGGCCGACGAGATCGTGGCGCATGCGCCCAGCATCGTCGGCGTCGTGTCGATGGTGCTCGCGGCAGGCGTCCTGGTGGGCGTGCTCAACGGCACGGGAATGGTCAGCGCGATGGCCGACTGGGTCGTCGAGATCGTGCCGCCCTCGATGGGTCAGTTCCTCGCCGTGATCACCGGCGTCCTGTCGATCCCGATGACGTTCTTCATGTCGAACGACGCCTTCTACTTCGGCATCCTGCCGATCCTGGCCGAGAGCGCCGCGAACTACGGCATCACTCCCGTCGAGATGGCACGCGCATCGATCACCGGACAGCCCGTGCACCTGCAGAGCCCGCTCGTGCCCGCCATCCTGCTGCTCGTCTCGCTCGCCGGCGTGAACCTCGGCGATCACCACAAGAAGGTGCTGTGGCGGGCGACCGTCGTGTCGCTCGTCATGCTGCTGGTCGGTGTGGTCGTCGGCGTCATTCCGTTCTTCTGAATCACCTGCGCTCGATCCAGCGGGAGCCCGCGGCACTTCGGTGCCGCGGGCTCCCGTCGCTCACCGGAAGACCGCTCACCGGAACACCGCTCGATGGCGGGCGACGCCGCCGAACACGCGCGAACGGTCGCGACATGCCGTCTGTCGCCTCGTCGAGGCGGCACATGGCGACCGTTCGCGGGGGCGCAACGGGTCGACCGTTCGCAGGGGCGCAACGGGTCGACCGTTCGCGGCGCCGCGGTGGGATGCGACCGGTCAGACCGACGCCCGTCAGACCGACGCGGGGGCGATCTCGACCCACTCGGGGTACTTGGCTGCCCGCCCGTCGCCGGAGGACGTGCCGGCGAGGCGACGCCGCACCCACGGACCGACGTATTCGCGGTAGTACGCGGCACCCGACGGACGCAGCGACGCAGGTGGAACGGGCAGCGACCACCAGCCGGCCGGCACGTCGCAGCCGAGTGCGTCGAGGACCCGCGCGGCGACGCGATGGTGTCCGCGCGCATTCATGTGCAGTCGGTCGGCCGACCAGAACGACGGCTGGGAGAGCTCGCGGTCCGGCCAGTTGAACGCACGACAGACATCCGGGCGGTCCTGTATGCGTTCGAGGACCGCGGCGCTGAGCAGATCGCCTCGACGCTGGAACACCCGTCCCATGGGTAGCTGCGCCGACGGGTTCGCGCCCGAGAGCAGGATGAGGCGCACCCCCTCCTCATCGCACCGGCGCAGCACCCGGCTGAACGCGTCGGCGATATCCGAGACCGATGCCCGCGGTCGCAGGATGTCGTTGCCTCCCCCGTTGAACGACAGATGCGTGGGCCTCAGCGCCAGCGCCGGCTCGAGCTGCTGCTCGATGATCGGCCACACCAGCCTTCCTCGGATCGCGAGGTTGGCGTATTCGATCGGCTCGCCCATGGAGGTCGCCCACCCCTGCGCCGTCAGGTCGGCCCAGCCGCGTACGTAACCCTCGGGCAGCTCGTCGCCGACGCCCTCGGTGAAGGAGTCGCCGATGGCGACGAAGCGAACGGATGCCACGTTCCCACCCTACGGCGCGTGCACTCGGGCGACGAACCGCAGAGAGGGACGCTAACGATCGTCGAGCGAGCGGCCTCGTCGGTCGACCAGACCCCACGCACCGGCGGCGGCGACTGCGAAGAACACCGCGAAGACGACGAACAGTGTCGGAGCCCCACCCAGTGCCAGCAGTGGAGGCACCGTGAGCGGCGCGATGATCGACGCGATCCGACCGATGCCGGCAGCCCATCCCGAGCCGGTCGCACGCAGGGAGGTGGGATACATCTCGGGCGTCACGGCATACAGCGCACCCCACGCCCCGAGATTGAAGAACGACAGCGCCATCCCCGCACCGATCACGGCCGCCTCTCCGGACGCCGTGCCGAAGAAGATCGCGGCGATGGCCGAGCCCACCAGGAACACCGACAGGGTCGCCCGTCTCCCCCACACCTCGATCAGCCATGCCGCGACGGCGTACCCCGGCAGCTGGGCGAGCGTGATGAGGAGGGTGAACCCGAACGAACGCACGAGGTCGTACCCCTGCGAGACGAGGATCGTCGGGATCCAGATGAACGCGCCGTAGTACGAGAAATTGACGCAGAACCAGACGAGCCACAACGCGCCCGTCCGCACGCGGAACTCCGGTGCCCACAGCGCCGAGACCCGCGCCGCGGCGCCGGAGGCGACGGGATGCTGCGCGCCGACGGATGCCGCGGTCACCGACGGCCGAGCATCCGTCGTCGTCTTCCCGGTCGAGCGTTCCGCGGATTCCTCGAAGGAGCGCACCACCGCCTCCGCCTCGTCGTGGCGACCGCGGCGCTCGAGCCACCGCGGGGATTCCGGCAGACCCCAGCGCACGATCAGCGCGTACAGGGCGGGGAGGGCACCGAGCGCGAAGGCCCAGCGCCATCCGTCGTCGGAGCCGGGGATGACGAGGAAGCCGATCAGCGCCGCCGCCGTCCAGCCGATCGCCCAGAACGCCTCCAGAATGACGATCAGGCGTCCGCGAATGCGCGCCGGCGCGAGTTCGCTCACGTATGTCGAGGCGACGGGCAGCTCGGCGCCGAGACCCAGTCCCACGAAGAACCGGAACACCAGGAGCATGGCGAGGCCACCGGCAAGAGCGCTCGCCCCGGTGGCGAGGCCGTAGATGAGCAGGGTGACGGCGAACACCTGCCGACGACCGAACCGATCGGCGAGCAGTCCGCCGAGGCTCGCGCCGATCGCCATGCCGACGAAGCCGATGGATGCGATCCACGCGGTCTGCTCGGGGACCAGGCTCCACTGCACGGCCAGCGCCGCGATGACGAACGAGATCAGTCCGACGTCCATGGCGTCCAGCGCCCAGCCGATGCCCGACCCGGTGAGCACGCGCACGTGCCGGCGCGTCAGCGGCAGGCGATCCAGGCGGTCGGACAGCGTGGTCGCCACGCGCGGTTCGGCATCGGTCATGAACGCCATGCTACGGATGCCGCGCCCCCGCGCGGCGCGTCCGGATGACGGAGATCCCGCGAACGTCGGACCGTTCTGATCGGGGCATCCGCATCTCGGCGGATCCCCGACGCTCGACAGGCCGTCAGGCGAGCAGGTCGCGCACCATCGGTGCGACCCGCGTGCCGTAGAGCTCGATGGACTTCATCATCTTGTCGTGCGAGAGGGTGCCGTTCGAGAACTTCATGTCGAACCTCGTCGCTCCGAGCGTCCTTACCGTGTCGGCGATCTTGCGCGCCACCGTCTCGGGCGAACCGGAGTACACGGATCCCTCGGGGCCCACATCGTGCTGGAACCGCAGGCGGTTGTAGGTGGGCCATCCGCGCTCGCGGCCGATGGTGTTGTTCATCGCCTCGAACCCGGGGTACGCCTCGTCCCACGCCTGCTGGTCGGTCTCGGCGATATGACCGGGCGAATGCACGCCGATCGGCTTCGGGTCATGACCGAAGGCCGGCAGGGACCGGTGGTACAGATCGACGAACGGGCGGAAGCGGGCGGCCGGTCCCCCGATGATCGCGAGCATGAGTCCCATGTCGTAGCGCGCCGTGCGCACAACCGACTCGGGCGTTCCCCCCACGCCGATCCACGCGGTGAGGCCGGACTCGGTCTTCGGGAACACGTTCGCGTCCGACAACGGCGCGCGCGTCGTGCCCTGCCACGTCACGGGATCCTCCTTCAGCAGCTCGGCGAACAGCCCGAGCTTCTCTTCGAACAGCGTCTCGTAATCGCGCAGGTCGTACCCGAACAGCGGAAAGGACTCGATGAACGAGCCGCGTCCGAGGATGATCTCGGCACGGCCGTTCGAGATCGCGTCGAGCGTCGCGAACCTCTCGTACAGCCGCACGGGGTCGTCGGACGAGAGAACGGTCACCGCCGTCCCGAGGTGGATCTGCGTCGTGCGCGCCGCAGCCGCGGCCAGGACGATCTCGGGGCTCGAGACCGCGAACTCGGGCCGATGATGCTCACCGATACCGAAGAACGCGAGCCCCGTCTGGTCGGCGAGGACGGCCTGGTCCACGACGTTGCGGATGGTCTGCGCATCGCTGAGCGGTCGCCCCGTCGCATCGTGGGTCACATCGCCGAACGTGTCGAGTCCGAGCTGGATCGCGGCGGGGTCGGGAGCCGTGATGGCCATGGGAAGCCTTCTTTCTCAAGAGAAGATCTATGCGCGTGAATACACCGTGCCCCTGTGCCAACGCAGAACGGTGCACAGCATTCCCGAGCGCGCTCTCTCAGGCGCGGGCGAGCGCCGTCCGCAGGGTGTCGAGGCCGACCCCGCCCAGGTCGAGAGCGGTCTTGTGGAACTCCTTGATCTGGAAGGCCGCGCCCTTGCGCAGCGCGTAGTCGTCGCGCGCCTGCTCCCAGATGCGCTGCCCGACCTTGTAGGAGGGCGCCTGCCCGGGCCAACCCAGGTAGCGGTTGACCTCGAACTGCACGAACTCGTCCGACATGTTCACGTTGCGGCGCATGAAGTCGAGGGCATAGTCCGCATCCCAGGTGCCGGAGCCGTCCAGCCGGGGTTTTCCGAGGTGCACACCGATGTCGAGGACGACCCTGGCCGCGCGCATGCGCTGACCGTCCAGCATCCCGAGCCGGTCCGCGGGATCGTTCAAGAACCCGAGCTCCTGCATGAGGCGTTCGGCGTACAGCGCCCATCCCTCGGCGTGCCCCGACGTTCCAGCCAGAAGGCGGCGCCACGAGTTGAGCTCGGCGCGGTTGTACACGGCCTGCGCGATCTGCAGGTGGTGCCCCGGAACGCCCTCGTGATAGACGGTCGTCAGCTCGCGCCACGTGTCGAACGTCGAGACCCCCTCCGGCACGGACCACCACATGCGGCCGGGGCGCGAGAAGTCGTCGGTCGGGCCGGTGTAGTAGATCCCGCCCTCGTTGGTCGGCGCGATCATGCACTCCAGACGCCGGATCTGCTCGGGGATGTCGAAGTGTGTGCGGCCCAGCTCGTCGATCGCCCGGTCGCTCGTGGCCTGCATCCATTGCTGCAGCTCGGTGGTGCCGCGCAGCTTGTGGGTGTCGTCGGCCTCGAGGAACGCCACGGCTTCTTCCACGGACGCCCCTGCCGTGATCTCGTTCGCGATGGACTCCTGTTCGGCGACCATGCGCGCGAGCTCCTCGACGCCCCACTCGTAGGTCTCGTCGAGATCGATCGTCGCGCCGAGGAAGCGACGGGAGTGCAGTGCGTAGAGGTCGCGCCCGACGGCATCGTGCTCGGATGCCGCAGCGGTGAGGTCGCTCGCGAGGAACGCGGCCAACTCGTCGTAGGCGACACGCGCGGCGTTGGCGTTGTCAGCCAGATCGCGCGCGAGTGATGCCGGCAGCTGGCCGTTCTCGGGCGCCGCGCCACCCGCGAATTCGACGAAGAATCCGCCGTCGCTCGCGTAGCGGGCGATCTGGGTGACGACCTCCCGCACCTGGCGGCGTGCCGGCACCGTGCCGCGTGCGATTCCCTCGCGCAGGGTGGCGATGTACCCGTCGATGGCGCCGGGGAGGACCTTGAGGCGGGTGGAGATCACGCCCCAATCGTCGGCGGTCGCCGTCGGCATGAGGTCGAAGACGGCGCGGATGTCCTGCGCGGGAGACGCGATCACGTTGAGGTCGCGCAGGTGCCACCCGGCATCGTGCATCTCGACGTCCAGGCGCAGCTCACGGGAGAGGTCCTCCTGCGTCACGCGGTCGATCTCGTCCACCGGCTCCGCTGCGTCGAGCGCTGCCAAAGTCGAACGGGCCTGACGCGCCAGCTCGTCCACCCCCGCAGGAGAGTAGTCGCCGAAACGATCGTTGAACTCGAAGCGCCCGATGTAGGTGGCCGCTGTGGGAGCCAATTCGGAGACGGTGTCGACCCACGCGTCCGCGATCTGGTCGACGGGGGTGGGGGTACGAGAGGACTCGGTCATGTCATCGAGCCTAGGCACGCGATCCGATCCCGACAAACATCCGACGGGACGCCCGCTCCCCGTGTCAGTGGCCGGCCGCGTTCCAGTCGCCGCCACGGCCGATCTGCACGTCCAGCGGCACCGTGAGGTGCGCCGCATCGCCCATGCGTTCGCGCACGATGCGTTCCGCGGCGTCCCACTCCCCCGGGGCGATCTCGACCACGAGCTCGTCGTGGATCTGCATCAGCGTGCGCGAGCGCAGATCGTGGGCCACGAAGTCCTCGTGGATGTGGAACAGCGCGATCTTCATGATGTCGGCGGCGCTGCCCTGGATGGGCGCGTTGAGCGCCGCGCGCTCGGCGTTCTCCCGCAGCACCCGGTTGGGGCTCGTGAGATCCGGGAAAGGGCGACGCCGGCCGTAGATCGTCTCGGTGTACCCGTCGATGCGCGCCTGTTCGACCGAGGAGCGCAGGTAGTCGCGCACCGAGCCGAAGCGGGCGAAGTACTCGGTCATCAGGAGTTTCGCCTCGGCCTGCTCGATGCGCAGCTGCTTGGACAGGCCGAAAGCCGACAGCCCGTACACGAGCCCGTACGACATGGCCTTCACCTTCGTGCGCATCGCGCTCGTCACGTCCTGCGGGTCGACGCCGAAGACACGCGCGCCGACGAAGCGATGGAGGTCCTCGCCCGAGTTGAACGCCTCGACAAGTCCCGGATCCTCCGAGAGGTGCGCCATGATGCGCATCTCGATCTGCGAGTAGTCCGCGGTGAGCAGGGTCTCGTACCCCGCCCCCACCTGGAACGCCGACCGGATGCGCCTGCTCTCCTCATTGCGCACGGGGATGTTCTGCAGGTTCGGATCGGTGCTGGAGAGACGCCCGGTCTGACTGCCGGTCTGCAGGTACGTCGTGTGCACGCGGTGATCGTCGGCGATGGACGCGTCGAGCGACTCGATGATCTGACGCAGCTTCGTCGCCTCGCGGTGCTGCAGCAGCAGATCGAGGAACGGGTGCGGGTTGCTCTCCTGCAGGTCGGCGAGGACCGCGGCGTCGGTCGAGTACC
This sequence comes from Microbacterium songi, assembly GCF_042747925.1. NCBI lineage: Bacteria > Bacillati > Actinomycetota > Actinomycetes > Micrococcales > Microbacteriaceae > Microbacterium > Microbacterium songi. The sequence goes on from NZ_JBHZIE010000002.1 coordinate 293,191, forward strand.
CGGTCTTCGTCTTGCGGGTCTTCGGCAGCGCGAGATCCTCGAACAGCACCTCCTGCAGCTGCTTGGGCGAGCCGAGGTTGACCTCGCGTCCGATGGCGGTGAACGCATCCTGTGCGATCAGGTCGGCCCGCGCCCCGAGCTCGGCCGAGAACTCCGACAGCGTCGCGTGCGAGACCGCCACCCCCGTCAGCTCCATGTCGGCGAGGGCCAGCAGTGTCGGCAGCTCGATGCCCGTCAGCACTTCGAACACCTGGACCGGCAGCTCCGCACGCAGCGCCTCCGCCACCCGGAGCGTGTACCAGGCGCGTTGAGCCGGGGTGGCGCCTTCGGTCTCGGGCACCAGCTGGGTCGGGTCGGCCTCGGGGAGCTTCTCGCCGAGGTACCGGTCCACGAGATCGGCCAGGGATTTGTCGGGGAAGCTCGGCCGCAGCAGCCAGCCGGCCAGCAGCGTGTCGAAAGCGAGTCCCCCGAGTCTGATGCCCGCTCGTCGCAGCGCCTTGACCTGCGGCTTGGCGTCGCCGAGCACCTTCGGCGCATCGGACGTCAGCCAGGGCGAGAGCGCCGCCGCGATCTCGGGAGACCACGTCGCCTCGGCGCCCTCCGCGTCGGTGGCGAGACCGATGCGCACGGGCCTGCCGGACTCGATCGACACCTCGAGCGCCACGTCGCCCGTCACCGCGTCGACCCACGCCGCGGCATCCGCTGCCGTCAGCTCGACGGGTCGAGGGGCCACGGCCGACGGCACGGTGACCTCGGGGGCCATCGCCTCCTCGATGCCGACGGCCTCGAAGACGCGCGGCAGGAGGGTGCGGAACTCGAGTCGCGCGAAGATGTCGCGGACGGCCTGCGCATCGATCGGCTTGACCACGAGGTCTGCGGGTCCGAGGGGCAGCTCGACGTCGCGCAGCAGGCGGTTCAGCCGGCGGTTGCGCCGCACGTCCTCGACGTGCTCGCGCAGGTTGTTGCCCACCACGCCCTTGATCGTGTCGGCCCCGTCGAGCAGCGCGTCGAGCGAGCCGAACTGGGTGAGCCACTTCACGGCGGTCTTCTCCCCCACCTTGGGCACGCCGGGAAGGTTGTCGCTGGTCTCGCCGACCAGCGCGGCGATGTCGGGGTACTGCTCGGGCTGCACACCGTAGCGCTCGATCACCGCGGCACGGTCGTAGCGCTTCAGCTGGGACACGCCCTGCACGTTGGGGTACAGCAGGGTGATGTCGTCGTCGACGAGCTGGATCGTGTCGCGGTCGCCGGAGCAGACCAGGACGTCGAACCCGGATGCCGCGCCCTGCGTCGCCAGCGTGGCGAGGATGTCGTCGGCCTCGACGTCGGGCTTCTGCAGCACCTCGATGCTCATGGCGGCGAGGCAGTCCTGAAGGATCGGGATCTGGCCTTTGAACTCGCTCGGCGATTCAGACCTGTTCGCCTTGTACTCGGGGTACTCGCGGCTGCGGAAAGAGACACGCGACGTGTCGAAGGCGACCGCCAGGTGGGTCGGCTTCTCGGCCTTGATGAGGTTGATCAGCATGGCCAGGAATCCGTAGATCCCGTTGGTGTGCTGCCCGTCTTTCGTGGAGAAGTTCTCGACGGGAAGCGCGAAGAACGCCCGGTAGGCCAGCGAATGGCCGTCGACGACGAGGAGGGTAGGCTTTGCGGAGTCCGTCACCGTAACAGCCTAGCCAGGCCCGCCGACACCCCGTCGTTCGCAGAGGAGCCGCTATGACCGAGGCCCCCGATCCGTCGATCAACGCCATGGAGTGGGCCGCCCGCCGCGGCGTCGGAGCGCTCGCCGAGAAGATGGGCATGGAGTTCCTCGAGTTCACGATCGAGCGCTGCGTCGCCACTCTCCCCGTCGAGGGCAACACGCAGCCCGTCGGGCTCATGCACGGCGGAGCGTATGTGGTGCTCGGGGAATCGCTCGGCTCGATGGCAGCCAACCTGCACGCCGGACCCGGACGGCTGGCGGTCGGCGTCGACATCAATGCCACCCACACGCGCTCGGCCACCAGCGGCGTCGTCACCGGGGTGTGCGTTCCGCTGCACCTCGGTCGCAGCGTGACGGTGCACGAGATAGTCGTGTCCGACGATCAGGGCCGGCGCTGTTCGACCATCCGCATCACGAACATGATCAAGGACATCGCCGCCTGATCAGGGCCGGACGGCGGACGCGACCGGACGTCGCCCCGACGCAGAGCGCCGGTGGAGGAGGTTCAGGCCTTCTTCGGAGCCAACTGCTCGATGATGGCCTTCGCGACGTCCTGCATCGTGAGACGACGGTCCATCGAAGCCTTCTGGATCCACCGGAACGCCTCGGGCTCGGTGAGCCCCATCTTCTCGTTCAGCAGACCCTTGGCACGGTCGACGAGCTTGCGGGTCTCGAAGCGTTCGACCATGTCGGCGACCTCGGCCTCGAGCGTGATGATCTGCTCGTACCGCGCCAGCGCGATCTCGATCGCGGGCAGGAGGTCGTTCGGGGTGAACGGCTTGACGACGTAGGCCAGTGCACCGGCCTCGCTGGCACGCTCGACCAGTTCCTTCTGGCTGAACGCGGTCAGGAGCACGACCGGTGCGATGTGGTTCTTGCTGAGCTTCTCGGCAGCGCTGATGCCGTCGAGCTGCGGCATCTTGACGTCCATGATGACGAGGTCGGGTCGCAGTTCGGTGGCCAGCTGCACAGCGGTCTCTCCGTCGCCGGCCTCTCCGACGACGTCGTAGCCGTTGTCTCGGAGGATCTCGACGATGTCGAGTCGGATGAGCGACTCGTCCTCGGCGACGACGACGCGTCGGGGTGCGGATGCCGCCGACTCTGTGGGCTGTTCGAGCTCTGTCACTCTTGAATCCTACGGTATCGTCGTCAGCGAGCGTGCGGAGGGCGACCTCCCCCGCCGGTGTGGCGGAATGGCAGACGCGACCGACTCAAAATCGGTTGCCCGCAAGGGCATGTGGGTTCGAGTCCCACCACCGGTACGCGTCCAAGAGCCGGCCCCGTCAGGGGCCGGCTCTTCGCGTGCGCGGCGCGGGAGATCAGGGCGGATCCCGCAACGCGGAAGACGACACGGGATGCCCCGGTCGAGGCATCCCGTGTCGTCTTCGTGCTTCCTACTGCGCGGCGCGGTACACGGGCGCCGCACCGTGGACGGCGTCGCCGACCTTGTGGACGCGGATGTCGTTGGTCGATCCCACGATTCCGGGAGGGGAACCGGAGATCACGACGACCTTGTCTCCGACCTTCGCCAGGTCGTTGGCGAGAAGGTAGTCGTCGACCTGGATGAACATCTTGTCGGTGTGCGTCACGTGCTCGACGAGAGCCGACTCGATCCCCCAGGTCAGCGCCATGCGACGACGGATCGCCGGCTCGGGCGTGAACGCGATCATCGGGATCTTCGGCCGGAGCCGCGACATACGACGTGCCGAGTCGCCGGACTCCGTGAAGATGCAGAGGTACTTCGCATCGACGAAGTCGGCGACCTCGATGGCGGCGAGGGTGATCGCACCACCCTGCGTGCGCGGCTTGTTCGTGAGCGGCGGGATGCGCTCGAGGCCGTGGTCTTCGGTCGAGGCGACGATGCGCGCCATGGTCTCGACCACGACCACGGGGTAGTCGCCGACACTCGTCTCGCCCGACAGCATGACCGCGTCCGCACCGTCGAGGACGGCGTTCGCGACATCACTCGTCTCCGCGCGCGTGGGCACCGGGTTGTTGATCATCGACTCGAGCATCTGCGTGGCGACGATGACGGGCTTGGCCATGCGGCGCGACAGCTCGACCGCGCGCTTCTGCACGATGGGCACGGCCTCCAGCGGCAGCTCCACACCGAGGTCGCCGCGAGCGACCATGATCGAGTCGAAGGCGTCGATGATCTCCTCGAGGTTGTCGACGGCCTGCGGCTTCTCGATCTTCGCGATGACGGGGACGCGGCGTCCCTCTTCGGCCATGATCACGTGCACGCGCTGGATGTCCTTCGCGCTGCGCACGAATGACAGCGCGATCAGGTCTGCACCGATGCGCAGACCCCATCGCAGATCGGCTTCGTCCTTCTCGGACAGCGCCGGCACGTTGACGGCCACGCCGGGCAGGTTGATGCCCTTGTTGTTGGACACGGGACCGCCGACGATGACCTTCGTGGTGACGACCGTGCCGTCGGTCTCGACGACCTCGACCCGCACCTTGCCGTCGTCGATGAGCAGGAAGTCACCGGGCTTCACGTCCTGAGGCAGGCCCTTAAACGTCGTCGAGACGATCTCCTTCGTGCCCGGGATGTCTTCGACCGTGATCTTGAAGATGTCTCCGACGGCGAGGTGGTGAGGACCGTTCTCGAACTTCCCCAGGCGGATCTTCGGGCCCTGCAGGTCGACCAGCACCGCGACGGGCTGGCCCGCGTCGTCGGCGGCCTTGCGCACGTTGGCGAAGTTCGCCTCGTGCACGCTGTAGTCGCCGTGCGAGAGGTTCATGCGTGCCACGTTCACGCCGGCCTCGATGATCGCGCGGACCATCTCATAGCTCGAGGTGGCGGGACCTAGTGTGGCGACGATTTTGGCGCGTCTCATCCGTGTGTGCTCCGGGGGTTCGGGGGTGGGATTGCGCTGTCAGCCTACGCGGGCTGCAGACCGATCGCGATATCGGTGGGGGCCACGGGGCTGGGCAGCACCGTCTCGCCCATGAGGAACCGGTCGACGTGCGCGGCGGCCGCCCGGCCCTCGGCGATCGCCCAGACGATCAGCGACTGCCCACGTCCGGCGTCACCGGCCACGAACACGCCGGGCGCGGTCGTCTGGTAGTCCTCCGCACGCTCGACGTTTCCGCGGGCGGTGAACTGCGCACCGAGCTGTTCGGCGACGAACGCCTGCTCGGGCCCGGTAAAGCCCATCGCGATGAGCACGAGGTCGGCGGGGATCTCGCGCTCCGTGCCGCTGCGCGGAACGCGGCGACCGTCGACGAAGGTCGTCTCGGCGACACGCAGAGCGCGCACCTCGCCGGCCTCGTTCGCGAGGAACTCGACCGTCGACGCGAGGTACGAGCGCTCTCCGCCCTCCTCGTGGGCGGAGGCGATCTCGAAGATCTGCGGCTGCATCGGCCAGGGCTGATCCTCGGGACGCGCGGTCGGAGGCTGCTTGCCGATCGCCAGATTCGTCACGCTGATCGCACCCTGACGGTGGGATGTGCCGATGCAGTCCGCGCCGGTGTCACCCCCGCCGATCACGACGACGTGTTTTCCCTCCGCCGAGATCTGGTGCGGGACGCGGTCGCCCGCCGTCGCCTTGTTCGACTCGACGAGGAACTCCATAGCGAAGTGCACGCCCGCGAGGTCACGGCCCGGGATAGACAGCTCCCGCGGCACAGGCGCGCCCGTGGCGATGACGACGGCGTCGTAGCGCGCCCGCAGCTCATCCCACGGGATGTCGACGCCGATCTCGACGCCCGCGCGGAAGCGCGTGCCTTCGTCGCGCATCTGCCGCAGCCGCAGCTCGAGGTGGCGCTTCTCCATCTTGAAGTCGGGGATGCCGTATCGCATCAGACCGCCGATGCGGTCGTCGCGCTCGAACACCGCGACCGTGTGGCCGGCGCGCGTGAGCTGCTGGGCGGCGGCCAGCCCTGCCGGGCCAGATCCGACGACAGCCACGGTCTTGCCCGTCAGCCGCGCCGGGGGCTCGGGTTCGACCCAGCCGTTGGCGAACGCCTCGTCGATGATCGACTGCTCGATCTGCTTGATGGTCACGGCCGGCTGATTGATGCCGAGCACGCACGAGCTCTCGCACGGTGCGGGGCAGAGGCGACCGGTGAACTCGGGGAAGTTGTTGGTCGCGTGCAGACGCTCGATTGCCGAGCGACCCTCGCCGCGCCAGGTGAGGTCGTTCCACTCGGGGATGAGGTTGCCGAGCGGGCAGCCTTGGTGGCAGAACGGGATGCCGCAGTCCATGCAGCGCCCAGCCTGACGCCGGATGACGGCCGAGTCCCCCGGCTCGTACACCTCTTTCCAGTCCAGGATGCGGACCGGAACGGGGCGCCGCGGGGGCAGCTCACGCTCGGTGTTCTTGAGGAAGCCTTTCGGGTCAGCCACCGGTCACCTCCAGGATGCGGCTCCAGACGACGTCGCCGTCGGGGTCGAGCCCCTCGTCCACGGCGTTCTGACGGGTCTGCAGCACGGCTGCATAGTCGCGCGGGAGGACCCGCACGAAGTTCTTCAGTTCGTCCTCGAAGTTCTCGAGCAGGGATGCCGCGAGCTCGGACTCGGTCTCAGCGCTGTGCCGCTCGAGCAGATCACGCAGCATCTCCACATCGGCGGAGTCGAGCTCGCCCAGCACGAGCTCTCCGGTGGCGAGGGCCTCGCGGTTCACGAGTGCGGTATCCAGCCGGTAGACGTACGCGCTCCCGCCCGACATGCCGGCACCGAGATTGCGTCCGGTCGCGCCGAGGATGACGGCGAGTCCGCCCGTCATGTACTCCAACGCGTGGTCTCCCACTCCCTCCACGACGGCGGTGGCTCCGGAGTTGCGGACGAAGAACCGCTCCCCCACCACTCCGCGGAGGAACATGGTGCCCTGCGTCGCCCCGTAGCCGATGACGTTGCCGGCGATGACGTTCTCGGAAGCGTCGAAGGTCGAGTTCCGCGGTGGTCGGACGACGATCTGACCTCCGGAGAGGCCTTTGCCCACGTAGTCGTTGGAGTCGCCCTCGAGCCGAAGCGTGATGCCCGCCGGCATGAAGGCTCCGAAGGACTGACCGGCTGACCCGGTGAGGCGCACCACGATGGAGTCGGACGGCAGTCCGTTCTCGCCATGGGCACGGGTGACGCGGTTGCCGAGCATCGTCCCGACGGCGCGCGCGGTGTTGCGGATCGGCAGGTCGATCGTGACCTGGCCGCCGTGCGCGATGACATCCTGCGCCCGCTCGATCAGCTGCACGTCGAAGTGCTCATCGAGCTCGTGCAGCTGCTCGCGGAAGTTGCGTCGCGGCTCGTCCTCGGCGAAGACGGGACCCTCGAGGATCGGAGCCAGGTCGAGCCCGGCGGTCTTCCAGTGCTCGACCGCACCGTTGACGTCCAGCAGCTCGTTGTGGCCGATGGCCTCGTCGAGACTGCGGAAGCCCAGTTCGGCGAGGTACTCGCGCACCTCTGCGGCGATGAACTCCATGAAGGTCACGACGAACTCGGGCTTGCCGTTGAACCGCTCCCGCAACACGGGGTTCTGCGTGGCGACGCCGACCGGGCACGTGTCGAGGTGGCACACCCGCATCATGATGCAGCCCGAGACGACGAGCGGCGCGGTCGCGAAGCCGAACTCCTCGGCGCCCAGCAGAGCGCCGATGATGACATCCCGCCCGGTCTTGAGCTGTCCGTCGACCTGCACGACCACGCGGTCCCGCATCCCGTTGAGCATGAGTGTCTGCTGCGTCTCGGCGAGGCCGAGCTCCCACGGGGTGCCGGCGTGCTTGAGCGAGTTGAGCGGGCTCGCGCCCGTCCCCCCGTCGTGGCCGGAGACGAGGATGACGTCGCTGAGGGCCTTCGCGACGCCCGCGGCCACCGCGCCGATGCCCGACTGGCTGACGAGCTTGGTGTGCACACGCGCCAGCGGGTTCGCACGCTTGAGGTCGAAGATCAACTGCTTGAGGTCTTCGATCGAGTAGATGTCGTGGTGCGGCGGCGGCGAGATGAGCCCGACCCCGGCCGTCGCGTGTCGCGTGCGCGCGACCCACGGGTACACCTTGGTCGGCGGCAGCTGGCCGCCCTCGCCGGGCTTGGCGCCCTGGGCGAGCTTGATCTGGATGTCTTCGGCCTCGGTCAGGTAGAGGCTCGTGACACCGAAGCGCCCCGACGCGACCTGCTTGATGGCGCTCCGGCGTTCGGGATCGAGCAGCCGGTCGACGTCTTCGCCGCCCTCCCCGGTGTTGGATTTCGCGCCGATCGAGTTCATCGCGATGGCGAGCGTCTCGTGCGCTTCGCGCGAGATCGAGCCGTAGCTCATCGCGCCGGTCGAGAAGCGCTTGACGATGGCCGAGACGGGCTCGACCTGGTCGATCGGGACGGGCTTGCGCACGTGGGTCTTCAAGCCGAAGAGCCCGCGCAGCGTCTTCAGCTCGTTCGCCTGGTCGTCCACGAGCTTCGTGTACTCGCGGAAGATGTCGTAGCGGCGCTCCCGCGTGGAGTGCTGGAGGCGGAACACCGTGTCGGGATTGAAGAGGTGGGGCGAGCCGTCGCGCCGCCACTGGTACTCGCCACCGGTCCACAGTCGCTCGTGAGCACGGGCTGCGGCATCCTCCGGGTAGGCGTACGCGTGACGGGCCGCGTTCTCGGATGCGATGACCTCGATACCGACGCCGCCGAGCTTGGACTCGGTGCCGGTGAAGTAGTTCTTGATGAACTCCGGCGACAGGCCGACGGCCTCGAACACCTGAGCACCCGCATAGGAAGAAACCGTGGAGATACCCATCTTCGACATGATCTTCAACACGCCCTTGCCGAGCGCGTAGATGAGGTTCTTGACGGCCTTCTCCGGCGTGATGCCGTTGATGAAGCCCGCGCGCACGAGGTACTCGGCGGTCTCCATGGCGAGGTACGGGTTGACTGCAGAGGCCCCGTACCCGATGAGGGTCGCGACATGGTGCACTTCGCGCACGTCCCCGGCCTCGACGACCAGGCCGACCTTCATCCGTGTCTCCTCGCGGATGAGGTGGTGATGGATCGCGGCGACCATGAGGAGCGAGGGGATCGGGGCGAGGTCCTTGTTCGAGTCGCGGTCGGACAGCACGATGAACTCGGCGCCGTCCTCGATGGCCTGGTCGACTTCCGCGCACATCTGCGTGATGCGCTTCTGCATGCCCTTGTGGCCGGCCTCGACCCGGTACAGCCCGCGGATCGTCACCGAAGTGCGTCCGGGGAGGGCGGTGTCGATGTGCTGGATCTTCGCGAGCTCGTCGTTGTCGATCACCGGGAAGTCGAGGGTGACGGTGCGCGTGTGGTCGGCGCCCCACGCCAGCAGGTTGCGCTCCGGACCCAGCCCCAGCGACAGGGACGTGACGACCTCTTCGCGGATGGAGTCCAGAGGCGGATTGGTCACCTGGGCGAACTGCTGCGTGAAGTAGTCGAACAGCAGTCGGGGGCGCTGGCTGAGGATGGCGACGGGGGTGTCACTGCCCATCGCGCCCAGCGGCTCGGCGCCGTTCTGGCCCATGGGCGTGATGAGGATGCGCACTTCCTCCTCGGTGTAGCCGAAGGTGCGCTGGCGACGCGTGATGGAGGCGATCGGGTGCACGATGTGCTCGCGCTCGGGCAGGTCGGCCAGGCGGACCCGACCGGCGTCGAGCCATTCCTGCCAGGGCTCGAGCTCGGCGAGCTCGCGCTTGACCTCGTCCTCCTCGATGATGCGCTGCGCGGCAGTGTCGACGAGGAACATGCGTCCGGGGCGCAGGCGACCGCGCCGCTTGATGCGCTCGGGCGCGAAATCCAGCACGCCCGTCTCGCTTCCGATGACGATCAGGCCGTCGGTCGTCTCCGTCCACCGGCCGGGACGCAGTCCGTTGCGGTCGAGAGTCGCACCCACGAGCGTCCCGTCCGTGAAGATGAGAGCGGCGGGGCCGTCCCACGGCTCCATCTGAATGGAGTGGTAGTCGTAGAAGGCACGCAGCTTCGGGTCGATGTCGGCCTGCTTCTCGTAGGCCTCCGGCACCATCATCATGACCGCGTGCGGCAGGCTGCGTCCGGTGAGGGTCAACAGCTCGAGCACCTCGTCGAACGACGCGGAGTCGCTGGAACCCGGGGTGCAGATCGGCAGCAGCGGGCGGATGTCGCCCACGAGCTCGGACTCGAGCTGCGACTGCCGGGCACGCATCCAGTTGCGGTTGCCGTTGACCGTGTTGATCTCGCCGTTATGCGCCAGCATGCGCAGCGGCTGGGCCAGCGGCCACGAGGGGAACGTGTTCGTCGAGTAGCGCGAGTGCACGACGGCGAGTTCGGAAGCGAAGCGCTCGTCCTGGAGGTCGGGGTAGAACGGCTCGAGCTGGAGCGTGGTGACCATGCCCTTGTAGCCGATCGTGCGCGACGACAGGGAGACGAAGTAGGCGCCTGCCTCGCGACGAGCGCGCTTGCGCAGCCGGTACACGCGCCGGTCCAGCTCGATCCCCGAGAGAGCGGGGTAGTCGCCCACACCGGGGCGCGAGACGAAGAGCTGCTCGAACGCGGGCTGTGCGGCCCGGGCCAGCTTGCCGAGGTGGTCGGGTGCCGTCGGCACCGTGCGCCATCCGAGGACGACGAGGCCCTCGGATGCCGCGATCTTCTCGATTCCGGCTTTCTGCGTTTCGCGCTCCTCGTCGTCGAGAGGCAGGAACGCCATGCCGGCGGCGTACTCGCCGACAGCGGGGAGATCGAAGTCGACGACGGCGCGGAGGAACGCGTCGGGCATCTGGGTGAGGATGCCCGCACCGTCGCCGGTGCCCGCGTCGGAACCGATCGCCCCGCGGTGCTCGAGGTTCCTCAGCGCGGTCAACGCCAGGTCGATGATGTCGTGGCCCGCCTCGCCGCGGAGCGTGGCCACCATGGCCAGACCGCAGGCGTCCTTCTCGAACGCCGGGTTGTACATGCCCTGCTTCGGGGGGAATTCCTCCCGAGGGCGAAGGGCGTCGGTGCTGTGGCTGAGGCTCGAAGCCATACCAACCGTCCTCACATTGTTGCTTGAGATGGGACGACGTCGGCCCGGCTGCGTTACTTCGTGGCGGGAGTGCTTGTGGCGGTGCCTTCGGTGATCTCGGCTGCGGGCGGCTCGCTCACATCGACGAAATCATTGCTGTTCTGCGAGTGTACCGCGCCCGGTGCGGACCACTGCCGTCCGGGAACATAGGGCGAAGGCTCGAATCCGGGATGCCTGCGCTTCTGCACGAAGAAGATCACGATGCCGAGGACGACGGCGAGAATCGCGGCCCAGACGTTGGTGCGAAGCCCCAGGTAGATCTCGCTCGGATCGATGCGGATCGACTCCCACACGATGCGTCCGGCGCCGTACCAGATCAGATAGATGGCCAGCGTCCTGCCCCACTGCAACTGGAATCTGCGGCCCGCCCAGATGATGACGGCGGCTCCGATGAGGTTCCAGATGACCTCGTACAGGAAGGTCGGATGGAAGAGGGTGTCCGGCGCGAGCCCCGGGGGGAACGCCGGGTTGTCACTGTCGATCTGGAGCCCCCAGGGGAGGTCCGTGGGGAGGCCGAACAGCTCCTGGTTGAACCAGTTGCCGAAGCGGCCCGCGGCCTGCGCGATGATCAGACCTGGCGCCAAAGCATCGGCGAATGTCCAGAATCGGATGCCCGTCCAGCGGCAGCCGAGCCATGCGCCGATCGCACCGCCGATGAGGGCGCCGAAGATCGCGATGCCGCCCTCCCAGATGTACAGGACAGCCCACGGGTTCGTGCCCGGCCCGAAGTAGAAGCCCGGATGCGTCAGCACGTGGAAGATGCGTGCGCCGATGATGCCGAGGGGTACGGCCAGGAGGGCGATGTCGATGACGACCCAGGGCTCGGCACCGCGCTTGGTGAGCCGGTGGTTGGTGAGGAACACGGCGATGATGATGCCCGCGATGATGCAGAGGGCGTAGAAGTGGATCCGCAGCGGTCCGACGTCGATGTAGCTGACGGACGGGCTGGGGATGCTCGCGAACACGCCCTGGGCGAGCAGGCTCGGTGCGGCAATCGTCATGAATCGTCCTCGGTGCGGTGGGGCCGTGTGAAGGTGGCCGGCGTCGCGCCGGCCTAGGGAAGTCTAGTTCGACACACCCGCGCGGGTTCCCACGGCCAGGGCGCGCGTCGTCGCGGCCAGTTCGTCCAGCCCGCCGTCGCGAAGGGCGCGCACCAGGGCTGTGCCCACGATGGCGCCGTCGGCGTACTCGAGGACGCCGGAGACCTGATCGGCGTTCGAGATGCCGATTCCGACGCACGCGTGCGCCACCCCGCGCTCGCGGAGGCGCGCGACGAGGGTGCGGGCCGCGGCATCCAATTCGGTCCTCTCGCCCGTGATGCCCATCGTCGAGACCGTGTAGACGAAGCCCGTCGAGTTCTTCACCACGAGGTCGAGACGCTCGTCCGTCGAGGTGGGAGCAGCCAGGAACACGCGATCGAGCCCTGTCCGCTCGCTGGCCGCGATCCAGTCGGCCGCGGACTCGGGGGTGATGTCGGGCGTGATCAGTCCGGCGCCCCCCGCGGCGAGGAGGTCGTCGGCGTATCGATCGACGCCGTACTGCATGACCGGGTTCCAGTACGTCATGACGAGCACCGGCACCTGCACACGCGCGGTGATCTCGCGCACGGCGACGAACAGGTCGCGCAGTCGGAAACCCGCCGCGAGCGCGGCCTGGGTCGCCTCTTGGATGACGACCCCGTCCATCACGGGGTCGGAGTACGGCGGGCCGAGCTCGAGGATGTCGGCGCCGTTCTCGGCCAGCGTGACGGCCGCGTCGATGCTGGCCTGCAGATCGGGGAACCCCACCGGGAGGTAGCCGACGAGGACGCCCCGGCCCTCGGCCTTCGCGGCATCGATCGCTGCCGAGACGCGTGAGCTCACAGCTCCACTCCCTCGCCCGAGGCGGCGTCGTCCGCGGGAGGCACGGCGACCGGCGGGCCCTCCTTCAGCGCCTCGGCGTCGTAGAGGTCGAAGTAGCGGGCGGCCGTGTCCATGTCCTTGTCGCCGCGCCCGGACAGGCAGACGGCGATGACGGCGTCGGGACCCAGCTCGCGCCCGATGCGCAGCGCTCCTGCGAGCGCATGCGCGGACTCGATCGCGGGGATGATGCCTTCGGTGCGCGAGAGCAGTCGGAGTGCCTGCATCGCTTCGTCGTCGGTCGCGGGGATGTACTCCGCCCGCCCGATCGCGGAGAGCCAGGAGTGCTCCGGTCCCACACCGGGATAGTCCAGTCCGGCGGAGATGGAGTGCGATTCGACCGTCTGGCCGTCCTCATCCTGGAGGACGAAGGTCTTCGCGCCGTGCAGGATGCCGGGGCGTCCGCGCTCGATGGATGCCGCGTGCTTTTCCGTGTCGACGCCGTCGCCCGCCGCCTCGACGCCGTACAGCTTGACGTCTGCGTCGTCGAGGAAGGCGTCGAACATCCCGATCGCGTTGGAGCCCCCTCCGACACACGCCATCACCACGTCGGGCAGCCGACCGGCCACCTCGAGCAGCTGTGCGCGGGCTTCTTCGCCGATGATCTTCTGGAAGTCGCGCACCATCGCGGGGAACGGGTGCGGACCGGCCGCGGTACCGAAGATGTAGTTGGTCGTCTCGACGCTCGAGACCCAGTCACGATAGGCCTCGTTGATCGCATCCTTCAGAGTGCGCGAACCTGTCGTCACCGGGATGACCTCCGCGCCGAGCAGACGCATGCGAGCGACGTTCAGAGCCTGTCGCTCGGTGTCGACCTCGCCCATGTAGACCTTGCACTCGAGACCGAACAGCGCGGCCGCCGTGGCCGTGGCGACACCGTGCTGGCCCGCGCCGGTTTCGGCGATCACCCGGGTCTTGCCGAGGCGCTTGGTGAGCAGGGCCTGCCCGAGCACGTTGTTGATCTTGTGCGACCCCGTGTGGTTGAGGTCCTCGCGCTTGAGGAAGACCCGTGCGCCCCCGGCGTGCTCGGCGAACCGCGCCACCTCGGTGATCGCCGACGGGCGACCCGCGTAGGTGTGCAGCAGGTGCGCGAGCTCCGCCTGGAACAGGGGGTCGACGATCGCCTCTTCGTAGACCGCCGTCAGCTCGTCGATCGCGGCGATCAGCGACTCGGGCATGTAACGGCCGCCGAATTCCCCGAAGTACGGTCCGGGCGCGTCGCGCAGGCTGGTGATCGTCATGGTGGAGCTCCCTCGATGTCGGCCCTTCGAGTCTATTCCGCCGAGAACGGGGCGGTCCGGCCAGGTGCATGCCGCTCACGCACGGCGTCGCCGGTTCGCGAGGACGTCGTCAGACGTGGTGACCGAGGAAGGAGCGCAGCGTGCGCACCGGGTCACCCGTGACCAGTGCCTCACCGACGAGCACGACGTCGGCACCCGCGGCGCGGTAGTGCGCGACGTCCTCGGGAACGAGCACCGCGGATTCCGCGATCTTGACGACGCCGGCGGGAATCAGGTCTGCGAGCCGGCCGAACAGGTCGCGGTCGAGCTCGAACGTCGACAGGTTGCGCGCATTCACGCCCACGAGCGACGCGCCGAGGTCGTTCGCGCGCGCGATCTCCTCCGCGGAGTGCGTCTCGACGAGCGGTGTCATGCCGAGCTCGAGCACAAGGGCGTGAAGTTCCGCGAGCACGGGCTGCTCCAGCGCCGCCACGATGAGCAGCACGAGGTCCGCGCCCGACGCGCGCGCTTCCAGCACCTGGTACGGCGTCGCGATGAAGTCCTTGCGCAGCACCGGCAGCGACACCGCGCCCTTCACGGCTTCGAGATCGGCGAGGCTGCCCTTGAACCTGCGCCCCTCGGTCAGCACCGAGATGACGGACGCGCCGCCCTGTTCGTACAGCGTCGCCTGCAGGGCGGGGTCGGGAATGGCGGCGAGGTCGCCGCGCGACGGGCTGGCACGCTTGACCTCGGCGATCACCTTCACGCGGTCGGCCGGCGCCAGTGCCGCGAGGGCGTCGCGCGCGGGTTCCCGCGCGAGGGCGAGCTTCTCGACCGCGGCGAGAGGACGATCATGCGCACGCTGCTGCGCATCCTCGACGGCACCGGCCGTGAGGTCGGCCAGCATGCTCAATGCGCTGCGGGGTTCGACTTCGCGCCGCCGACGCCGTAGCCGGCGCGCTTCATCACCCATCCGACGATGAGGCCGATGACGACGATCGCGACAGAGGCCCAGACCAGCCATACCACTTCGAAGAAGAATGCCGCCGTGCCGATCGCCAGACCGACGAGCATGATGACCACAGCCGTCCAGGCAGCCGGAGAGTGTCCGTGACCGAGGTCGCCGTCTGCGTTGCTCATGGTTCTCCTTCGGGATGTTCGTGTAGCGGCCGCGGCGAGGAGCGGCCGTTCCAGTCTAGCGGGGACGGCCCGGCGATCCTGGCGTCGCCTCAGCTTGTCGGATCGTCTCCGCGCGACAGATCGTCCCACGAGTCGATGGCGTCGCGAGGGCGGGATGCCGCGGCATCCGCGTTCTCGACGTCCGTGCGATATCGCCGACCCGTGCCGCGCCAGCGGTGCGCCGTCACCAGCGTGAACACCCCCGCCGCCGCGAGGAGAAGCCACAGGACGAGGGTGATGGCGGGCCAGGGCGTGCTCGAGGTGGAGACCACCAGGCCGGCCACCGCATCCTGCCCGCTGATCCCGGTCGCCTCGGTGACGGTGGCCGCGACGGCGGCGGTCGGCAGCGTGAACGCGACGACCGTGGTCAGCCAGCCCAGCAGCAACGCGATGGCCACGGTGAGCGCACCGAACACGAAGCGCATGACCGTTCCCACGATCGACAGGGCCGCGCCCAGCGCCAGGACGGCGAGGCTCAGCGGTGCGAGCACGGGCACGGCCGCAGCCCCCGCGACGGTCAGATCCTGGACGGCGCCGTCGGAGAGGGTCACCACGAGCCAGGTCTGCGTCGACGAGATCACACCCATCGCGCCGACGAGGACGATCGCGACGACGGACATCATCCGTGCGCGGGCGAGCATCGCCGAACCGGTCATCCGGCGGTACCGACGACCGCGTGCAGATCGCCACCGGCCTCGAAGCACGTTCGCGTCCCGGTGTGACACGCGGCACCCACCTGCTCCACCTCGACGAGGATCGCGTCGCCGTCGCAGTCCAGGTGTGCGCGACGGACGATCTGGATGTGGCCGGACGTGTCGCCCTTGCGCCAGTATTCCTGCCGCGACCGCGACCAGAAGGTGACCCGCCCCGTCGTCAGCGTGCGGCGCAGGGCTTCGGCGTCCATCCAGCCGAGCATCAGCACTTCACGTGTGTCCCACTGCTGGATGACGGCTGCGGCGAGCCCTGTGATGTCGAACGCGACGCGCGCGATGCGCTCGTCGACCGTCTCGTCGCCCATCAGCGCACCTCGATGCCGTCGGACACCATCGCGGACTTGACATCGCCGACGGTGAGCTGACCGGAGTGGAACACGCTGGCCGCGAGGACCGCGTCGGCGCCCGCGTGGATCGCCGGCCCGAAATCCTCCGCCGCGCCGGCGCCACCGGACGCGATCACCGGGACGCTCGCGACCTCGCGCATCAGGGCGACCAGTTCGAGGTCGAACCCCGCTTTGGTCCCGTCGGCGTCGATCGAGTTGACCAGCAGCTCGCCCACGCCGCGCTCCACGGCTTCGCGCGCCCACTCGAGTGCGTCGAGGGTGGTCTCGGTGCGGCCGCCGTGGGTGGTCACCACGAACCCCGAACGAGTGCTCGCCGCGGACCGCTTGACGTCGAGCGACAGGACGAGCACCTGGGCGCCGAACCGGTCGGCGATCTCGTCGATGAGCGCGGGTCGGGCGATCGCGGCGGAGTTCACACCGACCTTGTCCGCGCCCACCCCGAGCAGCCGTGCCACGTCTTCGGCGGAGCGCACTCCCCCGCCGACGGTCAGCGGGATGAACACCTCCTCGGCCGTGCGTCGGACGACATCGTAGGTCGTCGCGCGTTCGTCGACGGTGGCGGTCACGTCGAGGAAGGTGAGTTCGTCTGCGCCCTGCGAGAAGTACATCCGCGCGAGTTCGACGGGGTCGCCCATGTCGCGCAGATTCGCGAAGTTCACGCCCTTCACCACCCGACCGTCGGCGACGTCGAGGCAGGGGATCACGCGGCAGACGAGCGCCATCGCTAGAGCCTCGCGTTGTGAATGGCTGTGACGAGGATCGCGCGCGCGCCGATCGCGTACAGGGCGTCCATCACCTGGTTGACGCCCTTGCGGGGAGTCATGACCCGGACCGCGACCCAGTGCGGATCGCGCAACGGTGAGATCGTGGGCGACTCGATGCCGGGCGCGATCTGCACCGCCTCCTCGACGAGATCCGCCGGGAGGTCGTAGTCCACGAGCACGTATCGACGAGCGACCAGAACGCCGCGGAGGCGCCGCAGCAGGGTGTCCACGCCATCGGCCTTGGTCGGGGATTGGATCAGCACCGCCTCGGACTCCAGCAGCACGGGACCGAAGATCTCGAGCCCTGCCTGACGCAGCGTGGTGCCGGTCGAGACCACGTCGGCGACCGCGTCCGCGACGCCCAGTTGAACGGCCGACTCCACGGCGCCGTCCAGCGGAACGAGATCGACCGCGATGCCGTGCTCGTCGAGGTAGGCGTCCACGAGTCCGGGGTAGGCCGTGGCGACGCGCAAACCCTCCAGATCGCGGAGCTCCTGAAAACGTCCGGGAGGCCCCGCGAAGCGGAACGTCGAGCCGCCGAAGCCGAGCGCATCGATCTCGGTCGCCCCGGGCATCCGCGCGTCCAACAGCAGGTCGCGACCCGTGATCCCGATGTCGAGGGCACCCGACCCCACGTAGGTCGCGATGTCCTTGGGTCGGAGATAGAAGAACTCGACGTCGTTGACCGGGTCTATGGTGTGGAGGTCTTTGGGATCTCGACGACCGATGTAGCCCGCTTCGGCGAGCAGTTCGGCGGCGGTCTCCGCGAGCGAGCCCTTGTTGGGCACGGCGATACGCAGCATGTCGGGGTGGCTTTCGATGCGGTGGCGGATGGGCGGGGCGCGCTCACAGATGTCGGTAGACATCCTCCAGGGTGAGGCCCTTCGCGACCATCATGACCTGGAGGTGGTACAGCAGCTGCGAGATCTCCTCGGCCGCGGCATCCGTCGACTCGTACTCGGCGGCCATCCACACCTCGGCGGCCTCCTCGACGATCTTCTTGCCGATCGCGTGCACGCCCGCATCGAGCTGAGCGACCGTGCCCGAGCCCTCGGGTCGCTCCACCGCGGTGGCGGTGAGCTCAGCGAACAGCCCGTCGAACGTCTTCACCCTTCCAGCGTAGCGAATGCGCGGCGAGGGCCGGCCCAAGCCGTCCGGCAGTCGATCGTCCTAGTGGCGATGACGCGCCGCGCTGGAGCGGAGCATCGTGATCGCCGCGTCGGGCGATTCCGCCCCGAAGACGGCGGAGCCCGCCACGAAGGTGTCGGCACCGGCCTCAGCCGCCTGGGCGATCGTGGACTCGCTGATACCGCCGTCGACCTGCAGCCAGACGGCCGATCCCCGACGTCGTGCTTCGGCCGCGAGCGCCGAGAGCTTCGGCATGGTCTCGGGCATGAACGACTGGCCGCCGAAACCGGGCTCGACGGTCATCACCAGCACCTGATCGAACTCGTCCAGCACCTCGAAGAGGCTCTCGACGGGGGTTCCGGGCTTGACCGCCACGCCGGCGCGCGCGCCGAGGGAGCGCAGCCGACGGGCGAGGGTGATCGGCTCGGCAGAAGCCTCGAGATGGAAGGTGACGGATGCCGCGCCCAGCTCGGCGTACCCGGGAGCCCACCGCTCGGGCTCGTCGATCATGAGGTGCACATCGAGCGGGATCGGGCTCGTCGCCTGGATACGCTCCACCATCTGCGGACCGAAGGTGAGATTGGGCACGAAGTGGTTGTCCATCACGTCGACATGCACGTAGTCGGCGGTGGCGATGCGCGCCAGATCCGCCTCCATGTTGACGAAGTCGGCCGCGAGAACACTCGGGTTGATGCGGATGTCGCGAGACTCGCCGGCGGCGTCGGTGGGGGGCACCCGTCCATTATGGTCGAGCCGTGGACCCCATTCCGCAGATGCTCGAGGGCGTGCTCGACGATGTGCGCCCCGACGATTCGGGCGCCCTCGCCGGGTACATCCCCGAGCTGGCGGCGGCCGACCCGTCTCCGCTGGCCCTGGCGGCGGTGGGTCCTCGAGGGCGCGTCTACACGGCGGGAGACGACCACGTCGAGTTCACGATCCAGTCCATCTCCAAGCCCTTCGTCCTGGCTCTGGCGCTCCGTGAGCTGGGACGCGAGCGCGTGTTCGCCTCGGTCGGCGTAGAACCGAGCGGCGAGCCGTTCAATGCGATCAGTCTCGAGGAGGGGACGGGACGCGCGGCGAACCCCCTCGTGAACGCCGGCGCGATCGCGACCACGTCGCTCATTCCCGGAACGGGCTTCGAGGAGCGCACCGCGCGGATCGTCGACGTGCTCTCGGAATTCGCCGGTCGGTCGCTCTGGGTGGACGAGGCTGTGTACACATCGGAGTCGCGCACGGGCCACCGCAATCGCGCGCTGGCCCATCTGATGCGCTCGTACGGCAGCCTCGGTGGCGACGTCGACGACGCTGTGGAGAGCTACTTCCGCCAATGCGCGGTGCTGGTGACGGTCCGCGACCTCGCGGTGATGGCGGGGACGCTGGCATTCGGCGGAGTGAACCCCACCACAGGTGCGCGGGTCGTCTCGGAGCGCACGGCCCGCGACGTCGTATCGATCATGGCCAGCTGCGGCATGTACGACTTCTCGGGCGAGTGGCTGCTCCGCGTCGGCCTGCCCGCCAAGAGCGGGGTGAGCGGCGGGATTCTCGCGGTGGCCCCGTCGCAATACGGCGTGGGGGTCTTCAGCCCCCGCCTGGACGAACACGGCAACAGCGTGCGTTCATCGTCGGTCCTGCAGCGCCTGTCGGAGGATTTCGGCATGCATCTGCTGGAGCCGCACGAGAGCATCTCGGAGCCGGGCATCGCCGTCGACCGCAGCGGCCGCGCCGCGACGGTCCGGCTCGCCGGCGAGCTCGGTCTGGCCGGCGCGGAGCGTGTGCTCTCGGTGCTGGCGGAGGTGGTCGAAGGCTTGCCGCACGACGGGACCGTGACCCTCGATGCGCGGAGCGTCGCGCGGGCGCACCCGGCTGCCCTGTCGGCCCTGGAGGGCGTGGTGGGCGGCGACCCGACACGTCTCCGCCTCCAGCGCTGACGCCGTCAGCGTCGGCGCAGCAGGGAGATGAACATCGCATCGGTGCCGTGCCGGTGCGGCCACAGCTGTGCGCGCCCGGAGCCGTCGGCGGGCGCGGGCAGGTCGAGCGGAGATGATGCGATGGACTGCAGAACCGCGCGCGCATCCAGCTCCTCGATCTGGTCGCCCCAGTCGCGGCGCACTTCGGCGACCACGCCGGCCGTCTCGGCCAGATGCGGCGAACACGTGACGTACGCCACGATGCCGTCGGGTCGGAGCGCGGAGATGGCCGCGGTCAGCAGGCCGCGCTGCAGTTCGGTGAGGCCGGGGATATCAGCCGGCGTCTTGCGCCACCGTGCTTCGGGTCGCCGTCTCAGGGCTCCGAGTCCGGTGCACGGCGCATCGACGAGGATGCGGTCGTAGGCACCCGGGGCGGCCTCGGCGCGTGCGCGACCGTCTTCCTCGGACACCGGGATGTCCATCGGCACGGACGCGATCGCGCGGCGCACGAGTCCGGCGCGCGCCGGAGAGATCTCGTTGGCCTCGAGGTGCGCGCCGAGCCGCAGCGCCTCCGCCCCGAGCATCGCGGCCTTGCCACCCGGACCCGCACACAGATCCAGCCACCGCTCGCCCGGGCGCACCTCACGTGCTTCCGAGAGCGCGAGCGCCGCCAGCTGCGATCCTTCGTCCTGAACACGGATCCGTCCGTCCGACGCGGTGACGATCGCCTCGGGGTCGCCTCCCCCGAGGAGGAATCCGAAGGGCGAGTACGGCGTGGGGCGGGCGTCCGCCGGGATCGCCGCCAATCCGGGCAGGGCTGTCATCGTCACGCGCGGCGATGCGTTGTCGGCGGCGAGCAGGTCTTCGAGTTCGTCGGCGCGTCCTTCGGCCGCGAGGGCGCGGCGGAACGCGCGGACCACCCACACCGGGTGCGAGAACACGAGTCCCAGGCGCTCGTCATCCGATCGTGCCGACTGCTCGACGCGGGTCATCCACTCCCCCGGCGTGTCGCGCGACACCCGCCGCAGCACGGCGTTCGTGAACCCCGCCGCTCCCCTGCTGCCGTCCTGCCGGGCGAGTTCGACCGACTCGTTGACCGCCGCGTGCGAGGCGACGCGCGTGGAGAGCAGCTGGTGCACACCCAGTCGCAGGGCATCGAGGACCACCGGATCGATGTCGGCGGCCTCGCGGTTCGCGGCGATCGCGATCACGGCGTCGTACGTGCCCTCGCGGCGCAGGGTGCCGTACGTGAGCTCGGTCGCGAGCGCGGCGTCGGCCGTGTCGAGACCTGCGCGACCGATCGCCTTCGGGAGGAGCAGGTTCGCGTAGGCGTCGGACTCGTGCACCGCGCGCAGAGTGTCGTACGCGACGCGCCGTGCCGGCTGCACCGCACTCATGAACCCACCACCGCGGCACCACGCAGGCCGCGTCGCCAGTCCGCGGCCCCCATCGCGCCCTTGCCCGCCGGTTGGACCACGTCGACCACGACCGGTCGCGTCCCCGTGCCGATGAGGACGGATGCTCCGCGGACACGCACCTCGCCCGGCGTGAGGGGCTCGTCCTCCGCGCCCTCCTCGGGAGCGGCATCCGTCGCCGCCGCCCGCGCCGCGAGGATCTTCACCCGCGCGCCGTCGACGGTCGTGTGCGCGCCGGGCTCGGGGGTGGCGCCGTGGATGCGGGCGAGGACGCGCTCCGACGGGTCGTCCCATGCCACGAGTCCGTCCTCTGCGCTCAGCTTGGGGGCGTACGTCGGCTCGCCGGTCTGCGGCACGGCGGTGGCCGTGCCCGCGGCGATCCCGTCGACGACGCGCAGCAGCAGCTTCGCCCCCTGCGCCGAAAGGGCCTCGAGGACGTCGCCGCTGGTGGAATCGGGAGGGATGTCGTAGACCTCCTCGGCGAAGACATCACCGGCGTCGAGCTCGGCGACGAGCTGGAACACGCTTGCCCCGGTGCGGCGGTCGCCCGCGAGGAGCGCACGCTGTACCGGCGCCGCGCCGCGCCACCGGGGCAGCAGCGAGAAGTGCAGATTGATCCACCCGTGCGTCGGAGCGCTCAACAGCGGTTCGCGCACCAGCCCGCCGTAGGCGACGATGACCCCCAGATCGGGGGTGAGCTCCGCCAGCGAGGCGGTGGCTGCGGCATCCAGCCGATCGGTCTTGACGACGGGCAGCGACAGATCGGCGGCATCCCGGGCGACCGCGGACGGTGTCAGAACACGCTTGCGTCCGATCGGTGCATCGCGCCGGGTGACGACGGCCACGAGGTCGTGAGCGGATGCCGCGAGCGTACGGAGCGACGGGACGGCGGCATCGGGCGTGCCGGCGAAGACGAGGCGCATGGGGTATTTCCTCACAGATCGAGGTCGGGGACGTCGACCCGCACCCTCAGTGTATTCCGGGGGCCCGCCGGGCGACCTTTCGCCGCCTTGCGGGTGCGCAGCGCGGCGGCGACCACCGATGCGCGGAGGGAGTCGGCCACCACCCGGCCGTGGGCGTAGTCGAAGCGCACGTACGCACGCGCGAGCGGCTCGATGCTCGGCGTGGACGGCGCGCGTCCGGCCGCCGCGCCGCTGCCGAGAGGCGCGGTCACCGCGACCGGCCCGAGGACGGCGTCCGCATCGAGCCCGGGCACCGCGGCGCGCAGCTCGTCGATCGCGGCCGCCACCGCGGCGGGCACGCCCTCGATCGCCGCCACGCGGACCGTCGGCGGCATCCGCAGCGGAGCCCGCTCGCCGAGCTCGCTCCGCGCATACGCGGACTGGGTCCACGTGGCGAGCGCCCGTGCCACCGTTCCCGCGACACCGACCAGATGCACCGGCGCGCCGGGTGCCGCCAGGGCCGCGGCGTTCGACCACCACCGCAGCGCGGACTCGCCGATGCGCAGATCATCGGCCATCAGCATCCGGTCCCCGTCCAGCAGGATGACCGAGCGGTAGCCGTCGAGAGCATGTGGTTCCGCTCCCCGCGTGGCGATCACGATGGCGGGACGGGCGTCGACCTGGGTGACGGGGTGCTCGCCGTCGGCCACGACGATCCGCACACCGGGAAACGCACGGCCGAGCTCGTCGGCCGTGCGCTCGCTCCCCGCGGACGCCATGCGCACCCGCGTCGACGCGCAGTGCGGGCACGTCCACGAGTGCGCGGCGCGCCCGCACCACCCGCACTCGGGCACGGCACCGGGCCGTCGCGCGCGGAGCGGGCCCGCGCAGTGCAGACAACGCGCAGGTCGGCGGCACTCCGCGCAGACCAGGACAGGGGCGTACCCGGGTCGGGCGACCTGGACCAGGACCGGGCCGGTGGCGAGCGCCTGCCGGGCCGACGCGAACGCTGCAGAGGGAACACGCGCGGAGCGCGATTCTCCCTCGCGCGTGGCGCTGAGCACGACGCGCGGCGACTCGCGCTTCGGCGAGCGGATCTCGCGGACCCAGCCGATGCCGACGAGCCGCTCGACGTCGGTCGTGCGCGTGTGTCCTGCGAACACGAGCGCGCAGGCGTCGAGCTCCTGACGGATGAGCGCGGCGTCTCGTGCGTGCACTCCCGGACTGAGCGGCTCGGAGAGCAGGGGGTCTCCGTCGTCCCACATTGTGATCGCGCCGAGTTGGTGCACCGGGGCGTAGACCGCCGATCGATTGCCGACGACGATGCACGGCACCGGGCTCAGGGTGCGCAGGAATGACGCATAGCGCTCCGGTCCGCTCTGCCGGGCATCGACGCGGACGAGCGCGTCGCCCAGACCGTGAGCGGTGAGGACGGCTTCGACCTGGCTCTGATCGCGATGATCGGGCATAACCACGATGGCGCTCCTGCCATCCGCGAGCGTGTGCGTCGCGATCGCGGCGAGCAGCTCGGCCCAGGCGCCCACTTCCGTCTCGGCATCGAGTCGCAACGGGCGCGGCGGAGCGTCCACCGCGATCCGCTCGCCGTCGCGCACCGCGGCGTCGAGCCCCGGGAAGCCGCCGAGCGCCGCCGTCGCCCACGCGACCGCCTCGGGGGTCACCTCCGGACCCGGCGGGGTGTCGGACGCCGCCCACGCCTTCTCGGCCCGCACCATTCGTTTCGGGATGGCGAGCCGCAGGATGTCGCCGGCCGAGCCCGCGGCCCGGTCGGCGGCGCGGCGGGCCAGCGCATAGAGCCGCGCGGGCAGCACCCGCACGGGCGAGACCACGGACTCGAGCTCGGACAGCGGGCGAGGCGTCGGAACCTCGTCCCCCACCTCCACGATGAAGCCGTCGACCATTCGCCCCGCGGAGCGGAGCGGCACCCTCACCCGCACACCGGGAACGGCGTCGGAGACGAGCGCCGGCGGGATGGCGTAGTCGAACAGGCGGTCGAGCTGCGGAAGCGGCGAATCGATCAGAACGCGCGCGACGCGCCCCGTACTCACGACGGTGTCCGGATCAGAGACCCGCGGCCGCGCGCAGCTCGTGAACGCGATCGACGCGCTCCCACGTGAAATCGGGGAGTTCGCGGCCGAAGTGCCCGTATGCCGCCGTCTGCGCGTAGATCGGGCGCAGCAGATCAAGGCTGTCGATGATCGCCCTCGGGCGCAGGTCGAAGACGTCGCGGATGGCACGCGTGATGACGGCGTCCGAGACGTGTCCGGTGCCGAAGGACTCGACGTAGAGGCCGACGGGCGATGCCTTCCCGATCGCATACGCGACCTGCACCTCGAGACGGTCGGCAAGACCTGCCGCCACGGCGTTCTTCGCGACCCAGCGCATGGCGTACGCACCGGAGCGGTCCACCTTCGAGGGATCCTTCCCGCTGAAGGCTCCCCCGCCGTGGCGCGACGCCCCGCCGTAGGTGTCGATGATGATCTTGCGGCCGGTCAGCCCCGCGTCGCCCTTGGGTCCGCCGGTGACGAACGGACCGGCGGGATTGATGAAGAACTCGGTGTGCGACAGATCGAGCCCGGTGCGTTCGAGGACCGGCATGATGACGTCCGCCTTGACCGCTGCACGCAACGCCGTCTGCGAGATGTCGGGGTTGTGCTGTGTCGACAGGACGATCGCCTCGACCGTGCGTGGCACGGATCCCTCGTACCCGAGGGTGACCTGCGTCTTGCCGTCTGGGCGGAGGAATGGCAGGCCGCCGTCGCGCCGGGCCGCCGTGAGCCGCTCCGCCAGACGATGCGCCGTCCAGATCGCCATCGGCATGAGCTCTGTCGTCTCGTCGGTCGCGTAGCCGAACATGATTCCCTGATCACCGGCGCCGAGTTCGTCGATCGGGTCGATCGAGCCCGACTCACGCCGCTCCAGCCCCTGGTCGACGCCGTGCGCGATGTCCGTGGACTGCTCGCCGATCGAGATGCTCACCCCGCAGGAGTCGCCGTCGAAGCCGGTGTCGCTCGAGGTGTAGCCGATGCGGTTGACGACGCGGCGCACGATCGAGGGGATGTCGACGTACGCGTCGGTGCGCACTTCGCCCGCGACGTGGACCAGACCGGTCGTCACGAGCGTCTCCACCGCGACCCTCGAGTCGGGGTCGGCGGCGATCAGCGCATCGAGGATGCTGTCGGAGATCTGGTCGCAGATCTTGTCGGGGTGGCCCTCTGTCACGGACTCGGAGGTGAACAGACGCAGCTCGGTCATCGGTGCTCCAGGGTAAGCGGGTGCAGAAAAGTATCGCGGCGGCATCCGACATCGGACACCGCCGCGATCACCACGATCATCTCAGCGCGCGGATCGCTCCGCTCGCGGATGACCTGGCGTGACGTGTTACTCGGCGCGACGCAGGCGCAGCTTGTCTTCGTGGATCTCGTGCAGGGAGATCGTGAGCGGCTTGTCCTCGACCGTGGAGTCGACGAGGGGCCCCACGTTGTCGAAGAGGTTGCCCTCGTGCAGGTCGGAGTAGTAGTCGTTGATCTGACGCGCACGCTTGGATGCGAAGATCACGAGCTGGTACTTGGAGTCGACCTTCTCCAGCAGTGCGTCGATGGGGGGATCAATGATTCCCTGATTCGTTCCGGCCATGGCGAAACCTCCTGGTTGGGATGACTGGTGGGCGCCGCACTCCCGATCGGGGCGGCACGATATACCCATTCTACCTCGCGCCGTCCCCTCCCGCCGCGAACCGCCTCACGATGCCCTCGGAGCACCGCCCCGGTGGTCGGCATCACGCCCGAAACATCGCGCCGGTAGCATCGGCGGCGATCGACCGTTTCCCTCCCGACAGGAGTATCGTGCCCGAGTTCGTCCCCCCGCCGAGCGCGGAGCTGCACCTCCACATCGAAGGCACCATCGAGCCCGAGCACATCATCGAGATGTCGCGGCGCAACGGGGTTCCGATTCCCTCGATGGACGTGGACGAGCTTCGCGCGCGCTACGCGTTCTCCGATCTGCAGTCCTTCCTCGACCTGCACTACTCGAATCTGACCGTGCTGCGGACCGAACGCGACTTCTTCGAGCTCGCGACCGGATACCTCGATCGCGCGGCCCGGGCGAACGTACGGCGCGCCGAGATCTTCTTCGATCCGCAGACCCATATCGGCAACGGGACGCCGCTGTCGGTGGTGATGTCCGGTCTCACCCGTGCTCTGGGTGACAGTGAGCGCACCCACGGCATCTCGAGTGCGCTGATCATGTGCTTCCTGCGGGACCTCGGTGCGCAGGCCGCCGACGAGATGCTGACCGCGATCCTGCCGTACCGCGAGCACATCATCGGAGTGGGATTGGACTCCACCGAGATCGGCTACGGCCCGGAGCTGTTCGTGGACGTCTACGCCCGCGCCGCGGCGGAAGGTCTCCGGCTCGTCGCTCACGCCGGTGAGGAGGGTGGCCCCGAGACCGTCGCCGCGACGATCGAGCTCCTTCACGTCGAGCGCATCGATCACGGCATCCGCGCCATGGAGGACACGCGCGTGGTCGAGCTGCTGCGATCGCGACGCATCCCGGTGACGGTGTGCCCCCTGTCGAACGTGGCCCTCCGCGCGGTGCCCTCGCTCGCCGAGCATCCGCTCCCCCGCATGCTCGCCGAGGGACTGATGGTGACCGTTTCGAGCGACGACCCTCCGTACTTCGGCGGCTACGTGGACGCCAACTACCGGGCGCTCGTAAACGAGCTCGGCATGACCGCGGGCGATCTCGAGCAACTCGCGATGAACTCGTTCGACGCTGCTTTCATCACCGACGCGCAGCGGGTGCACTGGCAGGACGAGGTGCGCGCGCACTTCGCGTGATCACCGCACCAGCGAGACGACCTCGTTCGCGGCAGCCGCGACATCGTCGTTCACCACGCGATAGTCGAATTCGTTCTGCGCGGCGAGCTCGACCCGGGCGGTGCGCAGCCGGCGCGACCGTTCCTCGGCCTCCTCGGTCCCCCGGCCGACCAGCCGGTGGACGAGTTCGTCCCAGCTCGGCGGAAGCAGGAACACGAGACTCGCAGACGGCTCGGCCGCCCGCACCTGACGGGCGCCCTGCAGGTCGATCTCGAGCAGAACGGTCCGGCCCTCGTCGAGGGCGGCCGAGATCGGCGCGCGAGGCGTGCCGTAGCGGAACCTGTTGTGGACCGTCGCGTATTCGAGCATCTCGTCCTCGGCGATCATGCGGTCGAACTCGTCGTCGTCCACGAAGAAGTAGTGCTCGCCCTCGACCTCGCCGGGCCGTGGCGCGCGCGTCGTGGCCGACACCGACAGCAGGATCTCGGGGTGGTGGTCCTTGATGTACGCCGCGACGGTTCCCTTGCCGACCGCCGTGGGCCCGGCGAGGACCACGAGGTTGCTGCGCGCGTCGCGCGGGCCCCCCTCGGGCCAGCGCTCGTCGAGGAAGGTCAGCAGCGCGGTGCGCTGACGCACCCCCAACCCGCCGAGGCGCTTCACCGGCGAGATGCCGAGGTCCGCCAGGATGCGGTCGCGCTTGCCCTCGCCGATGGCCGGGATGCTGGTGAGGAACTCGGGGACGCGCATCGCGCCCGCCGGAGCCTCCGGGTGCGCGAGTGCACGACGCAGCAGCTCCTGCGGGGTGATCACCCGCGTTGTCACATCGCGCTTCAGGGCCGCGCGTTCACGACGAGCCGCAACGGCGCGGCGGGATGCTGCGGCGCGGTCCACCTCCGGTGGCCGCATGAGCGGACCGGGCGCGCGGCGCGGGGCCGCGTCGGACGTCGGATCAGCCACGGGGCGCCTCCGCGTAGAGCGCGGCCCGCTCGGTGATGCGGGCCGCGAGACGGTCGGGGCCGACGGCGAGGATGCTGCGGCTCTCGCTCGCAACGACGGCCGCGGCGACATAGCCGAAGAGGCGGGGCAGATCGGACGGCAGTGCCCCTTGCGCTCCGAAACCCGGCGCGAGGATGGGGGTGCCGGCGAGCACGACGTCACTCAGCCCGAAGGCGGCACGATCGACGGTCGCTCCGACGACCACGCCGATCGGCCCGAGGCCACCGGGCGAACCCATGTTGTGCCATCCGACATCACGCGCGACACGCTCGGCCACCCGCTCGCCGTCACCGGCCGAAGGGTCATCGGTCAGTGCGCTCTGGACCGCCCGCGCCTCGGGGTTGCTCGTCGCGGTCAGCACGAAGGCCCCCTTGCCGAGCCGGACGGCGGTGGTCAGGGTCTTGTGAAGCGAGTCCGGGCCGAGGTACGGGCTGAGCGTCACCGCATCGGCCTCGAGGGGCGAGCCCTCCGAGAGCCAGGCCGCCGCGTAGCCCTCCATCGTCGTGCCGATGTCGCCCCGCTTCGCGTCCGCGATGACGAGCAGGCCCGCGGATCGCGCCGCAGCCATCACGTCCTCCAGTGCGGCGAAGCCCGCAGACCCGAAGCGCTCGTAGAACGCGACCTGCGGCTTGACGATGCCGACGCGTCCCGCCGCCGCCTCGACCACCCGCAGCCCGAATTCGCGGGCGCCGGCGGCCGTGGCATCCAGCTTCCACGCCTGCAGCAGACTCTCATGAGGGTCGATGCCCACGCACAGCGGTCCGCGCTCGTCGAGGGCGGAACGCAGACGCTGTCCGAAGGTCGTCACAGGCGGGCGGCCCGGTCGAGCGCGTACTCCTGCAGGCTCCGCACCTCGAAGCCCTTGTGCAGCACGCCGAGGGCGCTGACGGCGGCGCCCAGCACCGCCATCGTGGTGAACAGGGCCTTGTCGCCAGCCACCGCCGCGGCGCGGATCTCGTAGCCGTCGGCACGGGCCAGCCCGCCGCTGGGCGTGTTCACGACGATGTCGATCTCCCCCGCGTTGATCAGGTCGACGATGTTCGTCTCGCCGGACTCCTGGGTCGCCGAGTACTTGTTCACGACGCGCACGGCGATGCCGTTCCGGGCGAGGATCTCGGCCGTGCCCTCCGTCGCCAGGATCTCGAAGCCGAGTTCCTGCAGACGGTGGGCGGGGAGGATGACCGCGCGCTTGTCGCTGTCGGCGACCGAGATGAAGACCGTGCCGCTCAGGGGCATTCCGCCGTACGCCGCCTCCTGGCTCTTGGCGAAGGCGGTCGGGAAGTCGCGGTCGATGCCCATGACCTCACCGGTCGAGCGCATCTCCGGCCCGAGGACGGAGTCGACCGTCTGACCGTCCTTCGTGCGGAACCGCTTGAACGGCAGCACCGCCTCTTTCACGGCGACGGGCGAGTCCAGCGGTACGCGGGAGCCGTCGGATGCCGGGAGGAGCCCTTCGTCGATGAGCTCGGCGATGCTCTCGCCGGCCATGATGCGGCTCGCGGCCTTCGCGAGCGGGATGCCGAGCGCCTTCGACACGAACGGCACCGTGCGGCTCGCGCGCGGGTTCGCCTCGATCACGTAGAGCACGCCGGCGCTGATCGCGAACTGCACGTTGAGCAGACCGCGCACGCCGACACCGCGCGCGATCGCGAGGGTCGCGTCGCGGACACGGTCGATCTCGGTGCGACCGAGCGAGATCGGCGGAAGCGTGCAGCTCGAGTCGCCGGAATGGATCCCGGCCTCCTCGAGGTGCTCCATGACGCCGCCGATGTAGAGCTGCTCGCCGTCGAAGAGCGCGTCGACGTCGAGTTCGATCGCGTCGTCGAGGAAGCGGTCCACGAGCAAGGGTGCGCCGGGGCCGATGATGGCCTGGTCAGCGACGCGTACGAAGTAATCGTGCAGGCTCGCCGTGTCGTAGACGATCTCCATCCCGCGCCCGCCGAGCACGAAGCTCGGCCGCACCAGCACGGGGTATCCGATCTCCTCGGCGATGGCCACGGCGCCCGTCGCGTCGATCGCCGTGCCGCTCCGGGGCGCGAGCAGCCCCGCGTCATCGAGGAGCCGGGAGAACAGCTCCCGCTCTTCGGCGAGGTCGATCGCGGCGGGACTCGTTCCGAGGATCGTGTAGCCGGCGTTCTCGATGCCCTTCGCGAGCCCGAGCGGAGTCTGACCGCCCAGTTGGCAGATGACGCCCAGGATCGTGCCCGACGCCGCTTCGGCGTGGAGCACCTCCAGCACGTCTTCGAGGGTCAGCGGCTCGAAGTACAGGCGATCCGACGTGTCGTAATCGGTCGAGACGGTCTCGGGGTTGCAGTTGACCATGATCGTCTCGTAACCGGCGTCGGACAGGGCGAACGAAGCGTGCACGCACGAGTAGTCGAACTCCACGCCCTGACCGATGCGGTTGGGGCCCGAACCGATGATGACGACCTTCGTCCGCTCGGACGGCACGACCTCGGTCTCGAAGTCATAGCTCGAGTAGTGGTACGGCGTCAGTGCGGGGAACTCACCCGCGCACGTGTCGACCGTCTTGTAGACCGGCCGCAGCCTCATGGCGTGACGGATGCCGCGCACGTCCTCTTCCGTGACCTCTCGCAGCTGCGCGATCTGCGCGTCGCTGAACCCGTGCTCCTTCGCGAGGCGCAGCGTGTCGGCATCCAACTCTCCCGCCGTGCGGACGAACTCAGCGACCTCGTTGATGAGGACGATCTGGTCGAGGAACCACGGGTCGATCTTCGTCGCCTCGAACAGCTGCGCGTTCGTCGCGCCTTTGCGCAGCGCCTGCTGCACGACCACGATGCGCCCGTCCGTCGGAACGGCGGCGATCTCGAGCAGTTCCTCGACGGAACGCGGCTCGTCCCCCCAGTGGAAGCTCGATCCCCGCTTCTCGAGTGAGCGCAGCGCTTTCTGCAGGGCGGTCGAGAAGTTGCGTCCGATCGCCATGGCCTCACCCACCGACTTCATGGTGGTCGTCAGGGTCGTGTCGGCAGCGGGGAACTTCTCGAAGTTGAAGCGCGGCACCTTCACCACGACGTAGTCGAGCGTCGGCTCGAAGCTCGCCGGCGTCACCTTGGTGATGTCGTTGGGGATCTCGTCGAGCCGGTAGCCGATCGCGAGCTTTGCCGCGATCTTCGCGATCGGGAAGCCGGTGGCCTTCGAGGCGAGAGCAGACGACCGTGACACGCGCGGGTTCATCTCGATCACGATGATCCGGCCGTCTGCGGGGTCGATGGCGAACTGGATGTTGCAGCCGCCCGTGTCGACGCCCACCGCTCGGATGATGTCGATGCCGATGTCGCGGAGCTTCTGGTACTCGCGGTCGGTCAGCGTCAGCGCGGGAGCCACGGTGATCGAGTCGCCGGTGTGCACGCCCACCGGGTCGACGTTCTCGATCGAGCACACGACGACGGTGTTATCGGCCGTGTCGCGCATGAGCTCGAGCTCGTACTCCTTCCACCCCAGGATCGACTCCTCCAGGAGCACCTCGTGGGTCGGCGAGTCGTGCAGACCGGCACCGGCGATGCGCCGCAGATCCCGCTCGTCGTAGGCGAAGCCCGAACCCAGCCCGCCCATCGTGAACGACGGCCGCACGACCAGCGGGTAGCCGAGCTCCTCCGCGGCGGCGAGGCACTCGTCCATCGTGTGGGCGATGCGGCTGGCCGCGACATCCGCCCCGGCGTCCAGGACGAGCTGCTTGAAGATCTGACGGTCTTCACCCTTGTTGATGGCCTCGAAGTTGGCGCCGATCAGCTCGATGTCGTATTTCTCGAGGATGCCGTTCTTGTGCAGGTCGATCGCCGCGTTCAACGCGGTCTGGCCACCCAGCGTCGGCAGGATGGCGTCCGGCCGCTCCTTCGCGATGATCGTCTCGATCACCCGCCAGTTGATGGGCTCGATGTAGGTCGCGTCCGCGAAGTCGGGATCGGTCATGATCGTCGCGGGGTTGGAGTTCACGAGGATGACGCGGACGCCCTCTTCCCGTAGAACACGGCACGCTTGAGTGCCGGAGTAGTCGAACTCGCAGGCCTGGCCGATGACGATCGGACCCGATCCGATGACGAGGACGCTCTGGATGTCGTCGCGCTTGGGCATTACTTGGTGTTCCCCTCGGTCGTCGGCGTTTCGCCCCGCACCGCGCGCTCGGCGACCGAGCTCTGCACGAGGTCTGCGAATCGGTCGAACAGGTAGTTCGCATCGTGCGGGCCCGCGGCGGCCTCAGGGTGGTACTGCACCGAGAACGCAGGGATGTCGAGTGCGCGCAGGCCCTCCACGACGTTGTCGTTGAGGCCGACGTGGCTGACCTCGACCGAACCGTAGCCGTTCGGGCTGGCGGTGACGCCCTCGAGCGGCGCGTCGACGGCGAAGCCATGGTTGTGCGCGGTGATCTCTACGCGGCCCGTCTGCTTGTCGAGCACCGGCTGATTGATCCCGCGGTGTCCGAACGGCAGTTTGTAGGTGCCGAAGCCCAGAGCGCGACCGAGCAGCTGGTTGCCGAAGCAGATGCCGAAGAACGGCAGCCGGTCATCCAGCACGGCGCGGAGCAGGTCGACGTGATCCTCGGATGCCGCGGGGTCGCCGGGCCCGTTGGAATAGAACACCCCGACCGGATCGATCGCCCGGATGCCCTCGATCGTGACGTCCTGCGGGAGCACGTGCACCTCGAACCCGCGGGCGGCGAGGTTGAGGATCGTGGCCTGCTTCACTCCGAGGTCGAGCACGGCGAGGTTGCCGATGCGATCGCCGACCGCGGGGGTGACTTCGGCGCGGGCGACCGACACCTCGGCCGAGAGGTTCTGACCCGCCATCTGCGGAGCGTCGCGGACGATCTGCAGCTGCTCATCGGCGCCCAGCTCCGCGGCAGCGCCCGAGAAGATGCCGCCGCGCATCGAACCCGCCGAACGGATGTGACGGGTGACCGCGCGGGTGTCGATCCCGCTGATCCCGATGATGCCGTCCGTTTCGAGCGCGTCGTCGAGCGACTCGTCGGCGCGCCAGTTCGAGACCACACGGGAGGGATCGCGCACGATGTAGCCCGACACCCAGATACGGCGAGACTCGGGGTCTTCGTCGTTCATGCCGGTGTTGCCGATGTGCGGGGCCGTCTGCAGCACGATCTGACCCGCGTACGACGGATCGGTCAGGGTCTCCTGGTAGCCGGTCATGCCGGTGGAGAAGACGACCTCTCCGAGGGTCGTGCCGCGCGCGCCGTACGCGCGTCCGATGTGGCGGGTGCCGTCTTCGAGGACGAGTACAGCGGGCTCTTTCGAGAGCAGGGAGGTCATACGTCGCTTCCTGTGGGAGTCGACGTCGGATCCGACGTCGGGGCGGAGTTCGAGATGAGGGGGCGGATGGCGTCGGCCAGAGCGCGCGCCGACGCCTGCTGGGGTCGGAAGAAGGAGTCCACGATCGTGTCGTCGGCGATGCGCCAGCTGAGCCGAGTCAATCCGTCCTTCTCGACGACGCGATCGATGGCCACGGTGCTTTGGCCGGCATCGACCAGACGGTCGGCACTCAGCCACAGTCTCGGCTGGCCGGTGAGGTCGAGAGCGATTCCGCGATCGGTCACGGTGACGTCGACCCGGGAACGGAACCCCAGGCGGGAGATCGCCAGACGCTCGAGCGGCTCTCCGTGTCTCGTGGTGGCCACATAGAAGCCCGAGTAGACGGCGACGATCGACGCCCCGGCCGGCGCCTCGCCCACGGGCGCGGTGAGCGCGGCATCCCGGTGCGTGCGCCGCCACCACGCCCACGCGAGCAGGCCGATCGCCACGAGCGCGACGCCGACCATCACGAGGAGGGCTCCTTCGCGGCTCATGAGCGGGCCCCCGGGTTCTCCTGCAGGACGCCGTCCACGACGGTGGGTCGCCCTCGGTGCACGGTGAAGCGCACCTCGCCGGGCAGTTCGCGTCCGAGGTACGGGGAGTTGTGGCTGCGCCCGGCGAGATCCTCGATCGCGAACGTCCGCACCGGCGCGGGGTCGTACAGGGTGAAAGACGCGGGCTGTCCCGCCGCCACGGGGGTGCCGTGACCCGGCAGCCGACCGATGCGGGCGGGGGTGCGCGCCATCACCCGCGCGACGTCAGCCCATTCGAGCAGTCCCGACTCGACCATCGCGAGATGCACGACACGGAGCGCGCTCTCGAGGCCGACCATGCCGTTCGCGGCCGCCTGCCACTCGCAGGCCTTCGCCTCGGCGGGGTGCGGAGCATGATCGGTGGCGACGATGTCGATCGTGCCGTCGGCGAGTCCCTCCCGCACGGCGAGGACGTCTTCCTCGCGCCGCAACGGCGGATTGACCTTAAACCGCGCGTCGTAACCCCGCGCAAGCTCGTCGGTGAGGAGCAGATGGTGCGGGGTGACCTCGGCGGTCACGTCGACCCCGCGCTTCTTCGCCCAGCGGATGATGTCGACCGAGCCCGCGGTGGACAGATGGCACACGTGCAACCGCGAGCCGACGTGCTGCGCGAGGAGGACATCGCGGGCGATGATCGATTCCTCTGCCACCGCGGGCCACCCGGCGAGTCCGAGCTCGGCCGAGACCGCGCCCTCGTTGAGCTGAGCGCCCTCCGTGAGCCGCGGGTCCTGCGCGTGCTGCGCGATCACTCCGTCGAACGCCTTCACGTACTCCAGCGCTCGCCGCATGATGAGCGGGTCGAAGACGCAGAAGCCGTCATCGCTGAAGACGCGGACGCGCGCGCGCGAATCGGCCATCGCCCCGAGCTCGGCGAGCCGCTCCCCCTTCTGCCCCACCGTGACCGCGCCGATCGGCTGCACGGTGACGTAGCCGGCCGCCTCGCCGAGGGCGAGCTCCTGCTCGACGACACCCGCCGTGTCTGCGACGGGCGAGGTGTTCGGCATCGCGAACACCGTCGTGAACCCGCCGGCCGCGGCCGCCCGCGATCCGCTGAGGATGGTCTCGGATGCTTCGTACCCGGGCTCGCGGAGATGCGTGTGCAGATCGACCAGTCCGGGCAGGGCCACCAGCCCATCGGCGTCGACGACGGTCGCGCCCGATCGGCTCAGACGGGTGCCGGCCTCGGTGATGAGCCCGCGCTCGACGATCAGGTCGGTGCGCTCGACACCTTCGACGGCTGCGCCGCGGATGAGCAGGACCTCGGTCATCGTTCGCCCTCACTCTCTTGCCCGGCGCGCTCGCCCGCAAGCAGCAGGTAGAGCACGGCCATCCGCACGGACACGCCGTTCGTCACCTGCTCGAGCACGGTCGAGGCGGGCGAGTCAGCGGCGGCGGCGGAGATCTCCATGCCCCGGTTCATCGGCCCGGGGTGCATCACCATGCTATCCGGCCGCAGCGTGGCCACCCGCCGGTCGTCGAGGCCCCAGCGCCGGGAATACTCCCGTTCAGTGGGGAAATAGGCCGCGTTCATCCGTTCCGCCTGAATGCGGAGCATCATCACGGCGTCCGGCTCGGCCGACAGCGCCTCGTCGAGGTCGTACAGCACGCTCACCGGCCATGTGGACACGTCCTGCGGCACGAGCGTCGGCGGCGAGACCAGGGTGACGTCCGCGCCGAGCGAAGTGAGCAGCCACACGTTGGAGCGGGCGACGCGTGAGTGCAGGACGTCGCCGACGATCGTGACGCGAAGCCCGTCGAGGTCACGGCCGCGACTGTCGGAGCCGAAGCGGCGCTTGCGGATCGTGAAGGCATCCAGCAGCGCCTGCGTCGGATGCTCGTGCGTGCCGTCGCCGGCGTTCACCACCCCCGCCGTGATCCAGCCGCTGGTGGCGAGCGTGCGCGGGGCCCCGGACGCCCCGTGCCGGATGACCACAGCGTCCGCCCCCATGGCCTGCAGCGTCTGGGCGGTGTCCTGCAGGCTCTCGCCCTTCGACACGCTCGAGCCCTTCGCCGAGAAGTTGATGACATCGGCGCTCAGGCGCTTGGCCGCGGCCTCGAACGAGATGCGCGTGCGCGTGGAATCCTCGAAGAACAGGTTCACGACCGTCTTGCCGCGCAGGGTGGGCAGCTTCTTGACCTCCCGGAGCTGCGTGTCGGCCATGTCCTCGGCGACATCGAGTATCCGCAACGCGTCGTCTCTCGCGAGCGTCTGGGTGTCGAGAAGGTGCCTCACGATTCGATCGTCACTTCGTCGACGCCGTCGACCTCGGAGAGGCGGACGTTGACGCGTTCGTCACGGGAACTCGGCAGATTCTTGCCGACGAAGTCCGGCCTGATCGGCAGCTCGCGGTGTCCGCGATCGACCAGGGTCGCCAGTCGAACGGCCGTCGGACGCCCGATGTCCTTGATGGCATCGAGAGCGGCCCGGATGCTGCGCCCGGAGAACAGCACGTCGTCGACGAGGATGACGACTCTGCCGTCGATGCCGCCCGCGGGGATCTGCGTGGGCTGAGGTGCGCGCGTGGGGTGCCGGTGCAGATCGTCGCGATACATCGTCACATCGAGGGAGCCGATGGCGACGGGGGCGCCGCCGAACTCCGAGACGAGACCGCCGATGCGCCGGGCGAGCGGGACCCCTCTCGTGGGAATCCCGAGGAGGACGAGGTTGTCAGGGCCCCGGTTGGACTCGAGGATCTCGTGGGAGATCCGAGTCAACGCCCGGGCGATGTCGGCCTCGTGCAGCACGGTTCTCGTGCTCATCCGCCGCTCCCTTCTCCGCCTCTCGGACGGTGTTAAAGGTTGCTGTCGTGCCTGTTCAGCCTAGTCGATCACCCGCGCGACGCGGAGCGCGCGATCCGCACGCGCGACACGGTTCAGACGGCGGCCGCGGTGGCTTCGGCGCGCGCGGCGTCCTCGGCCGCCCGCGAGCGGATGGGGTGGCCCTGTGTGCTGAGGCACCGACCCGACGCGAGGTCCCATTTCCAGTCGTGAAGACTGCACGTGAGGACGCCGTCCTCGATCTTCCCGGTCTTCGACAGGTCGGCGCGCAGATGCGGACAGCGTCGCTGCACGACCCAGTCACCGAGCTGCACGTCTTCCGAGACGTCGGACTGCTCCGCGTACCAGTTCTCGACGTATTCGATCCGATCACGGGACAGACATTTCAGGAACGTCGTGAGGAACTCGTTGAACTTGCCACTGCGCCCTACGGCGAACTGCATGGACAGGAAGATGGAGTTCGACCAGTCGATCTCGTGCTCGGCGATGTTGGTCGAGACCAGGTCGGCCGGGATCGTGTACCAGTAGACGCATTCCTCGCCGGCGTACTCGCGCACCTTCGCTTTCGGGAAGTCCACCACCATGTCGAGCTCGCCGATCCGGAAGCGGACGTTCCCTCCCACACCCTCTCGGAAGATGCGTCCGCGGCGAAGCAGCGGCTCCCACCAGGCCTTCAGCGCGGCGAGCATCTCGTCCGGGGGCAGGACGGGGGCGCGGGATGCCTCTTCCTCGGCGACCTCGGCCTGTCGCGTCGCCCGCTGCTGCTCGAGGTAGCCCCACTTGTCCTCGAAGATGGCGGCGATCTCCGCATCCGTGTACAGCGTCTGCTCGATGGTCTGCTCACCGTGCTCGATCGTGACGACCGTTCCCGGCATGAACACGTGCCCGTCGTACTGCGGAGCCTCGGCGCGCAGACGCGCGAGGAACTCGGACTGATCCGTGAAGATGGAGTCGTTCTCGGCGCCGAGCCCGTTGTAGCGGAAGAGCTCGTCGCGCAGGAACATCGGCGGCCCGGCCATCGGGAACACGTGCGGGGCGTCGACCCGCTCGATGTAGTACATCGCACGCTTGTGCTGGGCCTCGCGCTTGAGGTGCGCGAACTTCTCCTTGGCGTCCTGCGGGAGGTCGTAGACCATCGGCCACCAGATCGCCCCGGAGAACTGCGTGAAATACGCTTCCGGCTTGCCGAACGACAGCAGCTTCTCGAGATCGAGGGGATGCGAGTCGTTCTGGTTCAGGATGCTGGCGGTGCCGTCGTCCACCGACAGACTGGAGTCGCCGATCGGCCCGTCGGACGGCGCACGCAGCGGGGTGATCATCATCCGCAGCGGCCCGCGCTCGATGACCTCGCCCGCGCCGGTGTAGGTGATGTTCGTGAAGCCGAGCCCGCGGAGGTCGTTCTCGAGGTCGTCCGTCGGGTAGTCCGGCAGGAGCACCTCGATGTCCTTCGGCACGTAGGTCTCCAGCAGCCACGGATCGAAGTGGTCGCGGTGCCGGTGCGACACGTACAGGAAGTCGGCCTTGCCGTACCTCTCCCAGTCGAGCGACCTGTTGTCGGGGAACGGGAACCACGAACCGTAGAACGCCGACTTCACCCACGGGTCGACGAGGATGCTTCCGCCGAGGGTTTCGATGAACATCCCGGCGTGGCCGAGTCCTGTGATCCGCATGCGTTCTCCTTCCCTCCGAGTCTACGCGCGGCATGCGCGAGCGCTCGAAGGACGAGCCGTGCGAGGGGGCCGGGCTCGTCAGGCGGAGCGAGCGACCCGGGCCAGGACGCCGTTCACGAATGCGCCCGACTCATCCGTCGAGAACTCCTTCGCCAGCTCCACCGCTTCGTCGATCGCCACGCCCGTGGGCACCTCATCGTTGTAGAGCAGCTCCCACACGCCGATCCGCAGCAGCGCGCGGTCGACCGCGGGCATGCGGGCCAGCGACCAGTCCTTCGCGTAGGTCGTGATCTGCTCGTCGATCGCCTCACGGTTGTCGATCACGCCGTCGACGATCTCGCGGGCGTACAGCCACGAGGTCTCGCGCCCCGGCTCGCCGGCAGCACGCTTGGCCTCAGCGGCGAGCACGGACCCGGTGTCGTCTCCGCGGACGTCGGCCTGGAAGAGGATGTCGAGCGCGCGCTTGCGCGCCTTCGTACGAGCACTCATGAGAAGTGGTCGGTCGCCCTCAGTTGACGCGGCCGAGGTAGTCGCCCGTGCGGGTGTCCACCTTCACCTTCGTGCCGGTCTCGAGGAACAGCGGCACCTGGATCTCGTACCCGGTCTCGACGGTGGCGGGCTTCGTGCCGGCCGACGAGCGGTCGCCCTGAAGACCGGGCTCGGTGTAGGTGATCTCGAGGACGACGGATGCCGGGAGCTCGACGTAGAGCGGGTTGCCGTTGTTGATGGCGATCTGGACCTGCTGGTTCTCGAGCAGGAAGTTCGCGGCATCTCCCACCGTCGCCGCGCCCACCGAGAGCTGGTCGTAGTCCGCGGTGTCCATGAAGACGTAGCTGTCGCCGTCGTTGTACAGGTAGGTGAAATCACGCCGATCGACGTTCTCGATCTCGATCTTCGCGCCGGCGTTGTAGGTGCGGTCCACGGTCTTGCCCGAGACGACGTTCTTGAGCTTGGTGCGCACGAACGCTCCACCCTTGCCGGGCTTGACGTGCTGGAACTCGATGACGTTCCACAGCTGACCGTCGATGCTGAGGACGACGCCGTTGCGGATGTCTGCGGTGGATGCCATGTGAGTACGAGTTCCGTTCGTGTGAGAGAAGCGGCCGCAACGGACGAGAAGCGGCAGTCCGACACCCGATTCTACGGGATGCGCCCGACGCCCGGTGAAGACGCCTCTCCCCTCAGCCTTCGGCGCCGCCCGCGATGACGTCGATGAGCCGTGTCGTGGCGGTCGCATAGCCCGCCACGCCCTCGCCGACCACGTGCACGACCGCGACGTCCGCCACGTAGGAGAGATGCCGGAACGACTCGCGCCGACGCACGTCCGAGATGTGGATCTCGGCGACCGGGAGGTCCGCCGCGGAGAGCGCGTCTCGAAGGACCACGGAGGTGTGGGTCAACCCGCCGGGGTTGATCACGATTCCCGCGCACGTGGTGCGCGCAGCATGGATCGCGTCGATCAGAACGCCCTCGTGGTTGCTCTGGAGGGCGTCCACCTCGAAGCCGTAGGCGGCCGCCGTGCGGGTGACGAGCTCCTCCACGTCCGCGAGGGTCTCGGTGCCGTAGATCTCGGGCTGCCGCGTGCCCAGCATGTTCAGGTTGGGTCCATTGACCAGCAGCAGGCGCCGGGGGGTGCTCATGGACGCACCTTACCAGCGGGCGCCCCGCCGGCCTGGGCCGTGAGGCGAACGGGGGCATTGCCCGCGCCGTAGCCGTCGTACCCGCCGCGCCGCTCCACGAACTCCCAGAAGATCCGACCGATCGTGCGGGTGTAGAACTGCAGATACTCGGTATCGCCGTCACGGTCGTAGACGAGGTCGAGCGATCGAAGCTCCTCGATCGTGGCCGCATCCAGGTCGAATCGTGCCGCGAGATCCTCGTAGTAGTTGAGCGGCATCCGCAGCACGTCCAGCCCACGCTCGCGCGCCGCTCGCGCGAGCGAGACCACGTCGGTGCAGGCGAAGGCGACATGACGGGGGATGCCGCCCGCACCGCCGCGCTCGGCGACGATCGGCGGCGCCACGTTGAGGGGGATGCGCACCGCACCGTCGGCCGACCGCAGCACCCGGGAGTGGACGAGCCCTTGAGGACCTGCCACTTCGGTGGCGCTCGCGGACTGCAGGGCGAACACCGACGTGTAGAAGAGCACCGACTCGTCGAGCACATGCCACGGCTCGGTGAGGCTGACGTGATCGATGCCGGAGATCGTGGACGGCCGAACCGGCTCGCCGTGCTCGAACTCCGACACCCAATCGGGCTCGCGGTCCCGCGCGGTCTCGGCCCAGTAGATCTCGGTGCCGCCGGGGGCGATCGCCGCCTCCAGCGCCTGCTCGCTCGCCGCCGTGCGCCGATATGCGAGCGGAGTGCCGAGCTCCCGGGCGCGCGCGGTCGCAGCATCCGGGTCGTCGACGGCGAAGCCGATCGCCGCGAGCTGCGGCTCCAGATCGCGCGCATGCTGCTCATTGAGGATCACGCGTGCGCTCCCCGCGGTCCACAGCGAAACCGGCTTCGTTCGATGGCGCCCCCGTGACGTGAACCCGGCACGCGCGAGCAGTGCTTCGATGTCCGATGTGTCCTCGGCCTTGATCTCGACGAAGTCGAACCCCCGAGGCGACGCGACGTCCGTCAGGGTGCGGATGTGCGGCGGCGCGTCGGTGCCGAGATCGCGGGCGACCGCATCTTCGAGCCAACGCAGCGAGCGGCGGGCGTGGACGGCCGTTTCGGTGCCGTCCGTCTGACGGAACGTGTCGTTGAAGACCTCCAGCGACAGCGGACCTTCGTACCCGGCGCGCAGCACGTGGCCGA
This sequence comes from Microbacterium songi, assembly GCF_042747925.1. NCBI lineage: Bacteria > Bacillati > Actinomycetota > Actinomycetes > Micrococcales > Microbacteriaceae > Microbacterium > Microbacterium songi. The sequence continues at coordinate 334,282 of NZ_JBHZIE010000002.1, forward strand.
CGAAGCCGACCAGGTCGAAAGCACCCTCGCCGGGGAAGAGACGGTGATGACGACTCCAGGAGAGCACGTCCATCGAGAGCGACGGCGCGTCCGCGAGCTGCAGGAAGAAGATCTTCGAGCCGGGGATCGCCTCGATCTGAGCGGGATCGTGGCCGCGCGACAAGACGTGGAACGAATCCAGGCACACGCCTACCGCGGGATGATCCGCCAGTTCGACGACACGCCACGCGCGCCGGTAGTCGTCGATGAATCTGCCCCATGCCAGCGCCTCGAACGCGATGCGCACACCGTAGCCCTGAGCGAGCGCGCCCAACCGGCGCAGCTGGTCGGCACTGACCGCGTCGTCGTCGATCGTGGCGGTGCCGACGTTGCTGCAGCACAGCACCAGATGCATCCCCAGTCGCTGCATCAGCGCGAACTTCGCCTCGGCCCGGCGAAGGACGTCGGCGAACGTCGACTCGTCGACGCCCTCCACATCCCGCAGGGGCTGGTAGAGGTCGAGGGTGAGACCGAGCCTGTCCGCCAGGGCCCGGATCTCTTCCGGACTCTCCGGGGCGACGACGAGGTCCGGCTCGAAGATCTCCACGCCGTCGAAACCCGCGGCAGCGCAGGCGTGCAGCTTGTCCGCGAGCGTGCCGCTCAGGCACACGGTGGCGATCGACGTCTTCATCCGCGTCAATGTACCATGCAGTACATTGACGCGGATGCCCCGGGTCCGCGGCATCCGGTCCACTATCCTTGCGGCGTGAGCACCGTTCAGCGAGATGCCGCGCGAACTCGTGCGGAGCTGCTCGCCGTCGCGACCGAGGTCTTCGCCGAGGACGGCTACTCGGGTGCACGAGTCGACGACATCGCAGAGCGCACCCGCACCACGAAGCGGATGATCTACTACTACTTCGGGGGCAAGGAGCAACTCTACAAGGCCGTGCTGGAGAACGCCTACCAGGGCATCCGCGAGGCGGAACGTGCGATCGACGTCGACGAGACCGATCCCCTCGTGGCGATCCGGCGCCTCGCCGAGCTGACCTACGATCACCACGTCTCCCATGATGCCTTCGTGCGCCTCGTCGCCATCGAGAACATCCACCGCGGTCAGTCCATCCGCACGTTGGAGTCCTTGCGCACCCTCGGCCAGCCCGCCAAGACCCTGCTCGACCGCATCCTCGAGAAGGGCCGAGAGCTCGGTGAGTTCCGGACCGATGTCGACGCCATCGATGTGCACCTCGTGATCAGTGCCTACTGCGTCTTTCAGATCGCCAATCAGTACACCTTCGGTTACCTCTTCGACACTGATCTGGCAGCTCCCGAGCGTCGAGACCACCTGCGCGCCGTGATCGGCGACGTCGTCGTCGGCTGGCTCACCTCCGGCGTGCGCTGACCCGACTGCCAGGCCCGGACCGGGCCGGCCCCGCAGCTGATCGGGCCTTGGCCTGCCCGTCGCCTCCGCTCGGCAGCACCGACGTCTCAGACGCGCGCGAATCCCACAGACCCTTGTCGGGATCCTGCGCAGTCCGCGCCGATCTGCGCAGTTCGTGCAGTGACGTCGCGGGACGCCCACGCTTCCTCTCCCCCGCAGGGTCTTGACACGCAAATCCCCGCGTGGTTCACTCTGGACGTACCAGTTAGTACATACGGAACGAAGGAGTACCGTGTCGGACGCCCATCCCTATCTCGTCGGGTTGATCGGTGCCGGAGTGACGCCGTCGCTGACGCCTCCCCTCCACATGACCGAGGCGCGGCACTGGGGACTCGACTACGTCTATCGGCCGATCGACCTCACTGCACTCGGTCTCGTCCCCGATCAGCTCCCCGACATCCTCGAGTGGACGCGCAGACTCGGATTCGATGCGTTGAACATCACGCACCCCTGCAAACGCCTCGTCATCGAGTACCTCGACCGCGTGGATCCCGTCGCCGCGGCACTGGGCGCCGTGAACACGGTGCTCTTCACCGACGAGGGCATGGTCGGCTACAACACCGACACGACCGGGTTCGAGAAGGCCTTCACCACGGGTCTGCCGGACGCCGCCGTCCAGCGCGTGACGATCCTCGGAGCGGGCGGAGCGGGTTCGGCCGTCGCCGACGCGCTGCTGCGCGTCGGCGTCGCTCACCTGAGCATCGTGGACGTCGAGACCGGACGGGCCGACGAGCTCGCAGGTGAGCTCGGCTCCCGCCACGACGCGACCGTCGACGCCCACTCCCCCGCCGACCTCCCCACCCTGCTGGCGGCGAGCGACGGTGTCGTGCACTGCACACCGACCGGAATGGCGGACCACCCCGGCATGCCGGTTCCGCGGCATCTGCTGCGGCCCGACCTGTGGGTCGCCGACATCGTCTACCGTCCGCTCGAGACCGAGCTTCTCCGGGCGGCACGCGGACTCGGATGCCGCACCCTGGACGGCGGTCGGATGGCCGTGTACCAGGCCGTCGACGCCCTCGCACTCATCACGGATCTCACCCCCGACCCCGACCGCATGATCGGTCACTTCCACGACCTCGTGCAGACGCACGACGTCCTCACCTGAAAGCGAGCAACACTCCGATGACAACCACCGCAACGACGCGGAAGACCCCCGTGAGGGCCGCCGTCGCCAGTTTCATGGGCAGTGCCGTCGAGTACTACGACTTCTTCCTGTTCGGCTCAGCGGCCGCGCTGATCTTCCCCACCGTTTTCTTCCCGTCGGGTGATCAGGCCGCTCTCGTGATGTCCTTCGCGACGTTCGGCTTCGCCTACATCGCACGCCCGTTCGGGGCCGTGATCCTCGGGCATTTCGGTGACCGGATCGGGCGTCAGAAGGTGCTCATGTTCACGCTCGTGCTGATGGGGGTGTCCACCTTCCTCATCGGATGCCTGCCCGGGTTCGAGCAGATCGGATGGTTCGCTCCGGCGCTGCTGGTGCTCTGCCGCCTCATGCAGGGCCTCTCCGCCGCCGGTGAGCAGGCCGGTGCCTCCTCCCTCACGCTCGAGCACGCTCCCGACGACCGTCGCTCGTTCTTCACCTCCTGGACGCTCACCGGTACGCAGGGCGGCCAGATCCTGGCCGCGTTGATCTTCATCCCCGTCGTGGCGCTCCCGGACGAGATCAAGTTCACATGGGGCTGGCGCGTGCCGTTCTGGCTGAGCGCCGTCGTCGTGCTCGTGGCCTTCTTCATCCGGCGGAGCCTGCATGAGACTCCCGCCTTCGAAGATGCCAAGGCGCGCGGAGACATTGCGCGGATGCCGCTCATCCCGCTGCTGCGCGACCACTGGCGCGACGTGCTCCGCGTGATCTGCTGCGCGTTCATCGCGGCCGTCTCGACGGTGTTCGGCAACCTAGCGATCGCCTACGGCGTGGTCGTCGGCCTCGACGCCTCCCTCACGCTGTGGCTTGTGGTCGTCGCGAACATCTTCGCCCTGGGCACTCAGCCGCTGTTCGGCCGACTCGCCGACGGCATCGGCCGCAAGCCCGTCTTCATCTACGGCGCGCTGTCGTCGGCGGCACTCATGCCCTTCTACATGCTGTCGATGTCGAGCGGCAACACGGTGCTCACGTTCGTCCTCGCCGTCCTCACCTTCTCGTTCGGATACGCCGCGGCCAACGCCGTCTGGCCGTCGTTCTACGGCGAGATGTTCAGCACGCGGGTGCGCTTCTCGGGCATGGCGATCGGCACCCAGCTCGGCTTCCTGATGGCCGGCTTCGCGCCGAGCATCGTCGCCGCCTTCGGTGGCGTGCAGGAAGGCGGGTGGGTCGTGATCAGCGTCTTCACCGGCATCATCGCCGTGATCGCATCGGTCAGTGCGCTGACCGCGCGCGAGACGAAGAACGTGCCCACCGATGAGCTCGGGCTGTCCCGCGGACAGCACCGCGAGTCGGTCAGCGCCTGACCCGTCCCCGCAGGCACGTCGCGGAGACCATTTCCCCCCCCCCCGGGAAAGGAGGCGCCCCCGTTG